>NZ_NRDQ01000220.1 GCF_002878455.1 Janthinobacterium sp. AD80
GGCGGCCCTGCTGCTGCGCCGTCACGCGCACTGGCGCGCCGCTGTTGCGCTCGCTAGTGGCGTGGGACTGGGCTTTTACTGGGCGGCCTGGCTGGCCCAGGCCGCCATGGCGCCGCAACTGGCGCTGGCGGATGAAGGCCAGGACATCACCGTCACGGGCACGGTGGCCAGCCTGCCTTACCGTTTCGAGCAGGGCATGCGCTTCAATTTTGCCGTAGAAAAGGCCGTGGGTGCAACGGTGCCACCGTTGATCGCCCTGTCCTGGTATGCGGGTTTTCGCGATGAAGTGGCGAACGCCGTGGGCGATGTGCAGCCGGGCGAGCGCTGGCGGCTGACCGTGCGCCTGCAGCGCCCGCACGGCAACGCCAATCCCATGGGCTTTGACTACGAGGCCTGGCTGCTGGAGCAGGGCGTGCGCGCCACCGGCTATGTGCGGCCGCAGCCGCGCGCCGATACGCCGAACGTGCGCCTGGCCGCCTTCGTGCCCGGTTTCGGCAATGTGGTGGAAGCGAGCCGCGCGGCGCTGCGCACGCGCATCGCGCGCAGCCTGGAAGGCCGGCAATACGCTGGCGTGATCGTCGCGCTGGTGGTGGGCGACCAGCGGGCCATTGCCCAGTCGGACTGGCAAGTATTCAACCGCACGGGCGTGAGCCACCTGATTTCGATTTCCGGCTTGCACATCACCATGATCGCGGGCCTGTTCGCGCTGGCTGCGGGCGCGCTGTGGCGGCGCTCGTTCTTTACCGGCTGGCAATTGCCCCTGTGGCTGCCGGCGCAAAAGGTGGCGGCGCTGGCCGGTGCGCTGGCGGCCTTTTTATATGTGCTGCTGGCCGGCTTCGGCATCCCGGCGCAGCGTACCCTGTACATGCTGCTGGTGGTGGCGCTGGCCTTGTGGCTGGGGCGCATCACCAGCATCGTGCATATCCTGTGCCTGGCGCTGGGCGTGGTGCTGCTGCTCGACCCGTGGGCCGTGCTGTGGCCGGGCTTCTGGCTGTCGTTCGGCGCCGTCGCCACCATCCTGTATGCGACGGCGGGACGCACGATGGCGCCCCTGCCGCCGCAGGCCAGCCGCTGGCGCCGGCTGTGCGCGGCCGTGGCGCTGGGCGCGCACACGCAATACGTGGTGACGGTAGGACTGGTGCCGTTGACGATGCTGCTGTTTTCACAGGTTTCGCTGGTGTCGCCCGTCGCCAATGCGCTGGCCATTCCCGTTATCAGCCTGTTCGTCACGCCCCTGTCGCTGGCGGGTAGCCTGCTGCCCGGGCCGTTCTCCGACTGGCTGTTGCTGCTGGCGCACGCCATCGTGCAGATGCTGGCGCAGGTGCTGGAATGGCTGGGCGCGCGCCGCTTTGCCGTGTGGACGGCACCCGCGCCACCGTGGTGGAGTTTTTGCTGGGCATTGTTCGGCACGGCCTGGCTGCTGGCGCCGCGTGGTTGGCCGCACCGCTGGGCCGGCATGCTGGGCTGGCTGCCGCTGCTGACGGCGTTGCCGTCCAGCCCGCCACCTGGCCGCATGTGGATCACGGCCTTTGATGTGGGGCAGGGCATGGCCTTGCTGGTGGAAACGCATGGCCACCGCTTGCTGTACGACACGGGACCGGCCTACAGCGCCGATTCGGACGGCGCCAGCCGCGTCATCGTGCCATATCTGCGCGCGCGCGGCATCGCCAAGCTCGACGGTGTGATCATCTCGCATAGCGATCTCGACCACGCGGGCGGCGCCATGTCCCTGCTGGAAAACGTGCAAGTGGGCTGGCTGGCCTCGTCCCTGTTCGGCGGCCACCCGGCCGTCGAGTTCCGGCGGGACGCGCACCGACCTTATCTGCACTGCGTGGCGGGCCAGAGCTGGACCTGGGACGGCGTGCATTTCGCCATGCTGCATCCCTTGCCCGCCAGCCACACGGACATTGCCTTGAAACCGAATGCCCGCAGCTGCACCGTGAAAATCACGGCAGGCAAGCATGCCATCTTGCTGGCAGGCGACATCGAGGCGGCGCAGGAAGCGCAATTGCTGGCGCGTTCGGCGCAAGGCGAGCTGGCGGCCGACGTGCTGCTGGCGCCGCATCACGGCAGCGGCACGTCTTCCACGCAGGCATTTCTTAACGCCGTGCGTCCCGGGCTGGCGATCTTCCAGGTGGGACACCGCAACCGCTACAGGCATCCGAAGGCGCAGGTGTATGCGCGCTATGGCGACATGGGCATCGTGCGGCTGCGTACGGATGTGGAAGGCGCGGTGGTGCTGGCGTTTGGCGAGGATATCGACGTGAGCTTGTATCGGGCCAGCCGGCCGAGGTATTGGCATGGGCGGTAGGCATGCAGTGCATGCCGCCGGCCGGTACTTCGCGTCACGCATGAAGCGTTGCGCCAGCGCCGGCCTGCTCGACGGTGGCAGAGGCTTTTTAAAGCCGTGGGTGACATTGTGTGATATTTCCTTTGGTTAATTTATTTATACTTCGTGCTGCTGAGTGCAAAGCTTTGGCGCGCGAGGCTATCTAGCGACATATTGCCGCCAAGCGCGCGCTCGATGACGATGCACTCGGGAAAACGCAGGTGGATGGTATCTCGGGAAGTAGGATTAACTGAAGGGTTTGTATGTTGTTTGCGCTTGGCTTCCTGGTGGTGGTTGGCGGATTTTGTTTCATGTCCAAGCCTTTCCGGCTCCTGTTCCTCACGGTTTTCTGCCTGAGCCTAGTGTATGGCTATAGCGTGTCCTACCATGTCAATGGCAGCGGGCCGGAGGTCGATGAAGTCAAGATGTTACTCAATTTATATAGCCTTAATATCGGCCTGTTTTTGCTTGCCTGCTACCTTGGCTATCAACTCAATGCCAGCCATTCTGCTGAAATGTATCAGCGTCGTCGCCTGGCCACGTTTAAGTTTCTTGTTAAATGGGGAGTGATTTACGCCATTTACAGTTTCGTCGTGCAAAAAATAATAAATAAGTTCATGGATGACGGTGATATCGGCTTCTTTGTCATGAAGGCTTTTGGCCTGTATTTCTTCGCCTTCTTCCTCTTTCTTGTTTTCGCCGTTCCCTGGCTGTTCCGCAGGCTGTCGGCACGCAGTTAAACTGGCATCCGGCTGCGGCATGCGGCGCCGCGATGCCCATGTGTTTTACCCCTCGCGCGGCGCATCGGCCCGCTCATCCGGTATCTCCAGCCCCCGTTGCTTCACATATTCGAGAAACAGCCGTGCCCCCTTGGCCATGCGCGAGGTGCCATATACGGCATGGATGCTGGGGTCCAGTTCCTTCGATGAAGTCAGCCGGTACGCCGTGCAGACGCGGCGCAGGGTGCCGTTGGCCACGGCCGGCTCCGCCAGCCAGCTGGCCAGGCGCACGATGCCGGCGCCCTCCAGGGCCGCTTGAAAAGTGGCGATGCCGGAAGTGAAGCGGAAACGCGGCTGCACCTGGTAGCGCACGTTGCGCTCGGTGGAAACGAAATGCCAGTCGCGCAGGATGCGGGGGGCCGAATGCATGATGATGTCGTGGCCGGCCAGCTCTTCCGGCTCCTCGGGCGCGCCCATGCGGGCTATATAGGCGGGCGACGCGTACATGTAGCGGCGGTAATTCCACAGGGGGTAGCCGATCAGTTCGCTGGACTGGGGAAAGGCGCCGCGGATGGCGAAGTCCAGCTTTTCCTGGATGGGGTCGATCGACTTGTCCGAGAAGTGGATGTCCACCGAGACGTTCGGATAGTCGCGCGAGAATTGCGCCACCACTTTCGGCAAAAAGCCCAGCGAGAGAATTTCCGGTGCCGAAATGCGCACCCAGCCTTGCGGCGAGTTGCTCAACTCCGCCAGCTGATCTTCCGCTTCGGCCTGGGTTTCCAGCAGGTGCCGCGCCGTGGCGTAATAGGCTTCGCCTGCCGTCGTCAGGGTGAACTGCTTTTGCGTGCGCAGGATCAGCTCGGCGCCGATGGCTTCTTCCAGGAACTGGATGGCGCGCGTGACGGCCGAGGGCGACCTGCCCAGCATGCGTGCGGCGTGGATGAAGCTGCGCTTTTCCACCACCGTGCAGAAGGCGCGGATTTCCCACATCAGTTTCATCGACATCGCGCAGCTCCCGGTAAAAGAAGCCAGTAGACCGTACGCACCGCATTCCGTCAAGCGCCACGCCAGATTGCGATTTCTGCAATATGAAGTTGCATCCGGAAAAATCCACGGCGCCTATACTGCCCCTGTTCCCATTCCTTGCTGCCTATCATGCTGACCATCTCGCTGCTGTGTTTATTTGCCTTCTTTGCCGGCCTCATCGATGCAGCCGTGGGCGGGGGCGGGCTGATCCAGCTGCCGGCGCTGTTCAACCTGATGCCGAACATGGCGTCGACTTCCTTGCTGGGAACGAACAAGTTCGCCTCGGCCTGCGGCACCATGTTTGCCGCCCGCTCCTACATCGGCAAGGTGACGATACCGTGGACGGTGGTGCTGCCGGCTGTCGTCAGCGCCTTTGTCATGTCCTTCCTTGGCGCGGCTGCCGTGTCCTATGTGCCGCAGCAGGTGGTGCGCCCGATGGTGCTGGTGCTGATCATCGTCATGGCAATCTACACCTTCATCAAGAAGGATTTCGGCAGCATGCATGCCGGGCGCGCCATCGGCCGGCGCGAACGCATCCTGGCCGTCGTCATCGGCGGCGCCATCGGTTTTTATGACGGCCTGTTCGGACCTGGCACGGGCAGCTTCCTGATTTTCCTGTTCATCCGCGTGTTCGGCTTCGATTTCATCCTTGCCTCGGCCTGTTCGAAGCTGGTGAATATCGCCACCAACATTGCCGCGCTGGCCTTCTTCATTCCCGTTGGCCACGTCCTGTACGCGGTGGCCATCCCCATGGCCATCTGCAATATCCTGGGCGCCTTGACGGGCACCTGGATCGCCGTGCGCCGTGGCGCCGCCTTCGTGCGCATCCTGTTCCTGGTGCTGCTGGTGCTGCTGATCGTGAAATTGTCCTACGACATCTTCTTCAAGTAAGCAGCCGGAACCGAAGCGAGCCATGAAAACCATCCAGGGTGTGCTGTGGGACAACGATGGCGTGCTGGTCAACACCGAGCAGCTGTTTTACGAAAGCAACCGCGACTTGCTCTTGCCGTATGGCATAGACCTGACGCCCAAGCAATTTTTTGACTGGTTCCTGGACAATAACTACGGCGCCTGGCACTTGCTGCTGGGGCAGGGCCACGATATCGCCGTGGTCGACCGCCTGCGCGTCGAACGCAGCCGTCTGTTCGCGCAACGTTTGCGCCAGGCGCGCCAGCTGGCAATGCCCGGCATCCACGGCGTGCTGCAAGCGTTGCGACCGCATGTGCGCATGGGCGTCGTCACCAGTGCCTACGAGCAGCATTTTCAGCTCAGCCATGCGACCAGCGGCATGGCCGCGTGCTTTGATTTCGTGCTGACGCGCGAAAGGTATGGGGAAAGCAAGCCGGCGCCCGATGGTTATCTGCTGGGCTTGCAGCGCCTGGGCCTGGACGCGGCCCACTGCGTGGCCGTGGAAGACTCGCCGCGCGGCTTGCGCGCCGCCAATGCTGCCGGGCTCGAGTGCATCATCCTGCGCAATGCCATGAACCGCGATTACGCGTTTGACGAGGCGTTTTGCGTGGTGGAATCGATGGCGGAACTGGGTGCCGTGCTGGCGTCCTTCGTGCCAGGCCTGGCTGTGGCGCGGCAGCAATTAGAGTCCTCCCTCTGATACGTCTTGCCGGCATGCCATTACAATTGCCTATCGCATTTACCGGCACAGCCCCACGATGACACTCCCGCAGCTGCACTTTGCCCACGCCAATAGTTATCCTGCCGGCACCTACCGCAAGCTGTTCGGCTTGCTGGGCCAGTACTTCGAGGTGCAGGCGCTCGACATGCATGCGCACGACCCCGCCTATCCCGTCAGCACGGGCTGGCCCGAGCTGGTGCGCGAATATATCGATGACCTGGAGCGCCGCTACAGCGGGCCCGTGATCCTCGTCGGCCATTCGCTCGGTGGCATGCTCAGCGTCATGGTGGCCAAGCAGCGGCCCGACCTGGTGCGCGGCGTGGTCTTGCTCGATTCGCCCGTGGTGGCGGGCTGGCGCGCGTTGCTGGTGCGCCTGGCGCGCAACACGGCGCTGGGCGAGCGCTTCTCGCCGGCGCGCTTTTCCGCCAGGCGGCGCAAGCTGTGGCCCGATGCCCAGGCCGCCTATGAACACTTTGCCGCCAAGGACATGTTTGCCATCTGGGCGCCGCAAGTGTTGCGCGACTACATCGACAGCGGCCTGGCGCCCCATGCGCAAGGGGTGCAGCTGCGCTTTACGCGCGAAGTGGAAACGGATGTGTACCGCAGCCTGCCGCACCATATCGGCGGCCTCGTCAAGGATGGCTTTCCCGTGCCCATCGGTTTTATCGGCGGCACGGAATCGGTGGAATGCCGCCAGGCGGGCTTGAAAGCCACGCGCAAGCTGGTCGGTCCCTTTTTCCGCCAAGTTCCCGGTGGTCATCTTTTTCCGATGGAAAACCCAGAGCTGACGGCGCAAGTGGTGCGCGAGATGATCACGGCACTGCTGGCGAAGCGATAATCCGTCGGCAAGGATTTTCAGGGCGCGGGGGCCAACAACGGCGGATTTTCGCGTAAAATCCTGCCATCCGGGCCGCGCCTGCTTGAGGCGCGCCGCCCCAGCCATTCCGATATTCTAGAAAGATGCCCCAGCGATGACGATTAAAAGCGATAAATGGATACGCCGCATGGCGGAAACAACGGGCATGATCGAGCCTTTCGAACCGGGCCAGGTCAAGGAACGCGACGGCAACCGCATCGTATCCTACGGCACTTCCAGCTATGGGTATGACATCCGTTGCGCCGACGAGTTCAAACTGTTCACCAACATCAATACCACCATCGTCGACCCGAAGGATTTTGACGCCAACAACTTCGTTGACGTGTCCGGCAAAGGCTATTGCATCATCCCGCCGAACTCGTTCGCGCTGGCCCGCACGGTCGAGTATTTCCGCATTCCCCGCAACGTGCTGACGATTTGCCTGGGCAAGAGCACCTATGCGCGCTGCGGCATCATCGTCAACGTCACGCCGTTCGAACCGGAATGGGAAGGCTATGTGACCCTGGAGTTTTCCAACACGACACCATTGCCGGCGAAAATCTACGCCAACGAAGGCGTGGCGCAAGTGCTGTTCTTCGAGTCCGATGAAGTGTGCGAGACCTCGTACAAGGACCGTGGCGGCAAATACCAGGGCCAGGTCGGCGTGACCCTGCCGAAGACCTGATCGCTTGGTCGCGGGCAGGGCGCCAGCCTTGCCCGCATTGGCTCTGCTTGCCTCGCCTCAAAGCCGGGCTGACAGCTGTTTTTGCAGCCAGGCTGTGAGTGCCGGCGACGCCTGGTACAGCGGCACGTGGCCGCGCAGCAGGATTTGCGCGCTGCGCCGGTAGGCCGCGCTGCCGATGACGATACTGCCCGTCGCCGCTTCCCGATGCGCGACGATGCTGGTGCCGAGGATGCCGGCCGGATTCTCGATGCCGATCCCGATTTCCGTCTTGTTCAATGCCACGGGCGGCACGCCGCGCGCCAGCGCGTGCGCCACCGTGCCCGGGATCAGGCACGCGGCCGCCAGGCAGCAGCCGCCCGAGACAGCCAGCGAGGCATGGCCCGCTTGCGGCGTAAAGTAGCGCACCGCGATATTTCCCTCTGCCGCCGCCGGCCCCACGATGCAGAACTTGGGGATGGTTTCGCTGCGCGCCAGTGCTTCGCGCGTCATCAATGCGCCGTCGCGATGGCGCAAGCCCATCAGCAGGCCTGCCGCGCTCCAGACTTGCCGGATCGCCTCCATGAAGGCGTGATCCGCTTCCAGCTCCGCCATGGATTCCTGCGCCGTCTTGCCGAATTGCCGCGCGCAGGCGATGACCATGGGCACGGCCACGTCCACGCAGGAAACGTCGTAGCCCAGCACCGTGTCCTGCGCCTTGCCCGTTGGCAGCAGCTGTCCCGTCTTGGCGCCCACCGGGTCGTGCAGGAACAGGTCGACGCGGGGAAAGCTGCCAGGCACGCCGGGGATGCCGGCCGCCGCAAAGCTGCCGTCCAGTTCGCGCGCCATGCGCGAGGTGGTGAGCACGCCCGTATTCGTGTTGCGGATATCGATGGCGTGCATGCCGATGGCCAGCGCCTCGATGACGCCGCTGTCCAGCCCCCACAGTTGCAGGGCGGACGACATATTGCCGCAATTGACGCTCCAGTCGATATCGGCATGCCCGCCTGCAAGCTGCGCCAGGGTGCTGACCAGGCGCGGCTGTCCCTCGTGGCGCTCCACGTCCACGAGAAACACCTTGTTGCTGGTGGGCGCGCCGCGTCCCAGGCCCGTGAGCTGCCGGTTGCCAGGCAACTGGCCGGACTGGGGCGTGCCCATCAGGTGGCGCAGCAATTCCTCGCGCAGCGCCAGGTCGGCCGGCACGGATGCCGCATGCAAGACCAGCCCCGTCGACGTGCCGCCGCGCATGTGGTGGACGGGAAACTCGATCACGCCGCAGCGTTGGCGGGGGACGAGGTCTGGCAGGGCGGGCAGCAGGGGCATGGTCATTGCTCATCGGCATAAGGTGGGGCGTCCAGTGTGCCAGCTTTTCAGGCAACGGGGCAAGTGTGCGCGTGCCGCGTCTTTACGCGCCTTTACGTGGCTTTACACTCGCCACCCTCTGCCTGCCGCGCGTGCCTGCCGTTAACTGGAGTATTGAAACAGACGGGAGGCACTATGGTAGCGGCAATCGGATCAGGCGGGGCGGTGAGCGCGGCAGGCGGCAGTTCGGGCAGCGGTTCCGGCAGCAGCGCGCAGATCGCGGCGCTGCAAAAGCAGATCACGGCGGCGCAAAAACAATTGACGGAGTCGCAGAAGGGCGAGCAGACGGAGGCGTCGCAAAAGCTGCAGCAGCAACTGGCGCAGCAAATCCAGGCCCTGCAGGCGCAAATTGCCCAGCTACAAGCTGCGGCAGCGCAGGCGCAGCAAACGACGCAGGCAGCCGGTGCCGCCGATACGGCGGCGAGTCCGGCAAAATCGACTTCGTCGACCCTGGGCAGCACCATCGATACGCAGGCGTAACGGCGCATCGGCTGTCAACAACGCCAGGCGCGCCGCTAGGTCAGCCTGGCGTTTTCACGGGTAGCAGCATTTCCACGCACAGGCCGCCGCCAGTGCGCAGGCTGGCGGCGATGCGTCCGCCATGGGCGCTGATCACATGACGGGCGATGGCCAGGCCCAGGCCGTGGCCGTCCGTGCTGTGCTGGGTATTGCTGGCACGGAAGAAGGGCTCGAAGATGCTGGCCAGGTCGGCTTGCGGCACGCCGGGGCCACGGTCCAGTACGGCGATGCGCAATTGCTGGCCGCCATCGTGCAGCGCGATATGCACGCGTACGCTGGCGCCGTCCGGGCTGTGCTTGACGGCATTGCGCACCACGTTTTCCACGGCGCGGGCCAGCAATTCGGGCTGGCCGGTAACGACAGTGTCCAGACTGGCGCCATCACCTGTCACCTCGATGGCGACCTGGCGCGCGCCCGCCTCGTAGCGGGCGTCTTCCACGATGTCGTGCACGAGGTCGGCGATGCAGATGTGCTCGCTATGCGCATGTACGGCGCCTGCCTGCCCGGCGCCCGCATGCATTTCTCCCGCATGCACGGCGCCCGCTTCCAGTCTTGACAGTGTCAGCAGTTCACCGATGAGCTTATCCATGCGTTCGCTTTCGCGTTCGATGCGCTGCATCGAGGCGGCCATCTTGTCCGGCTGCTGGTGCGCCAGGCCGATGGCCGCCTGCAGGCGCGCCAGCGGCGAGCGCAGCTCGTGCGATACGTCATGCAGCAAGCGCGTCTGGCTATCCATGAGGCTGCGCAAACGGCCCGTCATGCGGTCGAAATCGCGGCCCAGGTCCGTCAGTTCATCGCCGCGCTTGCCGCTGGCTTGGAAGCGCGGCGCCAGGTTGCCGTGCGACGCGGCCTCGAACGCCTGCCGCAGGTCGCGGATGGGACGCGCGAAATACCAGGCCAGCAGGAAGGCGAACAGCAGGCTGGCGGCGATGGCGGCCGCCAGCGGAATGAAGGTGCGCAACGGCGCGTCCATGCGCGGTCCCGGCGGCATGCCGCCCATGCCGCCCATCTCGCGCGGCGGGCCACGCTGGTAATCGGCGCGCGGCGCTGCGCCCGCCTCGTTCGGGCGTGGTCCTCGCGGCATGCCGAGCGGACCCGTCATCGTCACGGCGTTGAGGGTATCGCGCGCGGCGCCTGCCTCGGCATTGCGGAAGCGTTCGGAGGATGGCAGGAACAGCAGGTAGCGCTTGCCATCGGCGCTGCTGGCTTCGCGTACCACGGGGTGCGGCTGCTGCTGTGCCAGCAGCGCGCGCGCCTTGTTCAGCATGGCGGGATGGACGGGCCTGCCCATCAGTTCGCGGCCCTGCGCATCGACGGCAAACACGCGCATGCGCCCCATCTTGCCGAGAAATTGCCGCAAGGCTGCGCTGCCGCCCGCTTCCAGGGTGGCGCTGGCCGCTTCGATGGCCATTTGCGCGGGCGGGCTGGTGTCGATGTCGAGCGCCCGCTCCTGTTGCGCGGCGCGGTTCTTCAGCCAGAAGGTGCCGCCGATGCCGATGGTGGCCGTCACTTGCGCCAGCATGATGCACAGGAAAAACTTCCAGAACAGCCGGCCCACGCTTACTCCTTGATCAGCTGATAGCCGAGACGGTACACGGTTTGCAGGCAGGAGCGGCCATCGGCCAGGCTGCCCAGCTTGCGGCGCAGGCTGCTCAAGTGCACGTCGATATTGCGGTCGAAGCGGGCCATCGGCCGACCCAGCCCCAGTTCCGACAATTGATTCTTGCTCACGGGTTTGCCAGCATAGCGCACCAGCACTTCCAGCAAGTTGAATTCAGTGCTCGTCAGTTCCAGATGCGTGCCGGCCCAGGCGGCGCGGCGCTGTTCCGGCCACATCGTCAGCTGGCCCACCGCCAGCGGCGCCATGCCGGCGCTGTCCTGCGGCGCCGCCTGCGAGCGGCGCAGGATGGCGCGGATGCGCGCCGTCAGTTCACGCGGCGTGCAGGGCTTGGTCACGTAGTCGTCGGCGCCCAGTTCCAGGCCCACGATGCGGTCCGTGTCATCGCCGCGCGCCGTCAGCATCAGGATGGGCAGGGTGCTGCCGGCACGAATGCGGCGCAAGGTTTCCAGTCCATTCATGCGCGGCATCATGACGTCGAGGATGGCGATGGCGTACAGGCCCGTCAGTGCTTCGGCCGCGCCCCGTTCGCCGTCGTGCACGGCCTTGGCATCGAAACCTTCCTGCGTCAGGTATTCCTGGAACATGCCGACCAGTTCGACGTCGTCATCAATTAACAAAACCTTGCTCATGCCTGTGCTTTTTTCCGGTGGATATCGCCTGATGATAGCAGCCAAACGGGGCCGTTCAGCGGCGTTTTACCCGCTTTTACATACTTGCGCTTACATTCTGGCGCCTTCCTTTACACGCTTTTACGCGGCCCTAACGTTGCTTTACATGCCGGACGCCGACAATCAAGGCTGATCGCCACGAAAGGAAACTCCCATGAAATACCTGAGTATTGCCCTCTCCCTGGTGCTGCTGTCGGCCTGCAGCATGCCGCTGCTGGCCCTGGCCCAGCACGGTCCGGCGCCCGACGGCCCGCCGCCGCTCGCCATGGAAGGGCCGCCGCGCGGTCCCGGCTTCGGCCCCGGCCCCGGTCCCGGCGGGCAAGGCTTGCCGCCGTATCTGCACGGTATCGAACTGAGCGAAGCACAGCAGGACAAGGTCTTTGCCGCCACCTATGCCCAGGCGCCCTTGCTGCGCGAACAGCAAAAGATCGCCTACAAGGCCCATGCGCAACTGCGCGAGCTGGCGTCCTCGTCCGCTTATGACGATGCCAGGGCCAGCGCCTTGGCGAACACGGCGGCGCAAGCCATGGCGACGATCAGCTTGCAGCAGGCGCGGCTGGAACAGCAATTGCTGGCCTTGCTGACGCCGCAGCAGCGCAAGCAGGCGCAGCAGCAGCGCGAAGATGGTCCCGGTCCCGGTCCCGGACCGCGCCACCCGCAATGACCCATCCACCACACAGAGAGACAGCATGAGCATCAGTGCCTTGAGTTCCACCAGCGCGGCCAGCCAGCTGAGCGCGTTCAGCCGCCTGAGCGGCGGTAGCAGCACCAATAGCGTCAGCGCCGGCGGCACGCCGCCGACAAAGCCGGACGATGGCGCCTTTCTGGATGCCATATCCAGCGCCCTGGCATCGATAGGCGTGTCCGCCAGCGATAGCGAAAGTGACGGCACGACGGATGCCGCAGCCGCCAGCGCAGCCAGCGGCAGCGACGCGGGCCAGGCCCTGGGCGCCTTTTTGCACCAGCTGATGGGCAGCCTGCATGCGCAAAGCGGCGGCAGCGCCACCGCGCCGGAAGAGGGCGCCGAACCGCCGTCCGGGCCGCCGCCCCGGCGGTGGCGCGCGCAGCGGCGGGCCCGGCAATATCGAATCGGACTTGCAAAGCCTGCTGCAGCAGCTTGCGGCCACGTCCGGCGACAGCGCCGCCAGCAGCGGCAGTGCCGACGGCAGCGATAGCAGCGTAACGGATTTGCAATCGAGCTTTGCCAGCCTGCTCAGCGCGCTGGGCGCCGACGACAGCGGCAGTGGCACCAGCGGCAGTAGCAAATTGAGCAGTTTCTTGCAGGCGCTTTCGGGCAGCCTGGGCGCGGCGCACGCGGGCGGCAGCCTGTCGTCCAGCGGCAACCTGGTCAATACAACGGCCTGAACCATGGAACGCAAGCTCGCCATTGTCGCCAGGAAAGCGCTGCCGGAACGGGCCAGGCAGGCCCTGTTCCTGTGCGCCAGCCTGAGTCCGGCATTCGCGGGCTTGCCCCACTTGATGGAGTATGTATGGACTTACATGATCACGCTCTGGCATCCGACCTCGAAATGATGCATCGGCAGGCGGCCGAACGGCGCCAGGTCCTGCGCTGGCTGCTGGCCGGCGCAGCCACTTTGCCCCTGATCAGCTGCGGCGGCGGCTCCGACGCCGGCAGTACCGCGGTGGCGGACAGCGCCGCGGGCACCTCGGGCACCGGTACGCTGAACACGCCCGCGACGGGCGCCTGCACGGTGATTCCCGAGGAAACGGGCGGGCCGTATCCCGCCGATGGCACGAACACGAATGGCGGCAGCATCGTCAACGTGCTGAACCAGTCTGGCGTGGTGCGCAGCGACATCCGCGCCAGCTTCAATGGTGCCACGGGCGTGGCCGCCGGTGTGCCCTTGAGCATCAAGTTGCAGCTGATCAACGCCAGCGGCAGCTGTGCCACCCTGGCCGGCTACGCCATTTATGTGTGGCATTGCGACCGCGAAGGCTTGTATTCGCTGTATTCGAGCGGCGTGACGGGGCAGAATTACTTGCGCGGGGTGCAGGAAACGGATGCATCCGGCAAGCTCGCTTTCACGACGATCTTTCCCGGCTGCTACGCGGGACGCATGCCGCACGTGCATTTCGAGGTGTATCCCAGCCTGGCGAAGGCGGCCAGCGCCGCGAACCGCATCAAGACCTCGCAGTTCACCTTCCCGATGGCGACCTTGAACGAGGTCTACACGGCCAGCGGCTACACGGCCAGCGTGCGCAACCTGGCGCAGATCAGCTATGCCACCGACAATGTCTTCAGCGACGGCACCAGCCTGCAGATGGCCAGCGTGACGGGCAATGCGGCCGATGGCTATGTGGTCACGCTCACCGTTGCCGTGAACGGTTAGCGATCAAGCCGTCATGAAGCCCAGGTCGCGCTGGCTGAAGTTGCCGATATTCGGGAACACCTGGGCCAGCTGGCTGTCGGCCACGCCGAACCACCTGGCCAGGGTGGCGCCGTACTGGTCGACCGAAGTGGTCGGCAGCAGGGCGCCGGAACCGACATCGAGCGCATGGCCCACGCCCGTGACGGGAAAGGCGCCGTAGATGTCGCGGCCCTTCACGGCACCGCCCACGATGAAGTGGTGCGCGCCCCAGCCGTGATCCGTGCCGTCGCCATTGCTGCTGAAGGTGCGGCCGAAGTCCGAGGCCGTAAACGTCGTCACCTGGCGCCGCAGGTCGACGCCTTGCAGGGCCGCCAGGGTGCTGTCGAAGTAGGCCAGCGCATGGGCCAGGCGGGCCATCAGGTCGGCGTGCAAGACTTTCTGCCGGTCATGCGTGTCGAAACTGCCGAGTGTCACATAAAACACTTGCCGCTTGACGCCCAGTGCGCCGCGGCCGGCGATGATGCGCGCCACGGTCTGCAATTGCACGGCCAGGGGATTGACGCCCGCCACGCCCGTCACGGGGTGGATATACGGCGTGGGATTGGGCACGCCGCCCGCGCCGGCCGGCAGCATGGCGCCGGCGAGGATGCCCTGGCTGGTGATGGCGCGTTGCACGACGGCCGCGTGTTCCTGCTCGATCAGGTCGCCGCCCGCCTCGTTGATGATGGCGTGCAGCGCGCCCGCGCCGGCCGTGCTGCCAAACAGGCTGCCGCTCAGGCCGCGGATGGGCACGGCGCCAGCCTGGCCCACCTGGAACTGGCGCACCTGGCGTCCGCTGAGAAAGACGGTGTTGCCGGCCGCTGAGATGGCCGTGAAGGTGGCATTCGCGTTGCCGGCCCCCGCGACGTCGCCGATACGCCCGCCCCAGCCCGTGCTGGCGCCTTCCGGCGCGCCCGACTGCCACGTCGATTGCTGGTCGTTATGCGAAAACAGCTTGGGTGGCAAGGCTACGCTGCGGGCCTTGTACTGCGCCAGCGTGGTCGGGCCGATGAGGGTGCCCACGTTGGCCACGATGGCGGCGCGGCCGTTGTCGAACAGACTTTTCAGCGCTCCCAGCTGGGGATGCAAGGCAAACGCGCGGCCCGCCTGCGCGCTGGCGGGCGAGACAGGCAGCACGCCGCCCGTCTCGCCCACGCCCGGCAAATGGATGGAATCGCTGCCGCCCGTATTGCGCAGGCGCAGGTATTCCGTCCATGAGGCGTTATCCGTGGCCAGCACTGTATTGAAGGCATCGTTGCCACCGGCCATGAACAGGCACACCATGGCCTTGTAGTCGTCCGCCGATTGCGCGGCGGCGTTGCCCATGGCGGCCAGGTTCAGGGCGAAGGGCGCGGCAGTGGTGCCGGCCAGGCCCAGCATGGAAGCGAGGAAGCGGCGGCGGGAAAATGGGGGAGTGTTCATGTGATCCATCTTATTTTTGCACCAGGTAGGCGGGCGAGGCCATGGTCAGGAAAATGGCCAGCTTGACGCGGTTGGCCTGGGCGGCGGCCACCTGCACGGCATTGCCGGCCGTGGCTGCGGGAAGGGCGACGCCATTCACGGCGGCCAGGATTTGCGTGCGCAGCCTGGCAGGCATGCTGCCATGCATCAGCAGCAGGTCGATGCGGTCGAGCAGGGCGCCCGGGTCGGCCGCCAGCGCCAGTTCGCGCGTGTAGTCGGGCGCGATATCGCGGTATTCGCCGGCGCCATTGGCAATGGTGGCCTGCATGTAGTTCAGGTAGCCGGTGACGGACGGCTCCGACGTGATTTGCAATTCCGGCGCCAGCAGGCCCGCGCTGGCCAGGGCAGAGTTGGGCGGCATGTAGCCGGGCCGGAAAAAGTTGAAGACGGACGGCGCATTCAAGGGACTCTGGCCCAGGCCGGCGAGCGGATCGTCCACATAATAGATGCGGTAGCGGCCATTCGCGGGCTTCGCGTCGAAGGCGCGCATCCAGTGCGCCAGGCGCAGCAGCGGTTCGCGCAACTTGCCGGTGCGCATGGTGGTGCCGGCCGGGGCCAGCGCATCCGGGTCGAGCAGCACGGCGCGGATGACGGCCTGCATGTCGCCGCGCACGCCGCTGCCATTATTCGCAAAGGCGGCGGCGACCCGGCCCACGTAGGCGGGGCTGGGGTTGCTGCTGACGAGGCGCTGAATCAGCTGGCGCGCCAGGAAGGGGCCAGCGTTCGGATGGTTGAACAGGGTATCGAGTGCCAGTTTCAGGTCCGCTTCGCCGCTGGTGGCGCCGGAAATGGCCTGGCCCAGGAAGCGTTTTTCCGCCGTGGAATGGAAGTCCGGGTAGTTCTGCATGGGTTGCCAGTCGCGGTCGGCGTCGATCACGCCGCCATTGAAACGCATCCAGTTGCGGTCGGGGCCGGCCCAGCCCCAGCCCGTCATGACCTTGGCCAGGCCCGCCACGTCGTCGTGGCTGTAAGTATCGATGGGCTTGCCACCGGAGAGTTTCAGACTGCCGTCGGCATTCAGCTGGTACAGGCCGATGGTAAACAGCTGCATCACTTCGCGGGCGAAGTTTTCATCGGGCGTGCGCGTGGCCGTTTCCTTCTGGTTGTGCAGGTGCGACAGGTACAGCCCCATCATCGGGTGCAGGGCCACGCCTTCGAGCAGGTCGCGGAAATTGCCAAACGCGTGCTGGCCCAGCATGTCGTAGTAGCTGGCAACGCCGCGCGGGCGCGCCACCAGTTCTTCATTCTGGATCGAAATGACGAAAATTTCCGACAGCGCAAAGGCCATGCGTTGGCGTAACTGGTCTTCACCGCGGATGCCTTGCTGCCAGAACGATTCATAGAACTGCGGGTAGCGGGTCTTTTCGCCGCCTGCGGCCTCGGCGGCCAGCATGCTGTCGATGTATTTGCGGTGCAAGGTTTGCGGCTTGGAAAACTGGGCCTTGAACCAGGCGTCGCTATTGCTGGCTGCCAGCGCATCGATGGCGGCCATGTTGGGACCGAAGGTGGCGCGGCCCAGAAAGCGCGACGCTTCCTGGCGTGTAAAGCTGACCGTCTTCGCGCTGGACGGCGTCGTCAGTGGGGGCGGCGGCACGCTGTCTCCCGGCGTTGCCGTGCCGGCCGGCGGGACGGCGCTGGCCGGCGGCGTCGATGCTTCCGGTTTCTGTATCGACGCCGTCTGGCTGTCGCCACCGCCACCGCCACAGGCGCTTAGCAGGCTCAGGAGTGCGATGGCCAGCAGGCGGCGCAAAGATGGGTTTGTCATGTAGTTTCTTCCAAGCAATCAAATTCTGGCCTCATTATTGTATGGCCTCGCGGCAAAAAACGCGTTTTCAAAAGACTATTTACGTCTTGCTCATCTTTTCATTTGCGCGGCATTTGGCTGCTGTTGATGTACTTTTCGCCGCACCTTGAGCGAACTTTATTTTTTTACAAGCGGAAAATATTTTTCAGGCGGCGCGGCGATTGTGGCCGTCAAACGACGTAAACATTCGTGCTAAGCAAGCTTGTTGGAAAGCTCATGACAGAGGCGAAACTGGCTTCGCCGGAAACCATGGTTTTTACGCTATCGGCGAAACGCCGTTCGCCCGGCTCGGCCTGGTTTTGCCGACATCGCCCTGTTTTTGCTGGCACGGCCCTTGCGGTAGCAGGGCATGGGCCGCGTGCCTTCCTTTACCGGAGCCTGCCATGACCAGCCGTTTGCTAGCCTACCGTCCCGAAATGGAATTACCTGAGCCCCTGGGCACTTTGCCCCTGCAGCACGAGGATGAACTGGCGCTGGCGGCGCAGCTGCTGGAGGTGCGGGCGCCGGCACAGTTCGACGCCTTCCTGCGGCACCAGCTCGGCGGCACGGTGGCCGGGCAGCAGCTGCGCGGCACGCCGCTGGAAGCGCCGCTGCGCCAGTTGCTGGGCAAGGCGCTGTCACCGATGCTGCCCTTGCATGGCGCCCCGGCCCAGGCGCGGCGCCAGCGCGCCGCGCGCATCTTCGGCATGGAACTGGAAGGACTGAGTCCGGAAGACAAGGAATTCGAACTGGCGCGCCATGTCGTGCACCTGATCGATGCCGTGCATGCGGAGCTGGCGCGGCAGGGCGGAACGGGCAGGCAGGCGGCGCCGGCCGCGCGCGTGGAAACGGCCTTGCTGCGCGT
>NZ_NRDQ01000221.1 GCF_002878455.1 Janthinobacterium sp. AD80
CGCAGCGCCGGCGCCTGCGCCGGCTGGCCGCCGCCAGCGTCGTGGCCATGCTGGTGCTGGGCACCGCCATGGTCGCCAGCGAGCGCCCCGCGTATCTGCTGGCCGACCTGCGCAGCCCGACGGGAGCATGGCGCACACATACCCTGGCCGACGGCAGCCGCCTGACCCTGGGCAGCCACAGCGCCGTCAACGTGCATTTCAGCGCCGGCGAGCGGCATGTGGAACTGGTGCGTGGCGACATCCTCGTCGATGTGGCCAAGGATGCACAGCGCCCCTTCATCGTCGACAGCGGCCAGGCGGCGATCCGCGCGCTGGGCACGCGCTTCACGGTACGCCGGGATGGCGAAGCCACGATACTGAACATGCTGGAATCAAAGGTCTCCGCGCAAGTGCCGCGCCACCCGGCCAGCATCGTGCAGGCAGGCCAGCGCGCGCGCATCACGCACGACGGCGTGGGCACACTGACAGCCATCGATGCGGCCAGCGTGCAGGAAGCATGGCGCGCGCACCAGCTGGTGGTCGACGATTTGCCGCTGGCCGAGGTACTCGACGAACTGGCGCGCCACCGCCCCGGCCAGCTGCATTACGACCGCGCGCAGATCGCCGGCATCCGCGTGGCGGCCGTGCTGCCGCTGGACGACACGGACAAGGCGCTGCAGCTGTTGATCGACAATTTCCCGCAGCTGCGCATCCGCATGCTGACGCGCTACCTGGTGATGGTCGACGCGCCAGACCCTGGCACCGCAAAAAAATAAATCTTTTTTGCGTTCGCGGTTCCACTTTGTGATTCTCGTGCGTCAAGGCAGCTGAGATCATTCAAAAAAGGCTGTCACCATGTACGCTCCCGCCGTTCCCGTTTCGTCCCCGAACACCTTGCGCACGCGTTTGCGCCCGCTGGCCCTGGCCGCCCTGCTGCTGGCCAGCGCCGGCATGCACGCCCAGGCAGTGGCGCAAACGGCGCCCGCCAGCGCCAGCTACAGCATCCCCGCCGGTCCGCTGGCCGGCGCCCTGAACCGCTATGCGCAGCAGGCGGGCGTATCCATCGTCATCGATGCCGCCAAGGTGCAAGGCTTGCAAAGCGCAGGACTGCAGGGCAGCTATGCCATCGACGACGGCTTCGCCGCGCTGCTGCGCGGCAGCGGCTACGCCATCGGCAAGACGCCGACCGGCTATGTGCTGGTGGCCGCGCCGGCCACCGCACCCACGGCGGCGGCCGCCTCCGCATCGGCTGCCGAGCGCACCATGCCGTCGATCACCGTCGTCGGCCAGCTGGAACAAGGCGCCACCACGGAAGGCAGCGGCTCCTACACGGCGCGCAAGCTCACCATCGGCAAGGGGGAGCAAGCGATGAAGGACATTCCGCAATCGGTGAGCGTGCTGACGCGCCAGCGCCTGGACGACCAGGGCATCACGGACTTGCGTGAAGCCGTCAACAACGTCACCGGCGTGGTCGGCGTGCATGGCGTGGGCCCGGGCGTGGTGATCACGGCGCGCGGCTTCCAGATCGATCAATGGCAGTACGATGGCGTGCCGATCGACCGCAATACCTATGCGCTGGGGAACTGGGGCCAGGAAAACATGGTCATCTACGACCGCCTGGAAGTGCTGCGCGGCGCCTCCGGCATGCTCGTCGGCACGGGCAGCCCCGGCGGCTCCGTCAACCTGGTGCGCAAACGCCCGCTGGCCACGCGCGCGATCACGCTGACAGGGCGCGCCGGCTCCTGGGACCACTACGGCGCCCAAGTCGACATCAGCACGCCGCTGAATGCGCAAGGCACCCTGCGCGGGCGCGCCATCGTCGACGAAGACGACAGCCACTCCTTCATCGACCAGGTATGGAGCAAGAACCGCACCCTGTACGCGGCGCTCGACTACGACCTGGCGCCCGCCACCACCGTGGGCCTGGCCGCCAGCCATGTCAAGGCCCACGGCCGCCCCACCTTCATCGGCCTGCCCCGCTACGTCGATGGCAGCGCGCTGCCACTGCCACGCTCGACCTTCACCGGTGCCGACTGGAACCGCAGCCAGGTGGAGCAGAGCACCGTCTACCTGGACCTGGAACACCACTTCAATACGCAATGGAGCCTGAAGGCCTCGGCGCTGGGCATGAATGAAACCACCAGCTCGACGCACCAGCGCGTCGCCTTTGAAATCAATCCCGACGGCAGCGGCGCGCGCTATGGCGACTTTTCCACCGATTTCGACAACCGCAAGCGCGGCATTGACGCCTTCGTGCGCGGCAAATTCAACGGCCTGGGCATCGCGCAGGAAGTGGTCGTCGGCGCCAGCTATGTCAGCCTCACGTCGAACGACCGCTATGCGCGCGCGTGGGAAACGGGCGCCGACATCTTCAACATCAAGCACAATCGGCCGTGGCAGGATTTCGACACCATCGCCGCGCGCCCGACGGGCGTGACCAGCTACAGCACCTACGACATGCGCCAGAAAGGCCTGTACGCCACCTGGAATGGCCAGCTTACAAGCGAGCTGAAACTGCTGCTGGGCGGGCGTTTCAGCTGGTACGACTTCCTGTATGCCACGCCGGACGGCTACCGCGACGCCACCCGCACCTCGGCCAAGTTCACGCCATCGGTGGGCCTGATCCATGCATTGACGCCGCAATGGTCGGCCTACGCCAGCTATGCGGACGTGTTCCAGCCGCAGACCAACCACGATGTAGCAGGTCGCACCCTCAAGCCGATCACGGGCAGCAGCTACGAGGGCGGCATCAAGGGCGAACTGGCGGAGGGCAAGGTCAATACCTCGCTGGCCGTGTTCCGCTATGAGCACAAGGACCGCGCCGTCACCGACTACGCCGCCGGTTTCGCCTGCGACGGCTGGTACTGCTCGCGCGCCTCGGGCAAGGTGCGCAGCCAGGGCCTGGAAGCGGAAGTGTCGGGTGAAGTGGCAAGCGGCCTGCAGCTGTCGGCCGGCTACGCCTACACGACGACGACCTACCTCGACGATCCTGACAACAAGGGCCAAGTCTTTTCGACGTGGACGCCGAAGCACATGCTGCGCCTGTGGTCCAGCTATACCCTGCCCGGGGATTGGAACAAGTTCAGCGTGGGCGCCGGCGCCAGCCTGCAAAGCCATACCGTCGATACCGAACGCACCTTCAAGGTGGCCGGCTTCTCGATCTGGAATGCGCGCCTGGGCTGGCAGGCCACGCCGCAAGTGGCCCTGTCCGTCAACGTCAACAACCTGTTCGACAAGCGCTACATCATTCCGTCCTACAACACCACCGGGTCGAACAACTATTACGGCGACCCGCGCAACGTGCAGTTCACCCTGAAGTACACGCCGAAGTGGTAGGCTGACACGCAGTGCTGACGGCACGGGCGGGCACGGCATTCAGCCGTGCCCGCTTTTTTTTCGTTCAGTGCTAGGCTGGCACCCGATCATTATTCACCACGAATCACCACGAAAAAACCATGCTTCCACCACTTCCCCTGTCCAGCCTTGCGCTGGCCCTGGCCCTGTGCGCCAGCCCCGCGCTTGCCGCCAATGGCTATACCAGACCAAGACGCCGTATGCGCCGCAGCAGGACCCGGCCACGTATGCCGCGCCGCCGGCCGGTTTCCAGCCGATTTTCACGCAGCTGGTGGCGCGCCACGGCGCACGCGGATTGACCAGCATGAAAAACGACGCGGCCCTATATGCGATGTGGCAACAAGCAGCTGCGCAGGATGGACTCACGCCCTTGGGGCGCGAACTGGGCCCCGACATCCTGGCCCTGATGCGGGCAAATGCCTTGCTCGGTTATGGCGTGGCCGGCATCGAGACGCCCGGCTACGGCAACCTGTCGCAGACGGGCATCAGCGAACACCGGCAGCTGGCCGCGCGCCTGCTGGCGCGCCTGCCTGCCCTGTTCGCGCAAGTGGCACAGGAGGGAGTGGAGGGGGCGACGGCGCCGCGCCAGCTCGTCGTCATCCACTCGGGCGTGGACCGCGCGCGCGACAGTGCCCGCTTCTTCACGCAATCGCTGCTGGAACACGCGCCGGCGCTGGCGCCGCTGCTGGCCATGCCGCCCGCACCGGCGCCGTATCCGCAGGGACGCGCCGCCGGGGTGCCGCCGATACCGCAGCCCGACGGCGTCAACCGCTTCCTGCTGTACGCGCACAAGCTGGCGCCGCAGACGGACCTGGTCACCGACACGGCAGATCCGTATTACGCCCCCTACGGCGCCAGCCAGGCATACCAGCGCCATATCCGCACCAAGGGCCTGCATGTGCTGATGGACGCACCTGCCAGGCTGCCAGCGGCTACCGCGCATGCGCGCCATGTGCTCGAACGCCTGTTTACGCCCGCCTTCCTGGCCCGCTTCGAACAGGGCGCCAGCTATGCGGACACGGGCAGCCATACTTTCACCAGCGCGGACGGCAAGCTGACGCGCACCCTGACGGGCAGCGGCAAGACCGTCATCCGCAGCATGAACGCGGCCGCCACGAAACTGTATGAACTGTATGCGATCAGCGCCGGCATGCGGCATGAAGCGCCGGCCGATTTCAGCCGCTACATGCCCATCGAGGATGCGCGCTACTACGCCTCGGTCGCCGACCACGAGGATTTTTACCAGAAGGGGCCGGCGACCACGGCCAGCGCAGGCGTGACGTGGCGCTTCGCGCTGGCCTTGCGCGACGATTTTTTCCAGGAGGTCGACGCGCTGGCCAAGGGAGATCTACGCCATGCGGCCAAGCTGCGCTTCACCCACGCCGAGATGATCATTCCGCTGGCCTCGGCCCTGGGCTTGCCAGGGGCGTCGATACCCTTGCCGGCGGCGACGCCCTATAGCTACGCCAGCAATCCGTGGCGCGGCGCGCAGGTATCGCCGCTGGCGGCCAACATGCAATGGGATGTGTACCGCAACGGCGAGGGCCGGCTGATCGTGCGCCTGCTGTACAACGAAAGAGAAACGCCGTTCCAGGCCGCGTGCGACGGCGCGCGCATCGCGCGAGGCAGCGTGTACTACGATTATGCGGGCCTGAAAGCCTGCTACGGCCACGTGGCGGCGCCGTAGGCAAAAAAAAACCGCCAGCTGGGCTGGCGGCTTTCGTTCATCGGGCAACAGCAATTACTGCCAGGCTTCCTTGCCCGCCCGTGGCTTGCCCACCATCAGCAAGGCAGCCAGGGTCAGCACGGCGGCCAGCGACAAATAATAGCCCACGTATTGCAAGCCGTAATTCGTCGCCAGCCAGGTGGCGATGTACGGTGCCAGCGAGGCGCCCAGGATGCCCGCCAGGTTGAACGTCAGCGAGGCGCCCGTGTAGCGCACTTCGGGCGGAAACAGTTCGGACAGCATGGTGCCCAGTGGTCCATAGGTCATGCCCATCAGGCCCAGGCCGACGGCCATGAAGAGCGTCACTTCCCACGTCACGCCCGAGCCGAACATGGGCGCAAGCACCAGGCCGAAGATGGCGATGGCGACGGAAACCCAGATCATGGTGGCGCGGCGGCCGCGGCGGTCAGCCAGCACGGCCGAAAACGGGATCGTCAGGGCGAAGAACAGCACGGCAAACAGCTGCACGATGAGGAATTCCTTGCGCGTGAAGCCCAGCTTGGTCGTGCCCCAGCTCAGTGCGAACACCGTCATCAGGTAGAACAGCACGAAGGTGGCCAGGGCGATGATGGTGCCCAGGAACAGCATGCGGCCATGCTGGCGGAACACGGTGGCCACCGGCAGTTTGACGACTTCGTTCTTGTCGATGACTTTCTGGAAGTCCGGCGTTTCCGTGATCTTCAGGCGCACATACAGGCCGACGATGACCAGCAGCGCGCTGGCCAGGAACGGGATGCGCCAGCCGTAGCTGAAGAACTGCTCGTCGGTCATGGTTTCGCTCAGCAGCAGGAAGATGCCGCCCGACAGGAAAAAGCCGATCGGTGCACCCAGCTGCGGGAACATGCCGTACCAGGCACGCTTGCCCGGTGGCGCGTTCTCGGTGGCCAGCAGCACCGCGCCGCCCCACTCGCCGCCCAGGCCCAGGCCCTGGCCGAAACGGCACAGCGCCAGCAGCAGCGGCGCCAGGGTGCCGATGGCGGCATACGTGGGCAGCAGGCCGATGATGACGGTGGAAATACCCATGGTCAGCAAGGCTGCCACCAGGGTGGCCTTGCGGCCGATGCGGTCGCCGAAGTGGCCGAACACGGCCGAGCCGATGGGGCGGGCGAAGAAGGCGATGGCGAACGTGGCCAGCGACTGCAGCACGGCGGCCGACGGGTCACCGGCGGGGAAGAACAGTTTCGGGAACACCAGCACGGCGGCGGTGGCGTAGATATAGAAGTCAAAGAACTCGATGGTGGTGCCGATCAGGCTGGCGAACAGCACCGTGCCGGGGGAATTTTTCTTGGGGGGGGTGCTCCGGGGCTTACTCATTTACTGCGCTCCTTGGGGAGGGTGTCTAAAGGCCATTCTCTGGATGTTTTTTCAGGCAGCAGCACAGCACGTTGTCTCCGTGTCGTTCGCATATCATAGCCTTGCGCGCGGGCATTTGCCGCGCATTTGCTATTAAATTTGCAAACAAAAAACAACGGTCTTTATTGCCGTAGCGAACTACCGGCAACACGCGCCAACGCGCCGTGATCCGTGCTGAATTAGAGAAACAACGGTCGTGCGCCATCCGGTTACCCGGGGCACGGCAGGAAAGGCGTCAGGGGATGGGCGACGTGTATCAGGCCCGGCGTATCGCCAGGCATTCCGTACCAGACCCGCGCGTCGGCATCGCGGCATCGGTCATTTGTGGTGAATCCTTGCCTGCGGCCCCTCCGGGTGGAGCGGGCCGGCGATGATCGCGCTGCATCACGAAGGATGCTGTTGATCTTGCTGTAAGCGGCTTATGATACGCGCAGTGCTGCGGTGCGGCAAGAAATTGTGGACAACTGCCGGGGTCAGACCCGGCAGGTGTATAGCCGGGACACATAGGTAACACTTGTCGGGAGACATGGGTAACACCTTTTATGATGATTGCACCGCCACGAACTGGAGCGTGCAATGCCCTGGAAGGAAACCACCCTCATGTCTACCCGACTGGAATTTGTCCTGCTGACACAGCAGCCAGGCGCCAATATCGCGGCGCTGTGCCGCAACTTTGGCATCAGCCGCAAGACGGCGTATAAGTGGCTGGAACGCCACCGCGGGCAAGGCAACAGCGGTCTACAGGATCGATCGCGTCGCCCACATGCTTCACC
>NZ_NRDQ01000222.1 GCF_002878455.1 Janthinobacterium sp. AD80
GACGCTGGCGTGCCGCTGATCGACAATCCCGATGCCCTGCGCGGCGGCTCGTTCACGGGCGGCGCCGTGCCGCCCGCCGTGGCCAGCATTCCTTTCCTGCCCTTCGATTATGTGCGCACGGCCAGCAACGTCCCGGCGCCGGCCGGCTATATCGGCGGTGGCGGCGGCGGCGGTGGTGGCGGCCTGCCGCCAGACCAGGGCAGCAGCATCATCGTCGTGCCGCCCACCGTGATCATGCCGTCCTTGCCGCCCACGAACCCGGGCGTCTTGCCAGCCGTGCCGGAACCGCAAACCTGGGCCATGCTGCTGGCCGGCCTGGCGCTGGTCGGTTACAGCGCGCTGCGCCGCCGCGTGGCGCGGCCGGCCTGAGGCGGCGCCTTACTCGGCGTCGCCGGCAGCGTCGCCGGTTCCTGCCTCGTCCGCCTTGCCCAACAGCAGGGCGGCCGCCTCGCCCGGCAAGGCTTCCACGGATTTCAGCTTGCGCGCCATTTGCCGGCTGCGCACTTCCGCGTTTTCGATATTTTTCGCCGCCTTTTCCAGGGTCAGCTTCGTTTGCGACAGTACGTCGCCAAACTTGCCGAACTCCGTCTTGACGGCGCCCAGCACTTGCCACACTTCCGATGAGCGCTTTTCCAGCGCCAGGGTACGGAAACCCATCTGCAAGCTGTTGAGCAAGGCCGTCAGGGTGGACGGTCCGGCGATGCTGACCCGGTGCAGGCGCTGCAATTCATCGGCCAGTCCCGGGCGGCGCATCACTTCCGCATACAAGCCTTCGGTGGGCAGGAAGAGGATGGCGAAGTCGGTGGTGTGCGGCGGTGCCAGGTATTTTTCGGCGATGGTTTTCGCCTCGCCCCGCACGGCCCGTTCCAGCTCGCGCCCGGCCAGGGCCACGCCCTCGGCATCGGCACGTTCGGCCGCCTCGACCAGGCGCTCGTATTGTTCCTTGGGGAACTTCGCGTCGATCGGCATCCACACGGGCGGCCCGCCATCCAGCAGGCCAGGCAGCTTGAGGGCGAATTCCACGCGCGCGCCGCTGCCGGCGATGGTTTCCACATTCTTCGCGTACTGGTCGACAGTAAGTACCTGCTCCAGCAGCATTTCCAGCTGTACCTCGCCCCAGGTGCCGCGCGTCTTGACGTTGGTGAGTACCCGCTTCAAGTCGCCCACGCCCAACGCCAGCTGCTGCATCTCGCCCAGGCCCTGGTGGACTTTTTCCAGCCGTTCCGACACTTGCTGGAACGAGGCGGAGAGCCGCGTCTCGAGTGTCGCATGCAGCTTCTCGTCGACCGTCTTGCGCATTTCTTCCAGGCGCGCGCCGTTGTCTGCCTGCAAGTCGCGGATCTTGTTTTCCAGGGTGGCGCGCACTTCCAGCATGCGCTGCGCATTCGACTCCGTCAGCTGCGCCAAAGTGTGATTCGTGCTGTCGGCAAAGCGCGCCAGGCTTTGCGCCTGCTCTTCGCGCCCGACTTTTCCCTGGGCCTGCATCTGCGTGCGCAGGCTGTCGAGCTGCTGCAGGGTGGCCGCCTGGAATTGCGCCAGGCTGGTGGCCAGGTCCTGGCGCGTGGCTTGCGCCGACGCCTGCAATTGCAGCCGCACTTCGCGCTCGACCCGGTCGATGCGTTCCAGGCTTTGCTGCTGGTGCTGCTGCACCAGCGCCAGGGTGGTGGCGCCATCACCGGCGGCGCCACGCGGACGCAGCAAGATCAATAGCAGCAGGATGATGGCGACGATGGCGGCGCCCAGCAGGCTGTAAAACTCGATTGGGCTCATGGGATCAGTCCGGTTTGTTGCGCATCCAGTCGGCCGTCTGATAGAACGATTCCATCAGCCGCACGCGCAGGGACTCTTCGATGCCCGTGTCTTCCATGGCCCAGGCCATGGCGCGCAGCCACTGGTCGCGCTCGCTGGTGCCGATGGCATACGGCAAGTGGCGCGCGCGCAGGCGCGGGTGGCCGAATTTCTCGATATACAAATCGGGGCCGCCCATCCAGCCCGTGAGGAAGAAATACAGCTTGTCGCGCGAGCCGTCCGTCGAGGGCGGATGCATGACGCGGATGCCGGCGAACTCGGCTTCCAGTTCCATCAAGTCGTAAAAACGGTCGACCATTTCACGCAGCACGGGGGCGCCGCCGATGGTCTCGTACAGGGTAGGGGCAGTGGTATCAGTCATGGCCGCCATGATAGCGCAAGCGCCGGCGCCCCATCCAGCGCCAGCGCTGATTGCCACAGGGTCATTGCCATATTGATTGGCAATATGCTTGACCACTCAAGCTTTAATCAACTACCATGCAATTTTTAACCACGGACGAGACGAGCATGCCCTCCACGCCAGACACGCATTTGCTGCGCAATACCAACTTCCGCTGGCTGCTGGGCGGCGGCCTCGTTTCCATGCTGGGCGACCAGTTCAGCATGCTGGCCCTGCCCTGGCTCGTGCTGAGCCTGACGGGCGATAGCCTCAGCCTGGGGATCGCCGTGGCCCTGATGGGCGCCCCGCGCGCCGTGCTGATTTTGCTGGGCGGCACTATCGCCGACCGCTACTCGGCCCGCCGCGTGATGCTGCTGAGTAAATATGCACAGGCCGCCATCCTGTTCCTACTGGCGGCACTGCTGTGGCTGGACCAGGCCAGCCTGGCGCTGGCCTATGCGGCCGCGCTGGCGCTGGGCATCGCGTCCGCCTTCGCCATTCCGGCCGGCACGGCCATCCTGCCGCAAGCCGTGCCGGCATCATCGCTGCAGAAAGCCAATGGCTTGCAGATGGGCGCGCGCCAGTTGTCCTTGCTGGCCGGCCCCCTGCTGGCGGCGCTCGTGCTCGGCGCTCACGATGGCGCCCGACAAACCGCCATGACGGCCCTGGCCGCCGCCTTCGCCATCGATGCGCTGACGTTTGTCTTCTCGGCCTGGACCTTGCGCCAGGTGGCCTTGCGGCCGCTGGCCGCCGCTGCGGCACAAGGCATGTGGCGCGAGATGGCGGCGGGCCTGGCCATGGTGTGGCGCGACGTTCCCCTGCGCAGCTGTTATGCCTACTGGGCGCTGGTGGCCTTCTTCGTCATGGGTCCGCTGCAAGTGGCCTTGCCCGTGCTGGCCAGCGAGCGCCTGCAGGGCGCTGCGGCGCTGGGCCTGCTGATGGGCGCGCATGGCGCCGGCACCTTGGCCGGCATGCTGTGCTGCGGCCTGGGCGGCGCCTGGCTGCGCCGGCATTTCGGCGCCACCCTGCTGGCCGTCGATGCTGCCGTGGCCGTGCTGCTGATGGCGCTGGGACAAATCAGCGCGGCCTGGCAAGGCGCGGCCCTGCTGGCCTTGACGGGGCTGCTGGGCGGCTACTTGCAGGTGGCCATCTTTACGTGGATACAGCGACGCGTGACGCCCGCCATGCTGGGCCGGGCGATGGCGCTATTCATGGGCATCTTCCTGGGCCTGGCTCCACTGTCGGCGGCGGCCACGGGCGCGCTGCTGCGCCACGCCAGCGTGGGCGAGCTGTTCT
>NZ_NRDQ01000223.1 GCF_002878455.1 Janthinobacterium sp. AD80
CGCTCGCGCCCCGCCAAAGTCACGCGCGGCGGCGTGAAGCCGCGCCGCAGGCCGGCCCGCATGTTCTCCGTCTGTTCGCCGAAATAGCGCGGCACGTCATTCAGCAGCGCGATGTAGGCGCGGTAATCGGCGCTGGTGCGGCGCGGCTTGCGGGCCGCGTACGCCAGCTCGTTCCAGAACGCTGTATCGGCATTCAGAGGCCGCTCGTATTCGCGGAACTGCTGCTCGGCCAGCAAGGCGGCCACCTGTGCGCGGTAGACGGCAAAGTTGACGCCATCCTCACCGGCCAGGCTGGCCGAGTCGAGCGCGTCGAGCTGCGCCAGCACCCGCTGCCAGTAGGCGCGGCGCGCCTCCTGCGTGGCGGCGTCCACGCGCGGCAGGCCGGCCTGCGCCTTCTGCTGCTGGCGCCACTGCCATTCGGCGCTGTAAATCTGCTGGAACTGCGCGCTGGCACCGATGGCACGGTTGGCGGCGGGTGGCGTGGCGGCAGGCGCGGGAGCAGGAGCGGACGCAGTAACGGGCGCGGCGGCGGCGGCGCCATGCAGCAACACACAGGCGCCAAACACGCCAAACAGGGCGGGGAGGAGTTTTTTCACGGGGCAGTTGCTCAAAAGAAAAAGAGCCAGCATACCCGCTCACGCCAGCGCCAGCATCCTTTTTTCGCGCAGCAGCGCCGTGAAGGCGGGGGCCGGCACGGGGCGGCTGAAGTAATAGCCCTGCATTTCGTCGCAGCCATGCTCCGTCAAAAAGTCGACCTGGGCGCGCGTTTCCACGCCCTCGGCGATCACGCGCATGTTCAGATTGTGCGCCAGCGAGATGACGGAGCGGGCGATGGCCGCGTCGCTGCTGCTGGTGGTCACATCATCGACGAAGGACTTGTCGATTTTCAGCACATCGATGGGGAAGCGCTTCAGGTAGCCGAGGCTGGAATAGCCGGTGCCGAAGTCGTCGAGCGAAATGCCGACGCCGATATCCTTCAGGCGAGTGAGGGCGGCCACGGCCTTGTCCGGATCGCCCATCACCGTGCTTTCCGTGATCTCGATGCCAAGGCAGGCGGGCGCGATGCCGTATTTGCGCAAGGCCGCCTCGACGAACGGCACCGTGCGGTCCTGCGCGAACTGCTTGCCGGACAGGTTGACGGCCACCTTGATGCTGCCCAGGCCCGCATCGTGCCAGGCGCGGATCTGCGCGCAGACGCTTTCCAGCACCCACTCGCCGATGGCCGTGATGGAACCATATTCCTCGGCCAGGGCGATGAACAGGCCGGGCGGCACCTTGCCCAGCACGGGATTATCCCAGCGCAGCAGGGCTTCGGCGCCCAGCATGGCGCCCGTGCGCAAGCACATCTGCGGCTGGTAATGCACTTCGAATTCATCGCGGGCGATGGCGCCGCGCAGCTGCTGCTGCATGGCCAGGCGGGCGCGGATGTCGCTGCCCATGCGCTCGGTGAAAAACGCGTAATGGTCGCGCCCCATTTCCTTGGCGCGCACCAGCGCCGTGTCGGCGTGGCGCAGCACGTCGTCGAGGCTGTCGCCATCGGCCGGGCACATGGCGATGCCGATGCTGGTGGTCAGCGCCAGGCGTTCGCCATCGACGCTGAGCTCCCCGCGCAAGCCGGCCAGGATGGTCTGCGCCAGCGCCAGGGTACGTCCCAGCAAGGCATCGTCCTGCAGCAGGATCTGGAATTCGTCGCCGCCCTGGCGCGCCACCGTGTCGCCCTCGCGCATGCAGCCGGAGAGGAAACGCGCCACCACCTGCAGCGCCTTGTCGCCTACGGCCTGGCCGTGCGAATCGTTGATGTTCTTGAAGCGGTCCAGGTCCAGGCACATCAGCACCACCTGCTGGCCATCGCGCACGGCCTGCGCGCGCGCCTGCTCGAAGCGCTCGCGCATCAGCACGCGATTGGGGAGGCCCGTCAGGGCATCGTGGTAGGACAGGAAGTCGATCAGGTGCTGCTCGGCCTTGCGTTCGCTGATATCGAGGAAGACGCCGATATAGTTGACGACGGCGCCGTCGGGGCCATGCACGGTGGAGGCGCTGAGCAGGCAGGGATAGGTGTCGCCGCTCTTGCGCCGCGTCTGCACCTCGCCCGACCAGCAGCCGCTGCTGCGCAAGCCCTGGCGCAGGGCCAGCAGCACGGCTTCGCCCGTGTATTCGGCGTGCAGGCGCATGATGTCGGTGCCCACCACTTCCTGCGCCGCGTAGCCGGTAATGCGCGTAAAGGCGGGATTGGCCGTGACGATGACGCCGGCCGCATCGGTGATCAGGATGGCATCCTGCGTGGCTTCGAAGACCTGGCCCGACAGTCGCAGCAATTCCTCATTGGCGCGGCGGATCTGCACTTCGCGCGCCAGGGTGCTGGCCACCTGCTCCAGTTCCGCCGTGCGTTCGGCCACGCGGCGCTCCAGGTTGGCGCGCTCCTGCGCCAGCTGCAGCTGCGCCCGCGCCAGGCGCACGTGGGCGTCCGTGCGGGCGAGGATTTCCTCGGCCTGGAAAGGCTTGGCGATGAAGTCGACGGCACCCAGCGCAAAGCCGCGCACCTTGTCGTCCGTATCGTACTGGGCCGACAGGAAGATCACGGGCACCTGGCGCAAGGACGGAATTTCCTTCAGGCGCCGGCACACTTCAAAACCGTCGAGGCCCGGCATGCGCACGTCGAGCAGGATCAGCTCGGGCGGACGGGCCTGCGCCGTCCACAGGGCCAGTTCGCCATTCGGCGCCTGGCGCACCGCATACCCGGCGCCGCCCAGCAGGTCACTCAGCAGCTTGAGCGAGGCCGGCGTATCTTCAACGATCAGTACTTCGCCCTTGGCGTTCACTTCCGAAAAATCGCGATGCATGTAGCAGTTCTCTCAGCTTTGGATGAGGCGCGGCGGTCGATTGCCGCGCTGGACAAGACATTTCTTTGCAGTGAACTACGTATTATCATCATAATCTTTATTGCAATTAAGCACCATCCATCGCCCGCATATTGCTTGCCTTTTTATCTAAACCGATGTTCGCCGTCCACACTTTCAGGCCGGCGCCTCCGCACCATCCGCCTCGAGCAGCGCGCACAGCTGGCGGTACTGGTGCTGCTCCAGCATGGCCTGCAAGGGCGCCACCAGCGGCTGTGCGGCCGGCGGCAAGGCGGCCAGCAGTGATGCCACGCGGGCCAGGTTCAACTCGCGCAGCGCCACCAGCAAGGCAGCCCGCTCACCCTGCGCCAGCGGCGCCAGGTCGTGCAGCTGCAGCGCTGGCCGCGCGCCTGCCGGCGCCGGAACGGATACGGGCAAAGGAACAGACGCCTGCGGCGGCAGGCGCGCCGCCTGCACGGGGATGGTGAAACGGAAGGTGGCGCCCTGCCCCGGCATCGACTCCACCGTCAGCTCGCCGCCCATCAGCTGCACGAATTCGCGCGAAATGGCCAGGCCCAGGCCCGTGCCATCCTTCGGCCCCGCGCTGTCGGCCTGCACGAATGGTTCAAAGATGCGCTGCTGGTCATCCATGGCGATGCCGATGCCCGTATCGCTGACGGCAAAGCTCAGGCGCCAGTCATCGCCGCCCAGCCGCTCGCCGCGCACGCGCAGGGTCACGCAGCCGCTGCCCGCGAACTTGACGGCGTTCGACATCAGGTTCAGCAGCACCTGGCGCAGGCGGGTGGCATCGAGCAGCGCGGCCGGCGGCTCGGCCACGCAATCGAGGCGCAGCAGCAGGCCCTGCTGCTCGGCGCGCATGCCCAGCATGTCCATCACCTCCTGCAGCAGCGGCGCCAGCGCCACCACGGCCGTCTGCGGCTGCAGCCGTCCCGCCTCGCCTTTCGACAGTTCGAGGATTTCATTGATCAAGGTCAGCAGATGATTGCCCGAGCGGTGGATGATGGCCAGGTTGCGCTTTTCATCGGCCTGCATGTTCGGCGAGGCGGCCATCAGGCGCGAAAAGCCGATCACGGAATTCAAGGGCGTGCGCAGTTCGTGGCTCATGTTGGCCAGGAAGACGCTCTTGGCGCGGTTCGCCGCCTGCGCCTGGCTGACGGCCACCGACAGCGCGCCCGTGCGCTCGGCCACCAGTTCTTCCAGGTGATGGCGGTGGCGCAGCAGCTCCAGTTCCGCCTCGCGGTGCGCCGTGATGTCGTAGTTCGAGCCGACCAGGCGCAGGGGCAGGCCGGCGCCATCGCGGAAAATCACGGCATCGGCCTTGATGTAGCGGATGCTGCCATCGGGCCACAGGATGCGGTACTCGTGCGCGAACGCGTTCCCCGCACGCAGTGCGGCGCGGATGGCCTCCTTGGTCGCCGGCACGTCTTCCGGCACCAGCGCCGCGCGCCACAGCGCCGCCGGCGGCACGCCGCAATCCGGCTCGGCCTTGAACTGCGCGTACAGCTGCTCATCCCACTGCAGTTCGCCACTGCTGACGTTCCAGTCCCAGATGCCGATGCTGGCCGCGCCCGTGGCCATCTGCACGCGCTCCTCGCTACGCTGCAAGGCGCGGTAGCGGCTGTCGAGCAGCGCCACCATGTCGCGGATGGAGCGGTAGAGGGTGCGCAATTCGCCCAGGAACCAGGCCTTCGGCGGCGTGGCAAACGCTTCGCTCTGCCCCGCCTTCACGCCCGCCGCATACTGTCCGATGGCCTTCAAGGGCTTGAGCATCAGCCACCACATCACCAGCCAGATGCTGGCCACCAGGATCACGTCGAGCGCCACGATCATGGCGCCGATGGCCAGCGCGCGCTGGCGCAGCTGCGCATTCAGCAGGTCCGGCGTGGCGTACACGGTGACGCTGCCGATGACTTGCCCGCCCATCGTCACGGCGCGCCGCTCGGCCAGCCAGCCCGGTTCGCCCGGTTGCGAGGACAGGGTATCGAGCGTCCCGGCGGCGTTGCGGCGCAGGGCCAGCGCCTCCTTGCCGATGCCGGGCGTGAGCGCGCTGGCCACCAGGTCGCGCTTGCCCAGCGTGCTGCGCATGATGGCCAGCATCTGCCGTTCATCGAGATTCCACAGCGGCAATTCGATGGCCACGGCCAGCTGGTCCGCGCTGACGGCCAGGCTGCGGTACAGCTGCTGCCAGCGCTGCTCGCGCTCGGACTGGTAAAACAGCACGGCAAACACCAGCAGCAGCGCGGTGACGACAAAGGTCAGCGCCACGCTGACAGCCAGCACGATGGAGACACCGCCCAGGCGGGTGTCCTTGGGGGCGGAAAAAGTCATGCGTCCGCGCCTTGCGTCTCGCCGGCCAGCTGTGCCAGCAAGGCGCACAGCGGCTGGTACTGGTGCAGCTCCAGCATGCCGGTGATATGCGCGGCCAGCTGCGGCGCGCTGGTCGCCACGCCCGCCAGGACGATGGCGCTGCGGCGCACATCGAGGGCCCGCACCGATTCGAGCAAGGCCTGGCGTTCGGCGGCGCCCAGCTGGCCCAGCGCCTGTTGCAGGTCAAAGGCCTGGGCCGGTTCTCCCTGCCCGCCAGGCTCCCCGGTGGTGCGCTGGAAGCGCAGTCCCAGCTGCTGCTCCAGCATGGCAAACAGGTGTTCCTGTTCGATGGGCTTGCGCAGGAAACCGTCGGCGCCGGCGGCCAGCGCCTCCTGCTTTTCTTCCTCGAAGGCGGAAGCCGTCATGATCACCAGGCGCGGCTGCGCCAGCGCCGTCTGCGCGCGCAGCCAGTGCGTCAGTGCCAGGCCATCGATGTCCGGCATGCGCCAGTCGCTGAGCACCATGTCGTAGCGCTGCGCCGCCAGCATGGCCTGCGCCTGCGCGCCGCCCGCCGCTTCCTGCAGCACGAAGCCCAGGGGCGCCAGCAGGCCGGCCAGCAGCTTGCGGCAATTCTCGTCATCATCGACCAGCAGCACCGTGCG
>NZ_NRDQ01000224.1 GCF_002878455.1 Janthinobacterium sp. AD80
CCAACGGCTTGCCGTCCGGACGGCTTGATCTCGGCCGTGCCGAATGTGCCGTATTGCAAGGTGTATGACGCGAATGGCCGCGAAGTGCTGACCAATGGCCTGAACCGCCGCATCGTCGGCTATTTCGCCAGCTGGCGCACGGGCGTCGATGGCAGTCCGACCTATCTGGTGAACAACCTGCCGTGGGACAAGATCACCCACTTGAACTACGCGTTTGCGTCCGTCGATCCGGCGACGTCAAAAATCGCCATCGGCAGCGGCGCGGCCAATCCGGACACGGGCCTCACGTGGCCGAATGTGCCGGCGGCGGCCATGGACCCGTCCTTGCCATACAAGGGCCACTTCAACTTGCTGGCGCAACACAAGAAGAAGCATCCGGGCGTCAAGCTGATGATTTCCGTGGGCGGCTGGGCCGGCAGCGGCGGCTTCTACACGGCCACGACGAATGCGGACGGCAGCGTCAACACGGCCGGCATCAACACCCTGGCCGATTCCATGGTGGCCTTCGTGCGCCAATATAACTTCTTCGATGGCGTCGATGTCGATTACGAACATCCGACCACCAACAATGAAGCGGGCAATCCGAACGACTTCGCCGTCTCGAAGCCGCGCCTGGCTGGCTTGATGACGAGCTACAACGTGCTGCTGAAAGTGCTGCGCCAGAAGCTCGATGAAGCGGCCGTGCAGGACAACAAGTATTACCTGCTCACCATCGCCGGCTCCGCCTCTGGCTGGGTCTTGCGCGGCGAGGAAAACATGTCGGGCTTGAAATACCTCGACTATGCCAGCCTGATGAGCTATGACTTGCACGGCGCGTGGAACCAGTACGTGGGACCGAACGCGGCGCTGTTTGACGATGGCAACGACGGCGAATTGCGTGCCGGTAACGCCTACCAGTTCCAGAACATCGGCTACCTGAACACGGACTGGGCCTACCGCTACTACCGTGGCGCCATGCAGGCGGGACGCATCAATATCGGCGTGCCGTTTTACACGCGGGGCTGGAAAGATGTGACGGGCGGCACCAATGGCCTGTGGGGCACGACGCCGTTGATCAGCTCCACTGTCACCTGCGCCGGCACCAAGACTTGCGGCACGGGCGCCACCGGCATCGACAACGTGTGGTACGACCTCGATACGCAAGGCAAGCCGACGCCGGGCGGCGGCAACCCGATCTGGCATGCGCTGAACTTGCAGAACGGTATCGTGCCGAGCTACCTGGACGCGTATAAAGTCACCGACAAGGCGCTGGTAGGCAGCTATGTGCCGTACTACAGCAGCACCATGGTGGCACCGTGGCTGTGGAATGCGACCAAGAAAGTGTTCATTTCCACGGAAACCACGCAGTCCATCGGGGCCAAGGCCCAGTACATCGTCAACAACAATATTGGCGGCGTGATGATCTGGGAAATGGCCGGCGACTATGCCTGGGATGCCACGCGCAACGGCGGCAAGGGCGAGTATTTCATGGGCACCACCTTGACGGACGTGCTGTACCAGGCTTTCCGCACGGCCGGCGCTTATGGCAACAAACGCGCCGAAATCGCCATGCCGGGCACGACGGCCAACGTCAGCATCACGCTCGGCGGCTGGAAGCTGGGCGACAGCAACTTCCCCATCAACCCGGTAATGACGGTGAAGAACAACACGGCCACGACCCTGCCGGGCGGTACCGTGGTGGAGTTCGACTACCCCGTTTCCGCGCCGTCGGACATGAGCGACCAGTCCGGCTTCGGCTTGACGGTAATCAATGCCGGCTACACGGGGCCGAACAACATCGGCGGTTTCACGAAGAACTACAACCGGGCCCGCTTCGCGATCCCCGCCTGGCAATCGCTGGCGCCAGGCGGCTCCGTGGCATTGACCTTGAACTACCGGCTGCCGATCTCGGGGCCGGCCAACTACACGGTCACCGTGGGCGGCACCAAGTATGCGCTGACGCAAGAGTATCCGGAACTGCCGGTGGCGCTGCCGTAAGATGAATACGGCAGGGTAAACAGAGAAGGGCGGAACCGAGGTTCCGCCCTTTTTTCGGGGTCAGACCCGTTGGGGGAATGCTACCCAATGGGTAATATTCCAATCACCCAGTGACTGACCCCAGTCTTTGCTTCTGGGTTGTTTCAGCTTAAAACCAGGTTTCCACCTGGAAACCATACGACGTGCCGCTGGTATTGTTGTTGTAGATCGGGCCGCCGTTGTTCGACGCATTGACCGAAGCGGTGGCCGCATCGTTCCATTTGCCGTACGTCACGAAAGCGCGCAGTTCAGGACGCGACCACAGGCCAGGGCCGGCCGAGATCGTCGGCGCGATGGTCAGCTTGGTCAGGCGCTTGGCCGGCAGGCCGCCCGCTTGCGTCACGCGGTCCGTGCCCAGCTCGCCCACCAGCTTGAAGTTGTTGGTGAACGCGTACACAGGGCGCACGCCTACCGAGGTCCAGGTCGAGGAACCGGTGGCGTTCGACTCGTCTTTTTGCCACAGGGCGACAAATTCCATGCCGAAGTTTTCCATCGGCTGGATCGCCATGTCATTGAAGACGCGCGTGCGCT
>NZ_NRDQ01000225.1 GCF_002878455.1 Janthinobacterium sp. AD80
CTGTGGGCGCCCGCCGATGCGGCGCCTGCCGCGCCGTCGCGGCCGCAGCTGCAATCGGTGCTTATCTCCAACAAGCCCGGCGGACGCCGCGTGGCCGTCATCGATGGCCAGGTGGTGCGCGTGGGCAGCAAGGTGGGCGGCGCCGTGGTGACGGAAATCCGCGACACGGCCGTGCTGCTGCGGCGCGGCAAGTCCCAGGAAACCTTCACGCTCTACCCGAGCAGCAAGCTCAATAATCAGACCGACCGCAAGCAGGAGTAGAAGAAGTGGCTATGCAACTCAATCAACACAAGGCGAGCATGTTCAAGATCAGCACGATGGCGGCCGTCATCGGCGTCAGCCTGGGCCTGGTAGGCTGCAATGTCGCGCCCGTCAAACGCGATACCTATAATGCGATCACCGACGCCGTCAAGGGCGCGGCGGCCACCACCACGCCAGCGGCCCAGCCCGATGCCGTGGAAGCGGCGCTGCTGCCGCCCGTGGCGGCCCTGGCGCAGCAATTGCCGAAGGCCCGCGCCGCGCTCGACGAGCGCTTCAACGTGGCTTTCAACAATGTGCCGGCGCGCCAGTTCTTCACCTCCATCGTGGCCGGCACGCGCTACAACATGCTGGTCCATCCCGACATCGGCGGCACGATTTCCGCCAATCTGAAGGATGTGACCCTGTTCCAGGCACTCGACGCCGTGCGCGAACTGTATGGCTACGATTACAAGGTCGAGGGCACGCAGATCTACATCAAGCCGCTGACCATGCAGACACGGCTGTTCCACGTGAATTACCTGACGGGCGCGCGCAAGGGCAGCTCGAACCTGCGCGTGTCGTCGACGTCCGTGTCGTCGGTGGGCGCCACCAGCGCGGGCGGTACGGGAACGAATGGCAGCAGTGGCAACAACGGCGGCAACAATGGCCCGCAAACGCCGGGCGGCCTGGTGCCAGGCGAAGACAGCAGCAACCTGACGACCACCTCGAATGCGGATTTCTGGCGCGAACTGAAGCTGTCGCTGGAAGCCATCGTCGGCAGCACGGAAGGGGGGCGGCAAGTGGTGCTCAGCCCGCAATCGGGCGTGATCGTCATCCGCGCCATGCCGGAAGAACTGCGCAATGTCGACATGTATTTGAAGGCCACGCAATTGTCCGTCGACCGCCAGGTGATCCTGGAAGCGAAAATCCTCGAAGTGCAGCTCAACAGCGATTTCCAGACGGGCATCAACTGGGCCTCGTTCGCCTCCATCAAGAGCGGCCACACGAACCGCATCTCGACCGGCTTCATCCAGCCGGGCGGCACCCTGGCGCCGTTGCCGTTCAACGGCGGCCAGCCGCCCAACATGACCAATGGCAGCGGCCTGACGGCCAGCAGCGGCTTTGGCCTGAGCTCGGCGGCCACCTCGGCCGGCTCCATGTTCGGCCTGGCCTTCCAGACGGCCAACTTCGCCGCCATGATTTCTTTCCTGGAATCGCAAGGCACCGTGCACGTGCTGTCGAGCCCGCGCATCGCCACCATGAACAACCAGAAGGCCGTGCTGAAGATCGGCACGGACGAGTTTTACGTGACGGGCGTGTCGACCACCACCAACACCACGGCCAGCGGCGCGACCACCAGCCCCAACGTGACCTTGCAGCCGTTCTTTTCCGGCGTAGTGCTGGACGTGACGCCGCAGATCGATGCGGACGGCAACATCATCCTGCACGTGCACCCGTCCGTCAGCCAGGTCACCACCGTCAACAAGGAAGTCGACCTGGGCAGCGCAGGTTCGCTGAAACTGCCGCTGGCCGCCTCCAGCACGTCAGAGATGGACAGCATGGTGCGCAGCCAGGATGGCCGCATCGTCGCCATCGGCGGCCTGATGCGCCAGGCGACGACGTCGGACCGCTCGCAAGTGCCGGGCGCGGGCGATATTCCCGTGCTGGGCGCGCTATTCCGCAACACGGGGCAGGTGATACAGAAGCGCGAACTGGTGGTGCTGATCAAGCCGACCATCGTCGATGGCGCCAACAGCTGGAACGAGGATTTGCTTGAATCGGGCAAGCGCATCGAGTCGCTCGATCCGCGCAGTCTCGGGGGGCGGCGCTAAATGTACCAGGCCCATTTCGGCTTGCGCGAGGCGCCGTTCGGCCTCACGCCCGATACCAGTTTCTTTTTCAATGGCCCGCAATCGCAAAAGGCGCTCAACACCCTGCTGGTGGCGGCGCGCAATGGCGAGGGCTTCATCAAGATCACTGGCGAAGTGGGTACCGGGAAAACCTTTTTGTGCCGCAAGTTCATGCAATCCTTGGGGCCGGATTTCGTCACCGCCTACATCCCCAATCCGAACCTGCCGCCGCGCTCGCTGATCCTGGCGCTGGCCGAGGACCTCGATGTCTTGCTGGAAAAGGATATTGAGCAGCATCAGCTGCTGCACGCCATCAACCTGCGCCTGCTGAACCTGGCGGCGCAAGGCAAGCGCGTGCTGCTGTGCCTGGATGAGGCGCAGGCGATTCCCGTCGACAGCCTCGAAGCGCTGCGCCTGCTGACCAACCTGGAAACGGAAAAGCGCAAGCTGCTGCAGATCGTGCTGTTTGGCCAGCCGGAACTGGACGTGAAACTGGCGCTGCCGGAAATCCGCCAGCTGGCGCAGCGCATCACCTTTCACTACCACCTGGGGCCCTTGTCGCGCGACGACGTGGACTTTTATGTGGCGCACCGCCTGCGCGTGGCCGGTTTCGACGGCGCGCGCCTGTTCAGCCGGGGCGGCGTGCGCAAGCTGTACCAGGCGTCCGGCGGCGTGCCGCGCCTGATCAACATCATGGCGCACAAGGCGCTGATGGTGGCGTATGGCGAAGGCCGGCAACAGGTCAGCGGGCGCCACGTGGCGCTGGCGGCCAGCGATACGCTGGCCAGCAAGCCGCGCTTCTGGCAAGCTCCCTGGCGGCGGCCCTGGCCATGGCTGGCCTGCGCCGGCGTGCTGGCCGCCGCCAGTGCCGTGAGCTGGACTTTACTGAACCGATGACGAATGACGAGCCTGTAGATGAGCCTGATTAACAAGATGTTGCAAGACCTCGATGCCCGCGGCACCCCGGAAGGCCGCGCCGACGCGGGCGGCATCCGCGCCGTGCCCGAGCGCGAG
>NZ_NRDQ01000226.1 GCF_002878455.1 Janthinobacterium sp. AD80
GGCGTTGACACTGGTGCTGGCACAGCGGCAGCAATGAGTGGCTTGGCAGGCATGGCGGCGGGCGGCGCCGGGGTCAGCCACAGCGTTCCCAGGCGCACGATGGCACCGCTGCCATTGTCCAGCAACAGATACAGGTGCACGTGGCCGGCGCGGATCGCCTGCTGGGTTGTCACGCGCACATAGCGGCGCCCGCCCCGCTCCAGCGGCGTGATGGCCAGCCCCTGCAGGGCCGGATCCATGCTGATGCCGCCGCCCCGGTACACATCAGGCGAGGCCAGGCGCACGGCCACGCCTCGGGCATCCTCGGGCAGCAGGGCCGTCAGTTCGATCTCGGCCAGCAAGGGCTGGCCCACGTGCGACAGCACCGTCATGTCGCCCAGCTCGGCCGCCATGGCGGGTGGCAGGGCCAGACAAGCGGCGGCGCACGCGATCAGGGACCAACGGGGAAGGATGCTACTCGGCATGAACTGATCGCTTTGACAATAAAATAAAGGGGACTCGCCCACCTATAACGGCAGGAAATCGGGGAAATGTAGAGGCAGCACCGCAGAAATGATGCAATACAGCATCATCCTGTGCCTTTTTGGCGTCTGGAGTACACTCGATCCACCTCCATCGATGAAAGGGATGCCATGAGTAGCAGAATCGAACGCGACAGTTTCGGCCCGATCGACGTACCCGCCGACCGGCTGTGGGGAGCGCAAACCCAGCGCTCGCTCGAACATTTCCATATCTCCACGGAAAAGATGCCGCCTGAACTGATCGCCGCCCTGGCCACCGTCAAGCGCGCGGCCGCCCACGTCAATCTGGACCTGGGTTTATTGGATGGCAAAAAGGCGGTCGCCATCACGCAGGCTGCCGACGAAGTGCTGGCCGGCAAGCATGACGCAGAATTCCCGCTGGCGGTCTGGCAGACGGGGTCGGGTACGCAAAGCAATATGAACATGAATGAAGTGCTGGCCAACCGGGGTTCCGAGCTGATCGGCGGCTTGCGCGGCGCCGAACGCCTGCTGCACCCGAACGACGACGTCAACCTGGGCCAATCCTCGAACGATATCTTCCCCACCGCCATCCACGTGGCGGCGGCATTGGCTGTCGCCCACACCGTCCTGCCGCCGCTGCGCCAGCTGCGTGCCACCCTGGACGCGAAAGCCGCGGAGTTTGCCGACATCGTCAAGATCGGCCGCACGCATCTGCAAGACGCGACGCCGCTGACCCTGGGCCAGGAGTTCTCCGGCTACGCGGCGCAGCTGGACTTTGCCGAACACATCATTACCGCATCCCTGCCGCCGCTGCTGCAGCTGGCCGCCGGCGGCACGGCCGTGGGCACGGGCTTGAATGCCCACGTGGAATTTGCCGGCCGCATCGCCGCCGAACTGGCACGCCTGACGGGCCAGCCGTTTGAAACGGCCAGCAACAAATTTGCCGCGCTGGCTGCGCACGATGCGCTGGTGGCAGCCCATGGCGCGCTGAAAACCCTGGCCACGGCGCTGATGAAGATCGCCAACGACGTGCGCTGGATGGCCTCCGGCCCCCGCTCGGGCCTCGGCGAAATCACGATACCCGAAAACGAGCCGGGCAGCTCCATCATGCCGGGCAAGGTCAATCCCACCCAGTGTGAAGCGCTGACCATGCTGTGCTGCCAGGTCTTCGGCAACGATGTCGCCATCACGGTGGGCGGCGCCTCGGGCAACTTTGAACTGAACGTTTTCAAACCTTTGATCGCGCACAATTTCCTGCAAAGCGCGCGCCTGCTGGGCGATGGCATGCGCAGCTTCGACGAGCATTGCGCACACGGCATCGCACCGAACCGCGTACGCATCGCCGAACTGATGGAGCGTTCATTGATGCTGGTGACGGCCCTGGCGCCGCACATCGGCTACGACAAGGCGGCGCAAATCGCCAAGCAGGCCCAGCACGAAGGCACGACCTTGAAGGAAGCGGCGCTGGCCTTGGGCTTCGTTACTGAAGAGCAATTCAGTGCCTGGATCGTGCCCCTGGAGATGACGCGCCCCAACAAAAGCTGAGGCTGTACCCTGCATTGCTGGCGGCTTCAGGTAAACTATGATTTAGTTGAAGTCGTCATCAAGTGTTTAAAACACATCATTGCAATAAGGGATACAATGCAAAAAGTAAGCTTTGATTTAACATCCGAGTTCGTCGAGCTGAATCAGCTGCTCAAGCTGGTCGGCCTGTGCGACAGCGGTGGCGCAGGCAAGGTCATGGTCGATAGCGGCGTGGTGAAGGTCGATGGCAAAAAGGAATTGCGCAAGACCGCCAAGATCCGCGCCGGCCAGGTCGTCAGTGTGGGCGATATCCGCATCACGGTCGTCGGCCAGGCATGATCCCCGCGTGGGGCGCGCGAGCGGCCCCATGCATCGTGCCAGCATCCGCCCGGCTGCCCGGTCAAGCTGCAACACGTCGTTATTGCTAAAGATAACTATCGATTGTGGAAGGGGAGCGCCATGGACCAGCCCGAACAAGGTACGCGCAGCCAGGAGCGCCTGATCGGCGACTTGCGCCAGGTCATAGAAAACGCGGAAGAGCTGCTGCGTAACACGGACAAATACACGAGCAGCCTGTACCAGAGCGCGCGCGCCAGGCTGGAACTGGCCCTCGTCGCGGCCACCGCCGAGCTCGCCCGCTTTGAAGAAGAACAAGTAACGCGCATGATGGACGCCACCCTGGCCGCCAACGCCCTGTACTGCGACCAGACGGGTGAAGCGCGCCTGCTGCGCGCCTTCGACTAGTCGGGCGCGGGCAGCACTTGAATCAGTACCGCATGCGCCAGCCACAGCCTGAGCTGCCCGGCCAGGTCAAACCCTTCATCGCGCTCGAATGCCGCGTCGAGCGCGGCGCCGAAGGTCTGCCCCTGCTGCAGCTGCGCCAGCGCCGCATGCGCGGCCCCATCCAACGGCAATAATTGCGCTTTCCAGCGCGGCCGACACACCAGCGCATGGCTGGCCGCCTGCATTGCTTGCGGGAATTTCCCCCACCACTCCCCCTCCTGATGCGCCTGCCACAGGGCCGGCACTTGCCAGTCTGATGCCAGCAAGGTGCAGGCCGGATGCAAGCGCCACCGGCGCGCTTCCAGTACATCCGCAGGCATGGCGGCCAGCGCCTCGGGCGCCACGCCCTGCGCATCGGGCGCGTAGTGGGCCAGGTGCAGCGCCCACTCGAGACGCGCCATGTCCGGCAGGTAGGGCAGCTCGGCCACGTGCGGGAAAGTGGCGAGAAAATCGCCGAAACGCGCGCCAAACTGGTTCAAATCGGGGCTATCGGACGGCATTTCCCGCCCGTACTCGCGGGCCAGGCCGCTGAAAAACTCGTCTCCCACCAGCGCCAGCACGACGGGGTACACGTGGCCCAGGGTGCGCCGCCAGATGGCATGCATGCCGCCCCGGTACAGGCCGAGCCGTCCGGCCGCCGCCGGCCCCTGGCCAGAGCGGCAAGGCGCCAGCGGCGTGCGCGGGATCGAACATGGCGCTGGCAAAGGCCTGCTGGCCGGCGGCCAGGCCAGCGGCGGACACGCGCGATGGCGATGGCGATGGCGATGGCGACGCCACTGGCGCTCCCTGCCACGGGGCATGCGCCGCATGGCGCGCCAGCAGCGCCTGCGCCTTGTCCGCCTCGCCCAGCAGGACATCGAGTTCCGGAACGTCCGTGTCCCATTCAATCAGGGTGGGAATGGCGCCGAAGCGCTGCAAAGCCGCCGCGTACAATGCCCAGACGGGCTCGGCGACAGTGGCGCCATGGTGGTCGATGACGGCCTGCGGCGTCACCAGGTGGCCGCCCAGGTGCAGCTCGCCCACGCTGCGGGGAGCGATCGATTGAATGGCAATCAGGGCATCTTCGCCGTGGTTGCACTGGTTCACATACAGATTATTGATATCGAGCAGCAAACCGCAGCCGCTGCGCCGCGCCAGTTCGGCCAGAAATTGCGCCTCGCTCATGGCATCGTCGCAAAAGCGCAGGTAAGTGGAGACATTCTCCAGCAAGATCGGCCTTTTCAGCACATCCTGCACCCTGCCGACCCGCGCGCACAGCAAGTCCAGGGCGGCGCCATTCAAGGCCAGCGGCAGCAGGTCGTGGAGTTGCCGCTGCGCTACAGCGCCCCAGCTCAGGTGTTCAGAGACGAGGGCCGGCTCGATGCGCTCGGCCAGCGCGCGCACGCGCTCCAGGTGCGCTTCGGAAAAACCGTGCGCCGAGCCCAGCCCCAGTCCCACGCCATGCAGGCTGAGCGCGTAATCGCTGCGCAGGGCTTGCAGCACATGCCAGTCCCAGCCCGATGGCTGCAAATAATTTTCGGTATGCACTTCCAGCCAGCCCACCCTGGGCCGGCGCGCGAGAAAATCGCGGTAGTGGGCGGCGCGCAAGCCGACGCCCACGCCGGCAAGCGCGTGTTCCGGACGCGGCATGGCGCGGCTGTGCGGAATGCTTATGGCTGCGTGGCTGGCTTCGTGCCCTTGGCGGCCTTGACGGGCTTGAGCGAACCGCCGGCCTGCGTGCACGTACCCTTGGCAACATACGCCCATTCGGTGGGCAAGTTATCGGCGGCGGCCTGGCCGGCGCAGGAATGCGCACCATCGGACGAGGCGCAATCGTTTTGCCCCGCCTTGGCCACGCCGTAGCATTTTTCCTTGTCGCCCGTGGCGGCTGACGCATCATGCGCGGCGACGCTGCCGGTGGAGGCGGCGCAGATACCGGCCAGGGCGGCGGCGACGAGAGCTTGGCGTTTATTCATGGGGTAATCCTCTTGCATGGACGAAGTCATCGGAAAGTCATGGCTCGCCTCAGGCTGCGCTGCTGGCAACGCGGAGGCAATCGATGCCATTCTACTGAATCGGCCGCGCCGTGGCGAACATTGCGCGTGGAATTTGTTGGCGGAGCGAAGCAGGTGCCCGGGATAGCGGGAAGAACAGCGAAAAGAAGGCAGCGTGGCGGGCGTCAAAAAACAAAAGCCCGCTCGCCACCGTTGCAAACGGTGGTGCGGGCATGGCAGGCGCCAGGATGGCGCCCCGTGACGGCGCTCAGGCGGTCGTGTTGATGCGGTTGCCCAGGTGCGCTGGCAAACTTGGTGCCGACTGTACCGGCGGCAAGGCTTGCAGCAAGGCATTCGCGGTCGAACTTTGAATGTCCTGGGCTTTTTTCAGGACGGTCAAGCCTACGGCCTGGCGCGTACCCGTCTCTGCCATCGTGGTTGACAGTTGAGCAATGCTTCCGACGTCCATACGTTTCTCCAATGAGGTTCTACCCCTGTTAACGGATGCCGCCGGCAAACCTTTAGCCTTATTTTTCCAGCCTGCGCAGCAGCCACTCCAGCACCCGCTCGCGCGCGTTCAAATCCAGCCACTCGACGCCTGCGCGCAAGTCCGCCGGCGCCGGGCTGTCGGACGCCACGGCAACCACGTGCGGATCGTGCGGATACAGGGGCGCCTGTCCCACTTCAGGGCGATACACTTCCAGCTTGGCGATCGGGTCCGTCTTGAAGCCTTCCACCAGGGTCAGGTCCGCCGGCCCCATGCGGGCCAATTGCTGGGCCAGGCTGGGCTCGGGCGCGCCGCGCAGCTCATGCACGATGGCAAAGCGGTAAGGCGAGGCCACCAGCACTTCCGCCGCGCCCGCCAGGCGCAGGCGCGCACTGTCCTTTTGCGGCGGTTCCAGCGCCAGGTCGTGGTGGCTGTGCTTGACGAGGTTGACGCGCAAGCCGCGCGCCGCCATTTCCTTGACAACAAATTCCAGCAGGGTCGTCTTGCCGCTGCCGGAACGGCCGATCACGCCCAGTACCGGGTGCGCGGGCATTGCATCGTGCATGGGGGAATTCCTTTAATGAGTATGGCGCATTATACGCAGCCCTCCCCCGGCGCCGGCATCACGCCAGCGCCCGCTTTTACATGGGCTTGCCCATATCAAGCTTTTGCATCACGCCTTGACATCGCGCGGTGGCCCATCGGCCACGCCTGGGCCACGGCGCCGCTGGTGATGCGGCTGGCAGTGCCAGCCACGCCCTCAGCTGCCG
>NZ_NRDQ01000227.1 GCF_002878455.1 Janthinobacterium sp. AD80
TTCGCCGGCATCCTTGTTCAGTGCGCCGCTCTGGATCAGGCCACGGATCAGCTTGACCATGGTGCTGTCGGCCGGTACGGCGGTGGCTTGCGCTTGCGCCGCGCCCGCCGCCACGCTCAGGGCCAGGGCGGCCAGCGCCAGCGGCAGGCGGTGCGTGCGCTGTGAGGAAGAAAATAAGGAATTCATTGTGTCTTTCGCTAAAATTAAGATGAATTGGGGACGCTATGGCCGGCGGCCTTTGATCGAAACGCGCGCCGGGAAACGCAGCGCCGCCGGCGGCCGCTCATCGGCGCGGAAGTCGCGCACCATGGCCAGCACCTGCTCGTCGGTCTGCGCATTGCCCGTGCCCTGCACCAGCAGCGCTTTCGTTGCCTTGCCGTCCACATCGAGCCACAGGTCGACGCGGATATCGTTGAACGCCAGCTGGCGCGTGCGCGGGTCGCGGGCAAAGGCCAGCTGCAGCGCATTGGCCACATAGCGGCCATACGATCCTGCGCCAAGGCCGCCGCCGGCACCGCTGCCGCTCATGCCGCCGCCGCGCCCGGCCTGGATGCCGAACGCGTCGCTGCCAGCCTGCGCCGCGCCATCGATGGTGACGGGGTCGCCCTTGTCCGGCGACGGGCTTTCCGGCGCGTCATCCTTGGGCTTGTCGGCCGGCACCGGTTCGGCTTCCGACACTTGCGGCACCACCTTGTCGGGTACCGGTTCCGGCAGTTTTTCCGGTTCCGGCGGCGGTGGCGGCGGAGGCGGCAGCATCAGCATCGGCGTGGCCGCCACTTCGCGCTTGGTGGCCGCCGTGTCGGACAGCAAATACCAGACCAGCGCGGCCAATGCCGCCGCCAGCAGCAGTCCGCCGGCCACGCCGCCCCAGCGGCGCCACCACTGCGCGGCGCCCGACGGTTCCGAGGCCGCCATCCTTGTCATGTCGTCACGCTTCACCTTGCGCTCCTCATGCCGGCTTGCCGGTCACCAGGCCGACCTGGTTCAGGTCGATACGGCGCAGCAAGTCGAGCACTTCGACCACCTTCGCGTATTGCACGGCGGCATCGCCGCGCACGATCACGGGAAAGTAAGGCGTGAGCGCCTTTTCCGTGCGCAGCCGCTCTTCCAGCTCCGGCAGGGTGACGGGATAGGCATCGAGGAAGATCTGGCCCGCGTTGTCGATGGTGACGGCCTTGGTCTTCGGCTTTTCCAGCGCCATGGCGGAGCTGGCCTTGGGCAGGTCAACCTTGATGCCGGGAATGCTGGCGTTGCTGGTCAGAATGAAAATCACCAGCACCACCAGCAGCACGTCGACGAAGGGCGTGATGTTGATGCCGCCGCTACGCTTGCGGGGGGTAAACTTGGCGGAGGTGGCCATGGTTATGCGCCCCTCACGCCTGGTGCAGCGCGGGACGCATCTGGCGTCCGTCGCCCTGCTCTTCCGCCAGGCGCGTGGCGAATTCATCGACAAACACGGCCATGTCGGCAACGATGGCGTCCGAACGCGAGGACAGCCAGTTGTAGCCGAACAGGGCGGGAATCGCCACGCCCAGGCCCGCCGCCGTACACAGCAGCGCGGCGGCCATGCCCGGCGCCACCGAGTTGATGTCCACAGCACCGGCCATGGCGGCCACGACGAACACCAGCATGATGCCGATCACGGTGCCGAACAGGCCGACATACGGCGCGCCTTCGATGGTGGTCGACAGCCAGATCATGCGTTTGGACATGCGTTCGCTCTCGCGCACCATCACGCCATCCATGGCGGCGCGGATGGCGCCAATGGTCGCGTTCGACACGGCGCTCATGTCGTAGCCGCGGTCGTGGCGGCGGCGCATCTCATCGATGGCCACGTCATACAAACGCCACAGCGAGGAATCCGTCTTCACGCTGGTGCTCAGCTTGCCATTGCGCGCCAAGTGGTCCAGCGGCGCGCCCGCGCCTTCGTGGAAGGCTTGCATGAATTGCGCATTGGCGCGCGCGATGGCGCCATAGCTGCGGCCTTTGCCGATCATGATGATCCACGACAGGACCATCATCAGGCCCAGCACGCCAACGACGATCCACGCGTCGAGCGGCATGGCGGCGATGATGAAGCCGAAATGGCTTTTGCCCGCCTGCTGTTCATCGGCGCCAAACACGGCCAGGCGCGATTCGGAACCTTGCGAGACGGCATCGGCCAGCAGCAGCGCGTCGGGACGGGCCGTGCGCGACAGGCGCAGTTCGTCGATGGCGCCCGTGAAGTTGTTCAGGGTGGCGACGCCGGAGGCAACCGGCGGCGCGTCGGCACCCACCGAAGCCGCCGTGGCGAACGCCGGCAGGGCGGTGGCCAGCGACACGGACGGACGGCCGCCCACATACAGCGCCACATTGTTTTTATCGGCCTTGACGGCCAGGTGCGACCATTGCGCGGCCTGGATCGGCTGGCCCGGCTTGCTGCGCTGACCATTCACCTGCAAGAAGGGCACGCCCTGGTCTACGCCGATCAGCAATTCATTGGCGCCATCGCGGCGTGCATACAGCACTTGCCGCGCGCCCAGGCTGTCCGGACGCACCCAGGCCGAGAAGGTGAATGGCGCGCCGGCAGCCAGCGCCAGCGATGGCGAGGCAGGCAGCATCAACGGTGCCGTGCCCAGGCGGGCGCCCGCGCCGATGACGGAACCTTCGAGTGCCGGCACGGCCGTCTGCGCATGGTTGCCGTAGGCGGTGCTGTCGCGCGACGGCACGCCAGGTTCGGCGAAGTGGTACACCAGGCTGTAGTCGGGGTCGAACGTGCGCTGGCCATTGCCGGAAGCGGGCGCCTTTGGATTACCGTAGTACATCCACAGCTGCTGCGGCGTGCCCGCCGCCAGGGCCGGCACGTCGACCCAGATCAGGGCGATGCCCAGCAGCGGGTTGAACTGCTCGATCTGGTGGTTCAGGACGGTCTTGTCGTCGCCCGCCACGAAGCGCAGGTCGGCGCCGCTGTCGCTGACGCCCTCGAAGTTGAAATTACCCGAGTGCAAGCGCAGCAGGACGGGAATGCGGCCCGGATCGCCGCCCACGGCGCCCGCCTTGGGACCGGCATCGACGGTGACGGGTTTGCGGTAAGCCCAGTCGGGCTGCCACCAGGCATGCGCCAGGCCGGGAACAAACGTGCCCAGGATCGTGAGCAAAAAAAGAAAACGTTGCATGACAGTGATTCTCCGAAGAAAAGTCTAGAAAAGTGCGGTGCTGGTGAGCCGGCCCGTCAGTAGCTGGCCGACAGGTTGAAATGGATGCGCCGCACGTGTTTGTGCGTGCGCGGGCCATCGCGCAGCGGGTAGGCAAAATCGATGCGGCCATTCAGGTAGCGCAGGAACTGGAAGCTGCTGCCGACGCCCACCGATGCCAGGCCGAACAGGTCTTTCTGTTCCGGCAGCGGATCGCGCAAGCGCAGGCGCGCGCCATCGGCAAAGGCGAACAGGCGCCAGTTTTCCAGGCGGCTGAAATACGTGAGCTGGGGCGTACGCCATTCGACGCTGCCCGAGATGCCGTAGTCGCCCGTCGCTTCGGCCGACAGGTAGCCGCGCACGGAATTGGCGCCACCGGCGGCCATCTGCTCGCCCGACACCAGCGCCGCGTCGGCCAGCTGGCCCGACAGGCGGCCATGCAGCTGCGCGCCGCTGCCCAGGGTCTGGGTGGTGTTGGCGTCGCCCTTCAGCACGAGGAAGCTGGGCGATGCCTTGTAGCGCTTGTTGTCATAGGCGGCGCCGTCGCTGCCATAGCCGAACGAGGCGCGCGTGCCGGCCACCAGCGACAGGCCCAGGCCGTACGTCGCCGTGTCCGTCTGCGCATAGCCGTTGTAGGCCACGTTGAGCGGCACGTATTTCAAGGGAACGCTGGAGCCGGCACCGTTCAATTTCAGCGCTTCCTGGTTATCCTTGAAATCGATGCCGGCGGCAAAGCTGTGCCACCAGATGCCGCTGTTGGGCACCGTGTAGTTGAGCTTCATGCCCAGCGCATGACCCTTGCCCAGCACGCTGGTGCCGCCCGTGCTGGCCACGTTGCTGTTCGACTTGTAGCCGGTCGCTTCCACGCTCCAGCCCTGCGTGCCGATCGGTGCCACGTACGAGGCGGACCACACTTTGGTCTGATTCAGGTCGCCCGGCGTGCCGAAAAAGCTGATGGTGGCGCTATGCCCCAGCTGCCACAGGTTGTCGTGGCCCACCGACATACTGGTGCGCAATTTTTTCGTATCCGCGCTGTAATCGTTGTTCAAGCCCACGCTGGCGCGCCAGGGGCTGCTGTCTTCGACTTTCAAATCCACGTCCATGGTGCCGGGCAGCGCGCCCTGGCGTACCAGCGGCATCACCTGGCGCTTCGGCCCCCGGTTCAGTGACGTCAGCTCCACTTGCGCCTGGGTAAAGTCGGGGACGCTACCTTCCGTCAGGGCCGGCACCTGCTGGCGCACGTCGAGCGGCGAGTTGTATTGCGCACCGACCACGCGCAAGCGTCCCACCTTGGTTTCGCTCACCTGCAGCACCACCACGCCCTGCTCCACCTGCTGCTCGGGCAAGTCCACGTAGACGGACTGGTAGCCGCGCGCCTGGTAGGCGGCCACCAGGGCGTCGCGCGCCCCTTCCACGTCCTTCAGGGTGCGGCCCGGCCCCAGGAAGGGCGTCACGGCCGCTTCGATGGCGCGGGCGTCGAGCACGGTATTGCCGCGCACCAGGTATTCCTCGATGGTCACCTGGCGTTCCGGCGCGGCCGGTGCCGCCGCAGCGGCTGGCGCATCCTGCGCGCGCGCCATGCCGGGCAGCGCCAGCATGGCCAGGCACAGCATCGTCAGGGCCGTCGCGGGTGCCGCTGGCGGCACGCCCCTGCCCTTGGTTGTCATTTCACGCATCTTCCATTCACCTTAAAATCAAACGGTTGCCCTGTGTTGCGGCGCTGGGCCGGCGTTTTTTTTGTTGCCAATGCTGATCTACTGATGCCTAGACAGCCGCCGCGCGCGGCGACTGCCGAATGTCATCAAATGTTCATAAATCTCATGGCTGCAAGCCGCGCCGCTCGTTCGGCGTGAGCGCCTGCAGCTGCGGCGCCGTCAATGGCCCGGCCCCCAGCACCTGCACCACGCCGGCGGGCTGGTACAGCGAGGCCTGCGGATCGCGTCCCTTGCCGGCGGCAGCGTCATCGGCCGACTCGTTGCCAAAGCCCAGCACCTTCACGGTAAACAGCGATGGCTGCGCCTGGCGCGTGGCGGCCCGTTCGCGCTGCAGCACGTCCTGCGCCGCCGTCACGGCCTGCGAGGCGGCCGCGCTGGCGTTGGTCAGCGCGCCCACGTTCACGGCGGCGACGGCCGGCATGCCCGTCGACTTGCCCTGCACCTGGATGTTGGCCGCATTCACCAGTTGCAGCGCCGCCAGGTTGACGTTGCCCGAGACGCGGATGCCCGCCTCGCCCGCGTCGATGGTGCCCAGCGGGGCGATCAGGTCGATGTCGCCGGGCGGCACCTCCGGGATCGGGTTCAGGGTGGCGATGCCGGCGCCCGTCGTCGGCGTGGTCGGCGACAGGGTGACCTGGCCGATAGCGTCGTAGACGCGGCGCTGCGGCGTGTAGACCACGGTGGACTTGGAGCCGCGCCCGGCGTTGATGTCGCCCTGCGCCGACCAGGCCAGGATATTGCCGCCGAAGGTGGTGAAGATCCGGCTTTGCCCCAGCAGGATGCTGTCGCGCGCATACATCTGGATGTCGCCGGCGCCCTGCGTCAGCACGCCCGAGCCTTCGCCCGGCACGAAGCCGCCATCGACCCCGACCAGGGTGCGCCCGCCCGGCGTCAGGATGTCGATGTTGCCGCCGAAATCGGTATGGATGCCGGCGTCCTGCAGGTCGAACACGGGCGCGTGGTCGTCGCCCCTCAGCACATATTGCTCGCGGCTCAGGTAATTGACGCCCTTGCGCGGCCGCCTGGTGCTGCTGCTATCGGCACCATCGGCATAGTAGGTAGCGCCACTGAACATGGTCAGGTCGCCCGCGTAGGTCACGGGTTTGCCCTGCGCATCCTTGCTCGGGAACAAAGTAGCGATGGCTTCGCGGCCGCGCAGGTAGCTGCCTTCGCGCACGCCGCCCGCCGCCGTGTACTCGCGCCCGCCCGCCTTGAGTTCGGCAAAGTAGACATTGCGCAGGAAGACACGCTGCTGCTCGGCCGGCAAGGCCGCGAAAAACTTGCGCGCATCCATGCTGGCCGCATCGAAGGCCAGCCCGGCACCATTGCGCTGTCCGGCGCCGTAGCGGGTTTCCAGCCAATTGACCAGGTGCAGCTGGCTCGACAGGCCGTATTCGCGCTGCAAATCGCGCTTGGCGCCGCCGCTGGCGCTGGCCTGCAGAGTCTTGTCGAGCTCGCCCTGGCGCGCCGCCAGGAAGGCGGGCGCGCCCGCCGCGTCGCCGCCGTAGCCAAATTCCGTGCGCAACCAGTCGGCCAGGCTCAGGCGGCCGCCATACACGGCCACCGCCTTGCCGGGCTGGTCGGCCAGCGACTTGCCTGGTTCGATCAGGTTGGCGGCGTCGAGATAGCGGGCGGCAAAGGCGTCGTAGTTGGGGCCGTTGGCCCCTACCCCTGCCGCCACCGCGATGCTGGCGCCGCTGCTGCGCTCGCCTGACGTGATTTGCGTCACTGCCCCGATACTCTTCAGCTCGGCCCTGTCGGCCATGTAGACATCGCGCCCGGCCGTCACTTCCAGCGTGCCCGGGCCACCCACGTAGAAGGTGCCGTAGCGAATATCGCGGCCGGCACGCACGACCGACACTTCGTCCGGATTGTTGTGCAGCGCCAGATTGCCGCGCGCCGAACCGACCCGGATTTCCGTCGGCCGCAGCGGCAGCAGGGGATTGGCATACGCTATCTCCGACGTCCAGCCCAGCAAGCCCTGCGGCGTCACTTCGACCAGCCCCAGGGCCGTGCCGGCGTTGACGATGTCGCGTCCGGCGCGGATGTCGACCGGACCGGCGCCCTCGTACCAGGTGCTGTGGCTGGCCGCATTGCCGCCGCCGCGCGTGATGATGGAACCGGTGCGCAGGCCGATGATGTCGCCCGCCAGCGCGTAATAGCGCGCCGGCAGCTGGTTTTGCACCGCATAGCCGGAGGCGGTGGGCGGCGTCAGCGTGAACAGCGGATAGCGCTGCGGTGCGGCGCCCGCTTCGCGCGAGGCGAACAGCACACTGGGCGCCTGTGCATTCTGGTTCACGTTATGCGTGTACATGTCGCCGTATTCGGTGACGCCGGAAACGCCCGCGAAGCCCGGATTGAAAGGGCTCGGCAGCGCGGTCGGATCGGCGCCCGACGCCGTCACCGAATAAGCGCCCGCGTAGATCGAATCGGCGGCCAGCAATTCCAGCTGCCCCGGCGTGCGGCGCGTGAAATGCGCATCGACCGGCGACGGCGCCAGCAGCAGGCCGGTGGCCGGCCGCGCCAGCGTGTTGGTGCCGCTGTCCGTCGCGCCCTGGGCGGAGTTGCCCATATACAGGTTGCCGCTGGCGGCTACCGCGCGCAATTGCGACGGCATCACGAAACGCCCGCCGCTGGACGCCTGGTTGCCGCTGGCGCGGTCGTCGCTCCAGGCCGTCGATGGCGTCAGGTTGCCGCCCGCGCTGAACAGGTCGATCGCCGTCGACGGCGTCCACAGCGAGAACCAGCTGTAGCCTTCGCCGTCCTGCGCCACGCCCTTCGCCGTGAACGGCGTGCCATTGTTGATCTGGGTGACGCGGCCGGCATCGCCCACGCCGCCCAGCACCAGGTCGCCGCGCGCATCGATGCGCACGCCGGAGTCGCCCGGCACCACCACCGGCCCGCCGCCGGCGATGGACGAGGTGGCGGTGTAGACCTGGTAGGCGCGCGATTCCTGGCTGTCGCCCTTGTCGAAACGCAGCTCGATGCCGCCCACGGATCCCGCCTCCATGCGCAAGGCGCCGCGCAGGTTGACGAAGGTGCTATTGAGGTCACCACGCGTGCCGCTAAAACGGGTATCCGGCGTGATCTCGCCTGTCGTGTCGGCAAACGAGCGCACTTCGGCCACCGGATTGAGGCCGCCGCCTATGCGCACGTCCAGGTCGCCACCGCCGGTCAGCGTGAGCGCGGAACCGTCGGCCGATACCCGGCCGGTGCTGGCCACCGCCAGGTTCAGGCCCTGGCTGCGCATGACGAATTTGCCGCCCTGGTCGGTACGCGGCGACAGCATGCCGGCGGCCTTGCCCGCCTCGAACACCAGATTGCCGCCGCCCAGGGTGCCGATGCCGGTAAAGCCGGTCATCACGGGCAGGGTTTCGTACAGGTAGTTGGCGCCCATGCCGCCGGCCACGTAGCTGCCAAAGTTGATCCACCAGGCGGTGGGCACGCCCTCGCCCTGGGCGACGGCGCTGCCGGTGCCCTGGCGCCACAGCCAGGTGCCGACGGCGCTGCTGTCCTGCTGCGGCCGCAAATAGCCCACGTCGTCGGGGCGACGCTCGGTGCTGTAGCCGGCGCCCACCAGGTCGCCGGTGACGTCGCCCTGCGCGCGTACCAGCACGTTGCCGCCATGCTCGGGATACCAGGCCTGGTACAGGCTTTGCGCGCCACCGTCGACATAGGGCTTGAAGGCGTCGCCATCGGGGCCGAGGATGGAACCGTTGCGGTCCGCCGCGCGCGGCAGCTGGTAAGCGGCCGCCACATTGGCCGCCTGGGTACCGGCCGTATACACGCCGTACGGCGAACTCTGGTTGAAGTTGCCGCCGGCCAGGAGGTCGAGGTCGCCCGTGCCCGTGCGCAGCACGCTGAACAGCTGCTGCCGCGCAGGCAGGGACACCGTCGGGAAGCTGCCGCCTTCGGGCAGCCATGTCACCAGATCGCCCAGGTTCATGTTATTGAGTTCCAGCAGGGCCTCGACGCCACCGAAATCGTCGACATTGATCAGGGTGCCGGGCTCGGCGCTGAAATACAGCGCCGAGTCGCCGATCCAGTAGAAATTGCCGGCCACGCCCTCGATCGGCGGCACTGCCACCGTCGGCACGCTGGGCCCCAGGACCACGCCGTAATGGTGGTCGGTCAGCAGCAGACTGCGGTTCTCGCCCACGGGGCGCAGCGTGCGGCTATCGGCCGCCTGCAGATCGGCGCCCGCCACCAGGCGCATCGACCACGACTGCGAACCGCTGGCCAGCATCGGCGCCAGCGCCCAGTTGCGGCCCTGGTTGCCATCGGCATCGGCCGGACGCAGGGCCACGGAGGCGGCGCCGCCAGGCAGCCGCACCCAGGTTTCGCTCGGCACCAGCGCGCCCTTGCGCAGCTGCAGTTCGCCGGCCAGCACCACGCCGTTGGCGGGCGTGTCGGGTTCACCGTTGCCATCGTAGTCGGGGCTGGGCGTGTCCCTGACGGCGCCCACCGGGTACGGCAGCGGCACGCCGCCGGGCCAGGTCATGGCCGCCACGGACATGCCCACCGGCAAGCGGGTGCCGGCGTCGAGCTGCGTACCGCTGCCCAGCGTGACCGCCTTCGCCAGCACGGTGCCCGCCGCATACACGATATCGCCGGCGGCATTGCGCACGGCGCCGCCCAGCACCGTGCCAGCCGGCAATTCCACCTCGGCCGTCAAGGTGGCCTGCGACGGCAGCGCCGTGCCGGCCCGCAAGCTCATGGCCTTCATCGGCAAGTCGTAGTTCAAGGTGCGGCCGGACTGGAAGAAGGTGTCGTCGGCCAGCGTGACCAGCTGGCCATGCGGCACGATGACGTCGGCGCCGAACGGCACGCGGCCCTTGGCCAGCATCCAGCCCTTGTCGTCCGGCGTGACCGGCACGGCCTTGCCATCGAAGCCGTCATTGATGCTGCCAAAAACGTTCAAATTGCCGCCGGCCCGCAGCACCAGCGCGCCCGCTTCGCCGGAACCGGCCACGCCGGTCTGCTGCGTATGCGGATTGACGCTGGCGTAGCGGTAGCCGGACAGGTCGATGTCGCCATCGACGTGCAGGTCGCCGTCCGGCGTGGCGCTGAGGATGGCCACGCCCGGACGCAGGTGGAAAGCGTCCTTGTCCTTGCGCAGGCCGGACAGGCGGCCATTCATCAGCCCGTCGTTGGCCAGGGCGCCCGTCATGAACGCCACGCTGTCGTCGTGCTTGCGGTCCAGGTAAGCCTGGTCGATGACCTGGTAGGGACGGCCGTCCGCGCCGGCGTCGATGCCAGGCGCGGCGTCGTTATACGACCAGAAACCATTGACCGTGATGGCGCGGGCGCCGTCGATGACCAGCGGACCGGCGGCATCGATGGCGATGTCATTGCCGGTGGCGCCGCCCACGCGTCGGGCGCTCAATTCCAGCGTGCCCAGCGAAGCGATTTGATCAGCCTTGCCGGCGGTGCCGGCGCGCAGGTCCATGCGCGCGCCCGTATCGAGCACCAGGCGGCCGCTGCCGGCATCGATGTCGATCACGGCGCGGTTGGGCGCCTCGATCACCTTGCCGTAGCTATCCACCCGCAGCACGCTGCCGTGGGCGTCGAGCAGCGCGCCGCCGGCCACGCTGACGCCGTCGCGCGCGGCCAGGCGGATGCTGCCCACCTGTTCGCCGCTGGCGTCGACCGTGCCGTTGACGGCCAGGTGGCCGCCATCCACGGAAACGGTGATTTCGCGCGCCTTCAGTTCACTGTCCAGCACCAGGTCGCCCTGCTTGAGCTGGAAGCTGCGGCTGCCGAACACGCCGCCCTTGCTCAGGCGCCCGTTCAGTCCCTTGAAATCGTCGATATGCTGGCCGCGCACGTCCAGGCCGCCAGCCGCGAACGGCACGTCGGTGCCGCCCGCGTCGTAGTGGCCGCTGCTGCCGCCGGCGATGCTGCCCAGCAGCGCCACGCTGCCCGCCTGCGCGTCCAGCGCGGTGGCCGTCAGCTTGCCGGCGCGGTTCGACACGGCGGAGAAATCGATGCTGGAAGCGGCCGCCTGGCGCACGTCGCCGTGGCGGCTGTCGAGCACCACGTCGCCGCCCCAGCTGTACTTGGCCACGCCGTTGAAATCGATCTTGCGGCCGGCCAGGTCGAGCCTGGCGCCATCGCCCAGCACGACGTCCTGTTCGGCGGACACGCTGAGCTTGCCGCTTGGCAGCAGCACGGCCGTGTCGAGCGTCACGCTGCGTCCGTCCAGCGCCACTTCGGCGCCAGCGCGCCGGCCAGGG
>NZ_NRDQ01000228.1 GCF_002878455.1 Janthinobacterium sp. AD80
GTGAATGGCAAGGTGGCGCGTGGGAAGGTGGTGCATGGGACGGTGGAGGGCGCCGCTGGGGCCGGCGATGTTGCTGTGGAAGCGCGCGATGATCTTGCACGCGGGTTGCGGCCCGGCAGCGAGACTGCATGCGATGCCGCTTGCACGGCTGGGCAGCCGTTGGCGGCCGGAACTCGCGCCGACGCCGGCCCTGCGGCCTGTCTGCATGCGGCGGTGGCGGCGGTGCAGACCAGGGCGGAGGGCGCCCTCGCTGCTGATCCGGCGGCTGGCGAGGAGATAGGACAGGAAGCGAGACCGGAAGCGAGGCCGGACGCAATTCAGGAAACAAGGCAGCAAACTGGACAGGAAAATGGACAGGAACGCAGACTAGGAAATGGACAGGAGAGCGGACAGGAAACCGCCCGTCAGCGCAGGCAGGACGGTGGGCCAGGGGTGCGGCAGGCAATAATGCAGGAGGGCGCCCCGGCCGCGCAGTCTGCCGATAGCGACGCCGCGTCAGCCAAACCGCTGCCTGCTGAAGCCGCGGGTATGGCGCCGGACTTCGGCACGGGGGCTTGCGCGCAGGCGTGCGCGCTTTTGCTGCACGCGCCACGGCGCTGGCTGGTGACGGGAGTGGCCGGCTTCATCGGTTCGCACCTGCTGGAGACTTTGTTGCGCCTGGGGCAGGAAGTGCGCGGCCTCGACAATTTTTCGACGGGACACCGGCACAATCTGGCGCTGGTACGCGTCAGCGTTGGCGAAGCGGCGTGGCAGCGCTTCACCCTGGTCGACAACGATATCCGCGATGCGCAGGCGTGCGCCAGTGCCTGCGAGGATGTCGATTATGTGCTGCACCAGGCGGCGCTCGGTTCCGTCTCGCGCTCGCTGGAAGACCCGGCACTGTGCCACGCCGTCAATGTCAGCGGTTTCCTGAACATGCTGGCCGCCGCCCGTGCCGCCCGCGTGCAGCGTTTCGTCTATGCGGCCTCGAGCGCCACCTATGGCGACCATGCGGCCTTGCCCAAGGTGGAACAGCATATCGGCGCGCCCCTGTCGCCGTATGCCCTGAGCAAGTATGTCAATGAACTGTATGCGCAAGTGTATGCGCGCTGCTTTGGCACACAGACCATCGGCTTGCGCTACTTCAATGTCTTCGGCCCGCGCCAGGACCCGCTGGGTGCCTACGCGGCCGTCATTCCCCGCTGGATCGCCGCCATGCTGGACGAGCAGCCCGTGCGGATCCATGGCGATGGTGCCACCAGCCGCGATTTTTGCTTCGTGCACAACGCCGTGCAGGCCAATCTGCTGGCCGCCACGTGTGCGGAGCCTGCCGCCGTCAACCAGGTCTATAACGTGGCCGTGAATGCCCGCACCAGCCTGACCCAGCTGCATGCCGCCATGCAAAGCCAGCTGCACGCCATCCGCCCGCAACTCCAGCCAAGGGCGCCTCAGTATGGCGAATTTCGCGCCGGCGACGTGCGCCATTCTCAAGCGGACATCGCCAAGGCGGCACGCCTGCTGGGCTACGCCCCCACGCATACCCTGGCGCAAGGGCTAGCGTATACCATCGCCTGGTATGTGGCGCAGCGTGCGTGATAGCGGCAAGCGGCAGGCGGCTCTGGCTTCGATTATGCCTATGCCTATGACTCTGGCTCCGCTTCTGGCTTGATACAGTGATACAGACCTTGATAAAGACCTTGATGCACACCTTGAGCCTGCCGCAGATTTTGGCCCCGATCCTGATGCGCTTATCCTGATGCACTTAAATAGCGCCTTTTTACCCCCACCGCAAAGTTCCGGGGTCGGACCCTGAGGGTCCGACCCCGGCACCTTTGTAGTTCGGACTGGATGGCAAATGCCTGCGCCAGTTTGTCGTGACGGCATGGCGGCCTGGGATTGGCGGCCGCTTCAGTTCCCTCAACGGCGCCAGCTCACGCGCTGGCGCTTGCCCGGCCCCTCGCTCCGGGGTCTAGCTTCCGCCGGCCCGACAGATACAACAGACGCAACAGACCAAACAGACCAAAATAGACCAAATAGCTCAAATAGACCCAAGAACCCCAAGAGACCCAACAGACCTAACAAACCCAGCAAACCCAGCACACTCAACTGTCACGGCAGTTCCGCCATGGCCCGTGCCCGACAACGCCATGCTGTCTGTCTTGTTGGCAAGCTCTCCCTGGGGACGCAACGTAGCCAGGCTGTTCTGACCACAGCAACTGGTGCCACAGCAACGGGGCCTTTGTGGGCTGCGCGCAGGGTGCGGTACGGGCATAAGCCTGGTGGCACGGGGACGCGGGGTTCGAGTGCACGGTACGGCTGCGCGGTGTCAGGCCTGCTGCCACGGCGGCGCCGCCGCTGGCTTCGGTGGTTCCGGCAGGCCATCTGTCTTGCTGCTGAGTACCCTTGGCGTGCCGCGAAAGTCGGCCGTGTGCAAGGTGACGGGCCGGCGCCAGACGCGGGCGATATATGCCAGCACCTGCTGGGCCTGCTCAAGGTCGAGTCCGCGTCCATCGCGCAGATGGTCGTGCCGCAGCACCAGGCTGCCATCGTCGTTGAGCAGGGTGGCGGCGATGCAGGGCGCGCCATAATGGTATTTGGGCGCCAGGATGGCTTCGCGTATGGCGTGGATGTCGCGGCTGGCCAGCCGGGTTTCGCCGTCGCGCCGGCTCTCATGCACGAACAGGCCCAGGCGGTCGGCCAGCGCATCGTCCAGATAGTTGCGGATGAAACTGAAATCATCGTCTTCCTGGCAAATCTGCCGCGCGCGGGCCAGGCCTTCGCGTTCGATGATCGATTCCCACATGCAAAAACCCAGGTGATAGGGATTGATGGCCAGTGCCTGCTGGTGGCTGCCCGCATACGGACGCACGACGTCCGAATGGGCGCGGATGGCAGACAGGTAGAGCGAGGGCGGCAGGAACGACGCTTCGCGCAGCAGCCGCGCATGCCAGTACGAAGCCCAGCCTTCATTCATGATCTGGCAGGCAAAGACAGGATAGAAGTAAAACGACTCTTCGCGTACGGCCAGGAAGATGTCGCGTTCCCAGTCTGCCAATTCCGGCCCGTAGCGGGCAATGAACCACAGCAGATCGTATTCGGCGTGCGGCGGCAGCAGGGCGCGCGCCGGTGCACCGGCCACTTCGTCGGGGCCGGCCGGGGACGGTGGCGGGTGCGTGATGCCGTTGTTGTTGGAAATGGTGATATTGAAAAAGCGCAGATGCGGATGGTCGATGGTGTACAGGATAT
>NZ_NRDQ01000229.1 GCF_002878455.1 Janthinobacterium sp. AD80
CGCGGAGCGCCAGTTCTGCGCCAGCGACGGCGCCAGGATGGCGGCCGTCGCTGGCGGCAGGGTCAGCTGGCCGGCGGGCGGCGGCGTCAGGCCCGCCATGGCCTGCACCAGGTTTTGCACGTTACTGCCCAGCAAGACGCGGCCATCGGCCGTGCGGAATTCCTCGATGCTGCGCGGCGCGCCTTCGTACCAGCCGTTCACGGTGACTTTGTCGCCGCTGCCGATGGTGCTCACTTCCAGGGCCGTGCCCACCTGGCGGAACCACAGCTGTTCGGCGCTGACGCCGGCCAAAAAGGAGACCACGTCGCGGCCGGTCGTCTCTATGCCCTCGTTGACAATGTCGGCGCCGTCGCCGCGGGCAAAGACATAGGTATCGTTGCCGAGTGCGCCAGAGAGGATGTCATCTCCCTTGCCGCCTTGCAGGATATCGTTGCCGAGGCCGCCGACGAGGATGTTCTTGATCTCATTGCCCATCAGCACGTCATCAAACTTGCTGCCGACGGCGGCAGTGAAATTGGCCACCACGTCCACGCCCGGACGCGCCACCAGGGCGGCGCCGGCAGGCGCGAAGGCAACCGTCGCGCCTGCGCTTGCATTGCTGTAATTGACCGTATTGCCCACGCCGCCACCGTCGAGCACATTGCCGCCGGGCGTATCGACAAAAAACAGGTTGTTGGTATAGGCGCTGCCCGTCACCGTCAGGCCGGCGGCGCTCAGGCGCACGTATTCGACATTGTCGGCCACCGTGTAGTTGACGTTCGTGTAGACGGTATCGGTGCCGCCATTGCCCCGTTCGACAATGAAGTCGCCGCTGTGGTTGACGAAATACGTATCGTCGCCGGCCAGCCCTTCTAGCAGGTCGGCGCCGGCCGAACCGCTGAGGATATCGGCGTTCGCCGTGCCGACAAAGGTTTGCCCCGTCGGCTGCGTGGGACCGTTGAAGTGCCAGGCCTGGGCCAGCACAGGCGCCAGCGAGGCCGCCGTGGCTGCGGGCAAGGTCAACTGGCCGAGCGGCGGCGGCGTCAGGTTCGCCATCGCCTGCACCAGCTGCTGCACATCGGCGCCGCGCAGGACGTGGCCGGCGGCCGTGCGGAATTCCTCGATATTCGGCGCGGCGGCGTTCCAGGCGCGGATGGTGATCTTGTCCGTCGTGCCGATGGTGCTCACTTCCAGGTCCGCGCCCACCTGGCGGAACCACAGCTGGTCGAGGCTGACGCCGGCCAGGAAGGCGATGGCGTCGTAGCCGGCATCGGCAGCGGTTTCCGTGATGATGTCGGCGCCGTCGCCGCGGGCGAAGACAAAGGTGTCGTCGCCGATGCCGCCCGCGAGCACGTCGGCGCCCTGGCCGCCTTGCAAGGTGTCGTTGCCGAGGCCGCCTGCCAGGGTGTTGGCCAGTTCATTGCCGGTCAGCACGTCATCATAGGCGCTGCCTTCCAGGCCGCTGAAATTGACCAGCACGTCGCTGCCCGGACGGGCCGCGGGGGCAGCGCTGCTGGAAACGATGCTGGCCGTCGCGCCAGCCTTCGACCCGGCGTAGGTGGCCGTGCTGTTCGTGCCGCCGCCGCGCAGCACGTTGCCGCCGGCCATATCGACGTGAAATACATTGTCATTGCCGTTGCCCGTCACCGTCAGGCCGGCGGCGCCTACATGCACCTCCTCGACGTTGGCGGCCAGCGTGTAATCAACCGTGGCATACACGGTATCGCGGCCGCCGCCAGCCTGCTCAACCACTACGTCGCCGCTGTGGTTGACGTAATACGTGTCGTCGCCAGCCAGCCCAGCCATCACGTCGGCGCCTGCCGTGCCCTTGATGATGTCCGGATTCGCCGTGCCCGTGAACACGCCATTGACGGGCTGGTTCGGGCCTTCCGTGCGCCAGTTCTGCGCCAGCGCAGGCGCCAGGGCGGCGGCTGTCGCCGCTGGCAAGGTCAGCTGGCCGGCCGGCGGCGGCGTCAGGCCCGCCATCGCCTGCACCAGGTTTTGCACGTCCGCGCCCAGCAGCACGCGGCCGTCGGCCATGCGGAATTCCTGGATGCGGGGCGCGATGCCGGCGCCATACCAGCCGCTGATGGTGATTTTGTCCGTCGTGCCGATGGTGCTCACTTCCAGCGCCGTGCCCACCTGGCGGAACCACAGCTGGTCGGCGCCGACGCCGGCCAGGAAAGCGACGACATTGTGCGCGCCGCCTTCGGGCACTTCGAGGATGCTGTCGGCGCCGTCGCCGCGGGCGAAAATATAGGTATCGTCGCCTACCGTGCCGGCAAGCATGTCATCGCCCTTGCCGCCGCGCAGGATATCGTTGCCTATGCCGCCGACGAGCGCGTTTTTGAGTTCGTTGCCGGTCAGCACATCGTCGAGCTTGCTGCCTATCAGGTTGCTGAAATTGAACAGCACGTCGGTCCCGGGCGCCGCCGGCAACGGGCCATTCGCACCCGACAGGGTGGCGGTCACGCCCACGCTGGCATTGATATAGCTGACCGAATTGACGGCGCCGCCACCGTTGAGCACATTGCCGCCTGGCGCCTGCACATGAAAGGCGTTGTTGGTCGTGGCGCTGCCCGTCACCGTCAGGCCGCTGCCGATGATGTGCACGTTCTCCACGTTGGCGGCCACCGTGTAGTTGACGCTGGTGTACACGGTATCCGTGCCGCCGTTGGCCAGTTCGACGATCACGTCGCCGCTGTTGTTGACGTAATACGTGTCGTCGCCGGCCAGGCCTTCGAGCACGTCGGCGCCGCTGGTGCCGCTGAGCACATCGGCATTGGCGGTGCCGGTGAAGCGCTGCGGGGCCGCCAGCGCGGAACTGTTCAGGTACGCCTCGATGGCGGAAATGGCGTCGCCGGAGGCTGCTGGATCTGAAGCGGGGGTTGCGGTTGCTTGTGTCATGTCGCGGTGTCCTGTCCTTGAACGTAACAAATCAGATGAATGGGCCGGCGCAAGCCGGCATCAGGGCAAAAGTGGCGGCCGCATCGGCAAGCCTGTGCAGCGCGCCAACGACGGCCCTTTCCTTTCGGTGCATGCACGGCCTTGCTATCGCAGCGGCCTGCACGTACCCCCTATTGACGCTTCAACTTGGGAAACACTGTTATTTGTCATGAAAATGTCATACGGCGCGGGTGCGCGACGACAACGGCCAGGCAGCGGCGCCCCCGGCCACAGGAAACGCGCAATAAAGGAAGAAGTACGGGAAAAAAGCGCGCTGGCTAGGCGCCAGGCGCCACGGCGCGCAGGGTGCGCAGGCGGTCCATGCCGACGCTGAAGGCCGCCAGCGCATTGTCCAGCGCCTCGCCGGGCCGGCTGGCAAGAAATGCGTTCCAGGCTGGCGCATGGCGCGCCGCTGCAGCGCTGCCATGCTGGCCATCCAGATAGGCGATGGCGGCCATGGCTTGCGTCTGCTCGAAATGCAGCTGCGGCTGGCGCAAATAATGCGCGAGATAGCGGTGCAGATAATCGCGGCTGTCCGGCGTGTCGAACACGGCCAGCGCCAGGCAGTACGCGCTGCCCGCGTAGCACACTTCGCTGGCCAGCAGCAGGCCGCCCAGCTGGTCCGTGAAGGCGGAACGCTGCGTCAATGCCGCCAGGTAGGCGCCGGCCATGCGGCTGCGCCAGTCGAATTGTCCCAGCAGCCGCGCAATCAGGGCATCGTCCGCCTGGGCCAGCCGCTGCGCGCAGGCCAACGCCTCTGGCCTGTGCAAGCCCATGTAGAGCGGCCGCACCCAGTCGTCGCGCAGCGCCGCCGTCAGCGGTTCTTGCGGCGGCAGCGGCGGCACGGCAAACGGATGCGCGTGGCCCACGGTGGCGCCGGCCACATGGCGCTGCAGCGCTGTCAGGTGTGCATCGTCCGTCATGGCCGGGTCCCATAGGTTTGATCCTGCAACTGCTGTACCAGGAAATCGATGAACACGCGCAGGCGCGGCGGCAGATGGCGGCTGGCCGGCCACAGCAGCCAGAACGCCGTCACCGGCTGCGTATGCGCGTCCAGCAGCGAGACCAGCTGCCCCGCCGCCAGTTCGCGCTGCACCGTAAAGGCGGGCAAGTACGCGATGCCCTGCCCCTGCAGCGCCAGGTAGACGCGCATTTCCACGCTGTTGCACACCATGCCGGGCGCCAGCGGGGCAGCCGGCTCCAGCGTGTCGTCCAGCGGCCACGCTTCCAGCCGCCCCGTGGCGGGAAAGCGGTAGCGCAGGCGCTGGTGCCGCGCCAGGTCGGCCGGATGGGCGGGATGGCCGTGACGCGCCAGGTAGGCGGGCGAGGCCACCAGCAGGCGGCGGAAAGTGCACAGTTTGCGCCCCGTCAGGCCGGAATCGTCCAGCTCGCCCGTGCGCACGACGGCGTCAAAGCCGTCGCTGATCACATTCACCAGCGCATCGGAAAAATCGAGATCCAGTTCGATGTCGGGATAGGCCAGCATGAAGCCGGCAATCACGGGCTCGAACAAGCCGCTGTAGCGTGGCAGACTGATACGCAGACGGCCGCTGGGCGCGCCGCTGGCCGCGCTCAGCTCCTGCTCGGCCGCTTCCACCTCGGCCAGGATGCGCTTGCAGCGCTGCAGGAATTTCTCGCCCTCGTCCGTCAGCGCCAGGTGCCGCGTGCTGCGCTGAAACAGGCGCGCGCCCAGCCGCGTCTCCATGCGCGCCACGCTTTTTCCCACGGCAGATGATGACAAGCCCAGCAGCCGTCCCGTGGCGGAAAAACTGCCGCTGTCGGCCACCTGCACAAACATGGCGATGCCACCCAAGCCTTCCATTGCGCTCCCATTCAAGACATTTATATCCGATATGTTCGGCAGTTTAGCCTCTTTTTCCGGAATGCGGGGCGCGCCATACTCGCCGTCCCTCCTTTCAGGATCTCACATGATTTATCCTTCCCGTTTGACACTTGCCCTGCAAGTGCTGGCCGCCTGCCTGAGCGGCCTGCTGATTCCCCTGTGCTTTACGGGCCCGGCCGTCGTGCTGCCCGCCCTGGCCGCGCAACTGGGCGGCAGCGCCAGCGCCCTGAACTGGGTCATCAACGCGTATATCCTCAGCTATGGCAGCGCCATGATGGTGGCCGGCAGCCTGACGGACGTGCTGGGCCGGCGCCGGGTCTGGCTGGCGGGGCTGGCGCTGTTCTGCGCGGCAACCCTGGCCATCGCCTGGGCGCCCTCGGTGGTGCTGATCGCCGTGCTGCGCTTCGTGCAAGGCCTGGGCGGCGCGGCCGCGTTCGCCGCCGCCATGTCTTCGCTGGCGCCGCTGTTCCACGGCACGGCGCGCAGCCGTGTGATGAGCGTGCTGGGCACGACGTTTGGCCTGGGACTGGCCTTCGGCCCGCTGGCGGCCGGCGCCATGCTGGAACTGGCCCGCTGGCCTGCCGTCTTTTACGCCACGGCCGCGCTGGGCGCCATCGGCACGCTGCTGGTGGCTGTCAGCGTGCCGGCCGATCCGCCGCGTGGCCATGGCCGCCTGGACTGGCCCGGCGCCCTCAGCTTCAGCGCGGCGCTGGCCTTATTTACGGTCGGCATGCTGCTGGCGCCCGAACACGGCTGGCGCAGCGCGGCCGTGCTGCTGCCGCTGGTCCTGGCGGCATTGCTGTTATCGGTCTTTATCCTGATCGAACGCAGGACGGCGCACCCCATGCTGGACTTGCGCCTGTTCGGCCAGCGCCGTTTCGTCGGTGTGCAAGTGCTGGCCGCCGCGCCCGCCTTCCTGTTTATCGTGCTCATCGTCATGCTGCCGGGGCGCTTCATCGGCACCGATGGCTTGTCGCCGCTGGCGGCCGGACGGCTGATGATCGCGCTGGCCGCACCGCTGCTGCTGGTGCCCGTGCTGGCGGCGCTGCTGCTGCGCTGGTTCACGGCGGGGACCCTGTGCGCGGCGGGCCTGCTGCTGACCGCCGCCGGGCTGGCCTGGCTGTCGCAGGTGCTCGGCAACGGCGCCGCCCTGGCCGGGCCGCTGCTGCTGATCGGCGCCGGCATCGGCCTGCCGTGGGGCTTGATGGATGGCATGGCCCTGAACGTGGTCGATACCGAGCGGGCCGGCATGGCAACAGGCATCTTCAATACCGTGCGCATCAGCGCCGACGGCGTGGCCCTGGCCCTGGCCGGTGCCGTGCTGGCCGGCC
>NZ_NRDQ01000023.1 GCF_002878455.1 Janthinobacterium sp. AD80
CCAGCGGCCCGGCCGCCAGCACCATGCCGGTGACGGCCGTGCCCAGGCCCAGGCCGCGCGCCAGGTAGAAGGGGCCGACCACCAGGGTGGACATCATGACCGTCGACACCAGCATGCTGGTCGCCAGGCCGGCGCTGAGCACGGGCGCGCGCAGCATGGCCAGGCGGATCAGCGGCGCCGGCGCCTTCAGTTCCACATACACGAAGAGGGCGGCGCCCACGCAGGCGGCCAGCAGCAGGGCCACGTTGCGCATGCCGAAATGGCCGCGCCCCAGGGTCATGGCCAGCGCATAGGCGGCCAGGGTCAGGGCCAGCAGCAGGGTGCCGCGGTGGTCGAATACGGGCCGCTTGGCGTTGGCGCCGCGCTGGTCCGCCGGCAGGAAGCGCCAGGCCATCAGCAGGGCCACGCCGGCCAGCGGCACGTTGACGAGGAAGATGGCTTGCCAGCCGAAGCGGGCGATCAGCAGGCCGCCCAGCGCGGGGCCGAGCGTGGTGCCGACGGCCGACATGGTGCCGAGCAGCCCCATGGCGCTGCCCGTCTGCGCCTTGGGCACGATGCTGCCGACAAAGGCCATGGTCAGCGCCATCATGACGGAAGCGCCCAGGCCCTGCAGGGCGCGCGCGGCGACCAGCAGCCACAAGGTGGGCGCCAGCGCGCACAGGATGGACGCGACCGCGAACAGGGCGATGCCGGCCAGCAGCAGGCGGCGCCGGCCGACCATGTCGCCAAGGCGGCCCACGCTGACGATCAGCGCGGTGATGGCCAGCAGGTAGGACAGCACGATCCATTGCACATCCTGGAACGGCGCGTGCAGGGCCCTGGCCATGTCGGGCAAGCCCACGTTGGCGATGCTGGTGCCCAGCGCGGGCAGCAGCATCGCCAGGGACAGGCTGGCAAGCGCGCCGCGCACGGGGCGCGTGGCGGCGATGGCCGGGGTGGCCTGCTGGCTGGAGGCGGGTGGTACGGGTTTTGACGGCGAATTCATAGCGTGGCTTGTCCATCCAATAAGAGTCATTACATGGTACTGAGGGATGTGACATGGCGGAAGACGCATCATTTGCACAATGTTGTTGCGTTTGGCGCCATGTCAGTGTGAAGGCGGGCTGGCTACAGCATCTGGTCCATCTCGAAGGCGGGCAGGCTGTCGGCCTGGTGGTAGCGGACGATGCGCCCGGGAATGCCGGCCACGGTGCAGTGCGCGGGCACGTCGCGCAGGACCACGCTGCCGGCGGCCACCTTGCTCATGGCGCCGATTTCGATATTGCCGAGGATTTTGGCGCCCGCACCCAGCATCACGCCCGAGCGGATCTTCGGATGCCGGTCGCCATGCTCCTTGCCTGTGCCGCCGAGGGTGACGTTCTGCAGGATGGAGACGTTGTCGTCGACCACGGCCGTTTCGCCGATGACGATGCCGCTGCCGTGGTCGAGCATGATGCCAGCGCCGATGCGCGCGGCCGGATGGATGTCGATGCCGAAGACGCTGGCCGCATGGCTGGACAGGGAATACGCGGCCTCGCTGCGGCCCGCCGTCCACAGGTGGTGCGCCATGCGGTAGGTTTGCAGCGCGTGAAAACCCTTCAGGTTCAGCAGCGCGTGCAGGCCGTCGGGACAGGCAGGATCGCGCTGCGCGATGGCCGCCAGGTCGACCGTGATGCTGGCGAGGATGGCCGGCTGTGTGCTTAAAATGTCCTCGAAAAGGGGGCGCAGCACGGCCGGGCGCATGTCGCGCGCCCCCAGGCGCTGGGCCAGGACGGCGGCGAGCAGCCCGGCGGCGCTGACGTGCGGCAGTATCAGTTCGTCGAGCATGGGCCGCAGCAGCGGCTCGCGCGCGGCGAGCCGCTGCGCCTGTTCGCGCACCTGTTCCCAGGCGCAGTCCACGCCTTCGGGCTGGCTGGCTGCGGCGGCATCGATGCGGCGCAAGGGCGGCGCGGGCGGCAGGGGGCTGGCGTATGTCAAGTAAGTCATGGCGGTGCCTGTCCAGGCAAGGGAAGGGAAAAGTGGAGCGCCTGGCAAAGGCCGGCACCGGCTGGCAAGCGCACAGGCCCGCGGAAGGGCGGGCTGCGCGCAGTGCGGGTACACGATAAGCCGCCGCAGGGGGAGGAAGCAAATCGTAAATACTGAGCGCGCGGCTCACGATTCCTGATGCTTCAGGGGGGGATTTGGCTGGGGTGCATGCCGCGCTGGTGTTCAGGCGGGTGCTGCAAAGCGACGTGAATGGACGCGGTGGAGCAGGGCACGCGGCGCGCGCTGGGTACTGGCAGCCAGCCTCCCGGGCTTTATTTCGAGTAGCCCTGCATAGCGTCTGCCGCGTCGTGGCGCAGGCCCCACCAAGGCAGATACGCATTGTTTTCGCCGCGTGCGCGGAACCACGGCTTGTCATGGTCGATGGGCCGCACCTTGTCCGGTGGCGACACCAGCACGCCGGTCACCTGTGTTGCATCGCTGGTACCGGCCACCAGCACGGGCTTGCCGACGTGGTTGGCATGGGCGATGCCGAGCGCCACGTTGGTCAGGGCCGTGCCGGCGCCCATCTCGCCCAGCAGGGCTGGCGTATTGAAACTCTGCGGCAGGAAGTCGAAGCCCGGCACTTCCAGGGCCAGTGCATGCGCCAGGTGGCGCAGGCGGTCCGACGAAGTGGGCAAGGTGATATTGGCGTCGTGGATGACGTAGCCGATATCGGCCTCAGTCTTGCCGCCCTGGCGCGCCGCCTCGGCAAATACGTGCTGCCACGCCTGCACGGCGCGCGGCGGCTGGTCCTTGGCCAGTGCATGATCGGCGATGGTTTTGCTCGATGGATAGCCTATCCACGCCAGCGCCGCCCGCTCCGTGTTGTAGTGGGGGCCTGCCAGCACCAGCAGCACCAGGTTTTCGTTGATCTGCATGGTTTTTGGCCGGCTCGGCGCATCCCAGTTCATGACCCACACGGTTTCCTTCGGATGCGCTTGCAGGTAGGCCAGCGCGGCGGTCAATGACGTGAAGCCCGCATTATTGCCGCCCAGGGTGATGCGTACATCGGGTGGCGTGGCGCGGGTCCAGAGGGTTGGGAAGTTGACATTGCCTATGCTGAAGGTGTCGTTGATGGTTTGCTGCGTGAATTGGTGTACTTCTGCCAAATCAAATTTTTCTTCAGGCAGGGCATGTTCAACGCGGATGCCTGCCAGTTCGCGCCAGTTCTGTTTTTTATCCTTGGGATAGACATGGTAGAAGTAGTTAGGGCTGGAATAATAAATATCATGGAAATTGGTCATCAGTTCGCGTAGATATTTATGGTGATAGCCCTTGAACGTTTCCTTGCCATTTATATCGTGAGCAATGGGGGCGACCGCCTGCAAGGTACTGAATCCCCTGGGATCCGTCCTGACCATATCGTCATTCTTGTTGGGCTTGGCGAGGCCGAGCGTCCACAGTAGTTGCCACTCGGTCGGATAGTCGCGCCGCTGCAGGGGATTGAGCCACTGCAGGCCCACCACCTGCGCCTTGAAAGGGATGTTGACGGCAAGACTTGATGACGTTTCTGTATTTTTCACAGGCTTCACGGCGCACCCTGCCAATAGTATATGCATGGCGATGGCGGCGAGCGTGGGCAACGCAAGGAACTGTTTCATGAGGTCTCCAGGTGAATGGATATTCTGGTGACTGGCATAGCGTGGCCAGGTGAACCAAAGTGCCAGGAAAATGACGAAGAGAAATGTGGTCAATGCCCAGCCCAGTCGCTGGCGCGGTGTGGCAATGAACTTACGCACCGTCAGTCCTCAGCGCAACGTTGGTGGAATTACTGGTGGAATTGGCATTCTGGCGTTCGTCAACGATGCCTTTTGGCTTTCTGGCAGGGCTGTCTTTGTCATTTGCCCATGTAAATAAAGATGCATTTTTAAATGTGCCGTTGTCGTAGTACTCAAAGAACTCTCCAGACTCGAAAGATGTCCCTTTGAGCAGACTCCAATCCGCCGCCACCCTTAATTCGCGCAACTGCTCCTGCCTGATCGTGCACACCCCCACCGCCACGTCATACGCCAGCGCCTTTTCCGCATGCTCGGGATTGGTCATGATGGTCGAGTGATCGGTGGCGTGGGTGTCGATATTGGCGGCCAGGTAGTTCTGGATTTCCTGTTTGCGCCAGATATTGAATTCCCTGGATGCCTCCTCCGGCTTGTCCACCGCCGTCACAGGCTGGTCCTTCTCGACCCAGCCTTCGCGTCTGGCCTGCATACGCAGCATGCCGTTCTGTTCATAGCGCAGCGCCGCTTCGGTTTCCGCATTGCCCTTGCCATGCGCGCGCTCAGATGCATACACGTCGTCCGCTTCGGGCGGACGGTCTTTGTGCAGGGAATCGGCGGGCGCATTGCAGCCCTCGTCAAACTGCTCGCTGAGATCTGCGTAGCGTTTCGCTTGCGACATAAAAGGCTCGGGCAACGTTGGCCCCTTCATCGGTAGCCGCCAGACTTTGGGCGGCAGGGCGTTGATGCGCGTGCCGGCTGCCCTGGAGAGCACGATGGCGATGGGCGCAAACAAGAAAGTCAGTATCTTGCGCCCGATCCCCTTGCTTGAGCGCATGCCCTTTTTGATTGAATACTCGGCGACCAGCGAACGCGGGTGCCAGAAGTCGATGCTGTCCGGCGTCAACGGCTGGCCATTGCGCTGCCAGATATCGTAGTCCGTTTCATTTTCCTGGCCGACAAGGTGATGTTGCGCAAAGACGCGCTGGGTGAACACGCCTTCGCCAGCCGTATCGGCAATTTCCTGCGCCGACATGCCGCGCCAGCCGATGCCTTGCACGGGCGTGGCGGAAATGACCTGGTCATGTGGGTTGAAGTACAAGGTGACCCTGCCATAGGTGGAACCATGCAAACCGTAGTCGGCGCGGTCGAAGGCGGCCGTATAGCTGCCCTTGCGTTCAGGCTTTTTGTTGCCGGAGAATTTATCGACAAAGTCGGCATCCTGCTGCAGGGCAGAGCGGGTGCGCAAAATATTGAAAAACGCCTTCAGGGTTTGCGTGCGCGCCGCGTATTTTTGCCGGCCCGAGTTGCCATGTGCATCCTGCAAATTTCCGCTGACCCAGTTTTCCGTGAAATTGCTGTCCAACAGGCTATACGGCGGGTTGCACAGCACATAGCTGTCGGCCACGGCAGACGGACCCAGCGTTTCGCCCAGAAAGGCGGCCGCCATGGCCACCATATTGCCCTGGCTGTGGCAGACGATGGTGACGGGCGCGTCCGCCTGGCAGGCGCGCACCGATTGGATCAGCCGTGCCAGGCGCCAGGCGGCGAAAACGAAATACGGACGCGGCGGGCAGGCATACACTTGCCGGTCATTGGTCGGATTCATGTGCTGGATATGCATCCACAGGAACAGCTGCTCCGATAGACCGTCGCTCCACAAATCGGGCAGGGCGCTGCAGCCGTTGGCGAAGGGGCCGCCGCCCCAGTAATTTTTTTCGTTGAGATAGATGCCGTCGCCAAACGCCTGCAACTCCTCGCCGCTAGCCTTGTAGCCCCAGCGAAAGCGGATGACCGGTGAGTTGGCGTCGTCCGCTTGCAAAAAGGTGCTGGCGCTGCGCCTGGGGTTGAGGAAGCCGTCGTCCGTCAGTTCGCGCTCGTAGCGCGCCGCTTGCATTTGCCCGGCGGCCGGACCGGGGATCTCCAGGTCTTCGTCGCGGCGTTTGAGCCGATTGTTGAGGCCTGCGCACAGCCCTTGCTCGGCCTGGTCATACCATTCGCCATCGGAGTTCACGCCATGCACGAAGATGACGATGCCGGGGCGCGGCAGCCGAACCACTGCCTTGAGCAATCCATGGCTGAACAGGGTCGTGCCTTCGGCGTCGGCCAGGAGCACGCAGTCCGCGCCCGGCGTAGTGTCGGAAACCATGCTGGCGCTCCATCAACGTTGAATGGGAAACAGCTGCGCCTAAGCAAGCTCAGGCAATCTGCACTGTATGCGGATTGTCAGTTGCTGGACTTGCGTGGGATCAAGAATGGGCGGCGCACTTGTTGCGGCCCGTTGGGGCTTGAGCCTCCACTTGAAAGAGGTGGCTCTCAAGGGGTGGCTCTTAAGGGGGGCTCTTAGATGGCGTTCAGCGGAATCTTCAGATAGCGCACGCCATTGTCTTCCGGCTCGGGCAGTTTGCCTGCGTTGATGTTGACCTGGATGGCGGGCAGGATCAGGGTCGGCATGTCCAGGGTGGCGTCGCGGCCCGTGCGCATGGCCACGAATTGTGCTTCCGTGATGCCGTCGCGCAGGTGGATGTTGCTGGCGCGCTGTTCGGCCACCGTCACTTCCCAGCGCGGCGCGCGGCCGTTGGGCGGGTAGTCGTGGCACATGAACAGCCGCGTTTGCGGCGGCAGCGACAGCAGGCGCCGCACGGAGCGGTACAGCAAGGCGGCCGAGCCGCCGGGGAAATCGCAGCGGGCCGAGCCCACGTCCGGCATGAACAGGGTGTCGCCGACGAAGACGGCGTCGCCGATCTGGTAGGCCAGGTCGGCCGGCGTGTGGCCGGGCACGTGCAGGGCGCGCACTTCCAGCTGGCCGATATGGAATACCTGGTCGGGCGCGAACAGCTGGTCGAACTGCGAACCGTCGGCGCGCGCGCCCGCCTGGTGGTACACCTGGGAAAACGCCTGCTGCACCGTCTGGATGGCCGCGCCGATGGCGACGTCGCCGCCCAACTGCTGCTGCAGGTAGGGCGCGGCGGACAGGTGGTCCGCATGCGCATGGGTTTCCAGCAGCCAGCGGCACTGCAAGTCGTGTTCGCGCACGAAGGCGATGACCTTGTCGGCCGAGGTGGTCGAGGTGCGGCCCGCCTTCGGGTCATAGTCGAGCACGGAGTCGATGATGGCGCATTCCTGGCCATCTTCCGCATAGACAACATAGGTGACGGTGGCGGTAGCCGGGTCGAAGAAGGCTTGGATTTGTGGGGTCATCACAGTGAAAAAGTGCGGGCAGGGAGCATCATTATATCGTCACAGTTCGCTAAAAAAATGCTGCAAATTAACTTTTGACATGCGAAAAACAGATAAGGCCGCCAAACTGCATGCGGCACAGCCGTGCGCACCCTGCGGCTTGCTGCGTGGTAATCTCATTCTCACAAGGAGGAATTCATGAACGATACCACTGCACGCAGCGAACAGTACCGCGGTTTCACCATCTCCGTGACGCCGCAAAAGGACAATGACGACTTATGGGATTTTACCTACCGCCTGCAGCGCGACGGTGAACCCGAGGCGCAGGCCATCACGCGCAGCCGCACCCTGGGCGGCTATCCGGCACCGGACACGGCATGCATCGCCGGGCTGGAAGTGGCCAAGACGGAAGTGGATAATCTGCTGCGCCCTTGAGCCAGCGTAAATCGTTTAGCCTGAAAGCCGGCCTGACGGCGTGCGGCGCGTGAAACACGTCGCCTGAGGCCGCGCTTCATGCTACGATTTATGATCGAATCAGTTCTTATGGAGGCACCCCATGGATAGCAGTTCTAAAATTCACTATAAAGGCTGGGAAATCGTTCCCTTGGCCGTGCCCACCACCGATGGCAAATGGTCAGCCAGTTGCGACATCGAACGCGCCACCGCGGAAGGCCTGGAAGTATTCGAAGGCTCGACCATGCAGTTCGTGCGCGACGATGAGGAGGGCGCCATTGCCGCCGCCTGCGAGGAAGCGGTGCGCCAGATCGACAACATCATCGCCAACCCGCTGGTGCGGCTGGCCTAGCCTGTCCGCGCAGCCTCACCCCCAGATTCACCCGTATTACTCCCAGCCGGCGCCCGCCGGCTGTTTTTGTTCTGGGCTGGACCCTTGCCCGTTTCCGCGTTTGCATCGCCACCTTGGCCCTGCCTGCTGTTGCATGTTTCACTGTGATGTTTCAAAATGGATTGATTGAAACAATGATGAAACATCTTGTGCCCCGAACGTGACAATCCTGGTCTGCTGCGTGACAGCCGCCGTATGTCGCCATATGGGCGTTTCAAGGCATTTTCACTCTGCCGGCACACCATGTTCACGCCGCCGCGCAAGCCTGGCACGGCATTTGCAGTACAGGTAGGCATAGCCGTTCCATGAAACATTCGGGACGCCCCGAACCCCATAAGGTGAACACATGACCCAATACTCCGCAGGTGCCGCATTCCGCAAGGCCGTCCAGGAAGAATCCCCTTTACAAGTCGTCGGCGCCATCAACGCCAACCACGCCCTGCTGGCCAAGCGCGCCGGCTATAAAGCCATCTACCTGTCCGGCGGCGGCGTCGCGGCCGGTTCGCTGGGCTTGCCCGACCTGGGCATTTCCAGCCTGGACGACGTGCTGACCGATATCCGCCGCATCACCGACGTGTGCGACCTGCCGCTGCTGGTCGATGCGGACACGGGTTTCGGTTCGTCCGCCTTCAACGTGGCGCGCACGGTCAAATCGATGATCAAGTTCGGCGCGGCCGGCCTGCACATCGAAGACCAGGTGGGCGCCAAGCGCTGCGGCCACCGTCCGGGCAAGGAAATCGTGAGCAAGGAAGAAATGGTCGACCGCATCAAGGCGGCCGTCGACGCGCGCACGGATCCGAACTTTGTCATCATGGCGCGCACCGATGCGCTGGCCGTCGATGGCCTGGAAGCGGCCCTGGAACGCGCTGTCGCCTGCGTCGAAGCGGGTGCCGACATGATCTTCCCGGAAGCCATCACGGACCTGGACATGTACGCCACCTTCGCCAAGGCCGTCAACGTGCCGATCCTGGCCAACATCACGGAATTCGGTGCCACGCCGCTGTTCACGCTGGACGAACTGCGCAGCGCGCACGTGGGCCTGGCCCTGTATCCCCTGTCCGCTTTCCGCGCCATGAACAAGGCGGCGGAAAACGTCTACCAGGCGCTGCGCCGCGACGGCACGCAAAAGAACGTGGTCGACACCATGCAGACGCGCATGGAGCTGTATGAATCGATCAATTACCACGACTTCGAGCAAAAGCTCGATGCGCTGTTCGCCGCGCAAAAGAAATAAGTAAAGAAGCAGGGACCGCCTGCCGGTCCCGCAGTGACGCACCCGAGACAATTCAATCTGGAGAACACAATGACCGCACCGCAAGCCGCCACTTTCAAGCCTAAAAAATCCGTCGCCCTGTCCGGCGTCACCGCCGGCAACACGGCGCTGTGCTCGGTGGGCAAGACCGGCAACGATTTGCACTACCGCGGCTATGACATCCTGGACGTGGCCGACAGCTGCGAGTTCGAGGAAATCGCCTACCTGCTGGTGCACGGCAAGCTGCCCACTTCCGCCGAACTGAAAGGCTACAAGGCCAAGCTGAAATCCCTGCGCGGCTTGCCGTCGGCCGTGAAGCTGGCGCTCGAAGCGCTGCCGGCCGCCGCCCACCCGATGGACGTGATGCGCACGGGCGTGTCCGTGCTGGGCTGCACCCTGCCGGAAAAGGACGACCATAACGCGCCGGGCGCGCGCGATATCGCCGATCGCCTGATGGCGTCGTTCGGCTCCATGCTGCTGTACTGGTACCACTACAGCCATAACGGCAAGCGCATCGAAGTGGAAACGGACGACGACTCGATCGGCGGCCACTTCCTGCACCTGCTGCACGGCGAAAAACCGTCGGCGTCGTGGGAAAAAGCCATGCACACGTCCTTGATCCTGTACGCGGAGCATGAATTCAACGCCTCGACCTTCACCAGCCGCGTGATCGCCGGCACAGGTTCGGACATCCACTCGGCCATCACGGGCGCCATCGGCGCGCTGCGCGGCCCGAAACACGGCGGCGCGAATGAAGTGGCGCTGGAGATCCAGAAACGCTACGACAACCCCGACGAAGCGGAAGCGGATATCCGCGAGCGCGTTGCCAACAAGGAAGTGGTGATCGGTTTCGGCCACCCCGTCTACACGATTTCCGATCCGCGCAACGTGGTCATCAAGGAAGTGGCGCGCAATCTGTCTTTGGCCGCCGGTTCCACCAAGATGTTCGACATCGCCGAGCGCCTCGAATCGGTCATGTGGGAAATCAAGAACATGTTCCCGAACCTGGACTGGTTCTCGGCCGTGTCCTACCACATGATGGGCGTGCCGACGGCGATGTTCACGCCGCTGTTCGTCATTTCGCGCACTTCCGGTTGGGCCGCCCACATCATCGAACAGCGCATCGACAACAAGATCATCCGCCCGAGCGCCAATTATGTCGGCCCGGAAGACCTGGAATTCGTGCCGATCAAGGACCGCAAATAATGAGCACTGCAATGACTACGCCGATGAATACCCTGCACCGCAAGCGCTTGCCGGGCACCCAGCTAGACTACTTCGACACGCGTGCCGCCGTCGATGCGATCCAGCCAGGCGCCTATGCCACCTTGCCCTACACCTCGCGCGTGCTGGCCGAAAACCTGGTGCGCCGCTGCGACCCGGCGACCTTGAACGCTTCGCTGAGCCAGTTCATCGAACGCCGCCGCGACCTCGATTTCCCGTGGTTCCCCGCGCGCGTCGTCTGCCATGACATCCTGGGCCAGACGGCCCTGGTCGACCTGGCCGGCCTGCGCGACGCCATCGCGGCCCAGGGCGGCGACCCGGCCCTGGTCAACCCCGTGGTGCCCACGCAGCTGGTGGTCGACCATTCGCTGGCCGTCGAATGCGGCGGTTTCGACCCCGACGCCTTTGCCAAGAACCGCGCCATCGAAGACCGCCGCAACGAAGACCGTTTCGACTTCATCGACTGGACCAAGAAGGCGTTCAAGAACGTCGACGTGATCCCGCCCGGGAACGGCATCCTGCACCAGATTAACCTCGAGCGCATGTCGCCCGTGATCCAGGTGCAGGACGGCGTGGCCTATCCCGACACCCTGGTCGGCACGGATTCGCACACGCCGATGGTCGACGCGCTGGGCGTGATCGCCATCGGCGTGGGCGGCCTGGAAGCGGAAAGCGTGATGCTGGGCCGCGCTTCGTGGATGCGCCTGCCTGACATCATCGGCGTCAAGCTGACGGGCAAACCGCAGCCGGGCATCACGGCCACGGACACGGTGCTGGCGCTGACGGAATTCCTGCGCAAGCAGAAAGTCGTCTCGTCCTACCTGGAATTCTTTGGCGAGGGCGCGTCGCACCTGACCCTGGGCGACCGCGCCACGATTTCCAACATGGCGCCGGAATTCGGCGCCACGGCCGCCATGTTCTACATCGACGAACAAACCATCAAGTATCTGAAGCTGACGGGCCGCGACGACGAACTGGTGAAACTGGTGGAGCTGTACGCGAAAGAGACGGGCCTGTGGGCCGACAACCTGAAGGACGCCGAGTACGAGCGCGTGCTGAGCTTCGACCTGTCGTCCGTGGTGCGCAATATCGCCGGACCATCGAACCCGCACAACCGCGTGCCGACGTCGGAACTGGCCGCGCGCGGCATTTCCGGCGTGGTGGAGAACGAACCGGGCAAGATGCCGGATGGCGCCGTCATCATCGCGGCCATTACCAGCTGCACCAATACGAACAACCCGCGCAACATGATCGCCGCCGGCCTGATCGCGCGCAATGCGAACCGCCTGGGCCTCACGCGTAAACCTTGGGTGAAATCCTCATTGGCACCCGGCTCGAAAACCGTGGAACTGTATCTGCAGGAAGCGGGCCTGATGCCGGAGCTCGAAACACTGGGCTTTGGCGTGGTGGCGTTTGCCTGCACCTCGTGCAACGGCATGTCGGGCGCGCTGGACCCCGTGATCCAGGACGAAGTGGTGTCGCGCGACCTGTACGCCACGGCTGTCCTGTCGGGCAACCGCAACTTCGATGGCCGCATCCACCCGTACGCGAAACAGGCTTTCCTCGCCTCGCCGCCGCTGGTGGTGGCATATGCGATCGCCGGCACCATCCGCTTCGATATCGAGAAGGATGTGCTGGGCCATGACGCGGACGGCAAGGCGATTTTGCTCAAGGATATCTGGCCGTCCGACGAGGAAATCGACGCCATCGTCGCCTCCAGCGTCAAGCCGGAGCAGTTCCGTAAGGTGTATATCCCGATGTTCGCCGCGCAGGCGGATGACGGCATCAAGGTCAGCCCGCTGTACGACTGGCGTCCGCAGACGACGTATATCCGCCGTCCGCCATACTGGGAAGGCGCGCTGGCCGGCGCGCGTCCATTGAAGGGCATGCGTCCGCTGGCGGTTTTGGGCGACAACATCACCACCGACCACTTGTCGCCATCGAACGCCATCATGCTCGATAGCGCTGCCGGGGAGTATTTGGCGAAAATGGGCTTGCCCGAGGAAGACTTCAATTCCTACGCCACGCACCGGGGCGACCATCTGACGGCGCAGCGCGCCACGTTCGCCAATCCGACCTTGAAAAACGAGATGGTCATCGAGGACGGCAAAGTAAAAGCCGGTTCGCTCACGCGCATCGAGCCCGATGGCACGATTTCGCGCATGTGGGAAGCCATCGAAACCTACATGGAGCGCAAGCAGCCCCTGATCATCATCGCCGGCGCCGACTACGGCCAGGGTTCCTCGCGCGACTGGGCCGCCAAGGGCGTGCGCCTGGCCGGCGTGGAAGCCATCGTGGCCGAAGGTTTTGAACGCATCCACCGCACCAACCTGGTGGGCATGGGCGTGCTGCCGCTGGAGTTTTTGCCTGGCGTGAACCGCAAGACCCTGGGCATTGATGGCAGCGAAACCTACGACGTTGTGGGCGAGCGCACGCCGCGCTCCACTTTGACCCTGCTGATCCACCGCAAGAACGGCGAGACGGTAGAAGTGCCCGTCACCTGCCGTCTGGATACGGCGGAAGAGGTGTCGATCTATGAGGCCGGTGGCGTGCTGCAACGCTTTGCGCAGGATTTCCTGGAGTCGGCAAAAGCGGCATAAATCGGGTAGGTCGGATTAGCGTAGCGTAATCCGACAATATTTGTGAAAAACCCGCCAACAATGTGTCGGATTACGCGTGGCGATGCCCCGCTAATCCGACCTACCTCTTTCCAGAAAATGACATGAGCTATCAACCCCAAATCAAAATCCCCGCCACCTACATGCGTGGCGGTACCAGCAAGGGCGTGTTCTTCCGCCTGCAGGATTTGCCCTCCAGCGCGCAAGTGCCTGGCGCCGCGCGCGACGCCTTGCTGCTGCGCGTGATCGGCAGCCCCGACCCCTATGGCAAGCAGATCGACGGCATGGGCGGCGCCACTTCCAGCACCAGCAAGACGGTGATCCTGGCGAAAAGCAGCAAGCCTGAGCACGACGTCGACTACCTGTTCGGCCAGGTGTCCATCGACAAGCCGTTCGTCGACTGGAGCGGCAACTGCGGCAACCTGTCGGCCGCCGTCGGTTCGTTTGCGATTGCCAGCGGGCTGGTGGACGCCGCCCGCGTGCCTGAAAACGGCATCGCCACGGTGCGCATCTGGCAAGCCAATATCGGCAAGACCATCATCGCCCACGTGCCCATGACGAACGGCGAAGTACAGGAAACGGGCGACTTCGAACTCGATGGCGTGACCTTCCCGGCGGCCGAAGTAAAGCTGGAATTTCTCGATCCGGCGGCGGAGGAAGAGGGCGGCGGCGGTGCCATGTTCCCGACCGGCAACCTGGTCGATGACCTCGACGTGCCCGGCATCGGCGTGTTGAAAGCCACCATGATCAACGCCGGCATTCCGACGATTTTTGTCGACGCCGACGCCATCGGCTACACCGGCACGGAACTGCAGGACGCCATCAATGGCGACCCGGCCGCGCTGGCCCGTTTTGAAACCATCCGCGCGCATGGGGCCCTGCGCATGGGTTTGATTTCCCGCCTGGATGAAGCGGCCAAGCGCCAGCACACGCCGAAAGTGGCTTTTGTCGCCAGGCCGGCCGGCTATGTCTCGTCCAGCGGCAAGCGGGTGGAGGCGGGCGATATCGACCTGCTGGTGCGCGCCATGTCCATGGGCAAGCTGCACCACGCCATGATGGGCACGGCCGCTGTCGCCATCGGCACGGCGGCGGCCATCCCCGGTACTTTGGTCAACCTGGCTGCGGGCGGCGGCGAAAAAGCCAGCGTGCGCTTCGGCCACCCGTCCGGCACCCTGATGGTGGGTGCGGAAGCGGTACAGGCTGGCGGCGACTGGAGCGTCACCAGGGCCATCATGAGCCGCAGCGCGCGCGTGCTGATGGAAGGGACCGTGCGCGTGCCCGGCGACGCGTTCTAACCGTAACACGGTATCGCAGGGCCATAGGGCTGCTGCATTGCAGATAAGTTGATATTTCTGCTGGCAACGAAACCGAGCGACAAGGAAAATGGCGGGGCGTCAGCCGCGAGGCGCGTGAGCGTGCAGCGTGAGTTGGCGACCGCCCATTTTCCTGACAGGTGAACCGATGCTATTCAATTCCTGGATATTCCTGTTTGCCTATCTGCCCGTCACGCTGGCCGGTTTTTTCATCCTGGGACGGCGCAGCGAATTATGCGCGGCGGCGTGGCTGGCGGCGGCCTCGCTGTTTTTCTACGCTTACTGGGATTACCGCTACCTGCCACTGCTGCTGGGCTCCATCGTCTTCAACTACGGCTGCGCAGCCTGGCTGGCCGCCAGCGTGCCGGCGCGCCGCAAGTGGATACTGGCAGCGGCCATTGCCGCCAACCTTGGCTTGCTCGCCTATTACAAATACGCGGGCTTTTTCGTTTCCAGCCTGGCGCAATTGCTGGACCAGCCGCTTCCCGTCCTGCATGTGATTCTGCCGGTCGGCATCTCCTTTTTTACTTTCACGCAGATCGCCTTCCTGGTCGATACCTGCAAGGGCAAGGCGCGGGAAAGCCGCTTTGTCCACTACCTGCTCTTCGTCACCTACTTCCCGCACCTGATCGCCGGCCCTGTCCTGCATCACAAGGAAATGATGCCGCAGTTCGCCGACAGGCGCACCTTTCGTCTCTCGGCCGGCAATATCGCCATCGGCAGCACGATTTTCTTCATCGGCCTGGCCAAGAAGGTGCTGATCGCCGATAACATAGGCGCCTATTCAGCGCCTTTGTTCGACGATCCCGAGGCGCCTTCGCTGCTGATCGCCTGGGCTGGCGTGCTGGCGTATGCCTTCCAGCTGTACTTCGATTTCTCCGGCTATTCCGACATGGCCATCGGTTTGTCGAGACTATTTGGCGTGCGCCTGCCACTCAATTTCGCCTCGCCCTACAAGGCGCGCAATATCGCCCAGTTCTGGCGCCGCTGGCACATGACCCTGTCGCGCTTCCTGCGCGATTACCTGTATATCCCGCTGGGCGGCAAGCGCTGCGGCCCGCTGCGGCGCTACTGCAATCTGATGATCACCATGGTACTGGGCGGCTTGTGGCATGGCGCCGGCTGGAACTTCATCGTCTGGGGCGCGCTGCACGGCGCCTACCTGGCCATCCACAAGGGCTGGTGCGCATTCACCCGCAGATTCCACCTGCCGGCAGACACGCGGGCGGGCAACGCCATGGCGATCCTGCTCACCTTTACCGCTGTCTGCCTTGCCTGGGTCTTTTTCCGCGCCCCGGACATGCCGACCGCCCTGACGATCATCAAGGGCATGGCGGGCGGCTTTGGCCTGGCCTTGCCCGATGCGCTGGCGCCGCATTTGCAGCCGCTGCAGCCGCTGCTGGCCAGCATGGGCATCGATTATTACCTGGGCGGCGGCACGCTCTTCATCGAGACGTGGACGTGGATCGCGGTGGCGGCGCTGATCACCTTTGCCTTGCCCAATACGCAGCAGATCATGCGCCGTTTCGACCCGGCGCTGGATTTCCAGGCAGGAGCGGAGCGCTGGCTCACCTGGCGCGCTTCGCCCGCGTGGGCGGCGGCCATCGCCGTGCTGGCGCTGGCGAGCATGCTGGCCCTGAACCGGCCCGCCGAATTCCTGTATTTCCAATTCTAAGGGGAGCGAACCGTGACGGCATCCTCCTTCAAATCCTACCTGGCCATGCTGGCGCTGCTGCTGGCGGGCGGCGCCATGCTGGCGGGCGCTTTCGTGGTCATTGTCGACCCTTACGGCCTGTATGGCGTCGTCCGGCGTACCGGTTTCAATGCCGTCAAGCCGGGCTTGAGCCGTTACCAGAACCAGATCAAGCAGGAGCACGCGCTGCGCCGGCGGCCGCAATTCATCATTCTAGGCAATTCGCGCGCGGAAATCGGCTTCGATCCACGCGCCAGCGCCCTCGCAGCGCTGGGGGCCGGCTACAACCTGGCGATACCCGGCACGGGGCTGGCGACGGCCGCCAGCCAGTTCGCGCAACTGCGCCAGGCTGGCATCTATCCGAGCACGGTCATCGTGGGGCTGGAATTCATTGATTTTCTCAACCCCGCCGTTGCGCCGGCCGCACGCCCGGCGCCAGCCGGCGTGTCGCCCGCCCAGGGCCGCGCCGACTGGCGCTTCGACGCGATTTTTTCGCTGGCCTCCGTCAAGGATGCCGTGCATACGCTGCGCATCCAGCGTGACGGCGAGGCGGCCAGCATGTCTGCTGACGGCTTCAATCCCTTGCAGGAATATGGCGCGCATGTGCGCCGGGACGGCTACCACAAGATGTTTGCGCAGCGGGCGCGGGAAAGCGCCGCCAACCTGGGCCGCAAATCGACGCGCGGCCTTGCCACCGACGACTTTCTCGCCCTGCGTGCCTTTTTGCTGGCGATGGCGGCCACGCAGGCCGACATCAAGCTGGTGATCTATCCGTATCACGCGCAAATGCTGGCCATGTTTGAAGCGGCAGGGCTGTGGCCATTGTTCGACGAGTGGAAGGCACAGCTGGTGCTGGCAATCGGCGACGTCAGGGTGCGGTTCCCGCACGCGCGCATTTCCCTGACGGATTTCAGCGGCTATGGCGCATACAACTGCGAGCACATTCCGGCTGCCAATGAGCGGGACGCGGCCACCCGCTGGTACTGGGAAGCGGGGCATTTCAAGAAGGCGCTGGGGGACATCGTGCTGCAGCGCCTGATGGCGCCGCAGGAGATCGCTGCTGGCGACGGGCAGTTCGGCATGCCGCTCGAAGGCGCCAGCCTGGCGGCAAACCGCGCGCGGATCGCGCAGGAACGCGGCAGCTGCGCGGCGGCGCAGCCACGATTGTTTTCAAATCAGTTGCCCGCTACGCAAGATAGTCATTTTGGAGGACGCATACACACACAAACAAGCGCAATATATAAATAAGCGCAAGATATACGAACAAATAACAACGACAGATTGCAAGCTTACCGGAGGAGACATGAATTTCGCAGCATTTTATCAACGCTCGATCGACACGCCTGACGCTTTCTGGCGCGAGGAAGCGGAAAAGATCGACTGGAACACCCCGTTTTCGCAAGTGCTCGATTATTCGCGCCCGCCATTTGCCAAATGGTTCGTGGGCGGCACCACCAATTTGTGCCACAACGCCGTCGACCGCTGGGTCGATAGCCAGGGCGATGCCGCCGCGCTGATCGCCATTTCCACCGAGACGAATACGGAGCGGACGTACAGCTTCCGTGAACTGCAGCGCGAAGTGGAGCGCTGCGCCGCCATCCTGCTGTCGCTGGGCGTGACCAGGGGCGACCGCGTGTTAATTTACATGCCGATGATCGCCGAGGCGGCGTTTGCCATGCTGGCCTGCGCGCGCATCGGCGCCGTGCATTCCGTCGTCTTCGGCGGCTTTGCCGCCAACAGCCTGGCCAGCCGCATCGACGACGCGCAGCCCAAGCTGGTGTTTTCCGCCGATGCCGGCTCGCGCAATGGCAAGGCGATCCCTTACAAGCCGCTGCTTGATGAAGCCATCCGCCTGGCCGGCCACAAGCCCGAACATGTGCTGCTGGTCGACCGCCATCTGGTGCCGATGGAGCTGACGCCGGGCCGCGATGTCGATTATGCGGCCTTGCGCGAACAGCAGCTGGATGCGCGTGTGCCCGCCACCTGGCTGGAAGCGAACGAGCCGTCGTACGTGCTGTACACCTCCGGCACGACGGGCAAACCGAAGGGCGTGCAGCGCGACGTGGGCGGCTACGCGGTGGCGCTGGCGTCGTCGATGCAGTACACCTTCTGCGGCAAGCCCGGCGAAACTTTCTTTGCCACCTCGGACATCGGCTGGGTGGTGGGGCATTCCTATATCGTCTACGGCCCGCTGATCGCCGGCATGGCCACCATCCTGTATGAGGGCTTGCCCATTTGCCCCGATGCGGGCATCTGGTGGAGCATCGTCGAGAAATACCAGGTCACGCGCATGTTCTCGGCACCGACGGCCATCCGCGTGCTGCGCAAGCATCCGGTGGAACTGATGCGCAAGCACGACCTGTCTTCCCTGAAGGCGTTGTACCTGGCGGGCGAGCCGCTCGATGAAACCACTTCGCAATGGATCGCCGACGAACTCAAGGTCGACATCATCGACAACTACTGGCAGACGGAGACGGGCTGGCCGATCCTGTCGGTCGCGAAAGGTGTAGCGGATACGCCGACGCGCCTGGGCAGCCCCGGCCTGGCCATGTACGGCTATCAGGTCAAGTTGCTCAACGAGGCGACGGGCGAGGAGTGCGGCGCCAACGAGAAGGGCGTGCTGGTGCTGGAAGGCCCGCTGCCGCCCGGCTGCATGCAGACGGTGTATGGCGACGATGCGCGCTTTGTCGATACCTACTGGTCCACCTTCAGCGGCCGGCAAGTGTATTCCACCTTCGACTGGGGCGTGCGCGACGCCGATGGCTATTACTTCATTCTCGGGCGCACGGACGACGTGATCAACGTGGCCGGCCACCGCCTGGGCACGCGCGAAATCGAGGAAAGCATCACCAGCCACCCGAACGTGTCGGAAGTGGCGGTGGTCGGCGTGGAGGATAAACTCAAGGGCCAGGTGGCGATGGCCTTCGTGATCCTGAAGAACCCGCAGGGCTTCGACAGCGTGGAGGCGAAGGCGCGGCTGGAGCGCGACGTGATGGCCGTCGTCGACCGCCAGCTGGGTGCCGTGGCGCGGCCTGCGCGCGTGCTGTTCGTGACCCAGCTGCCAAAGACGCGCTCGGGCAAGCTGCTGCGCCGTTCCATCCAGGCCATCTGCGAAGGGCGCAGCCCGGGCGACCTGACGTCAATGGATGATCCGGCCGCGCTGCAACAGATCCAGACGGCGCTGGCTTAAACAGACGGTACATTACCGGAGTTTATCAAACGATAAACTCCGGTATCAGATGCGGTCGCTTTCCTTGCGCACCACCCGGCCAACGATCAGGCACTCGTTGCCGCGGCACAGTTTGCGGTGGTACTTGCGCTGGTCGGGATTGTCCGACGTCAGCCACCATTCGCCGATATCGCGCGCCATGCGCTTGACCACCGGCTCGCCTTCGTAGTTCACGGCGAACACCACGCCATCGGCGGGCCGGTTGTCGGCCGTATTGATGATCACCACGTCGTCCTCGTACAGGGCCGGCTCCATGCTCTCGCCCTTGACCTTGATGGCGACCAGCCGCTCCGGATGAAAACCATTGCGTTCGACCCAGCTGCGCGGCACGCTGATGGTGCTGCCGTCGTGCGTTTCCGGCTCGATGGCAAAGCCCGTGATGCCGGCCGACAGCCGCAGTTTTACCTTGCGGATCGGGTAGAAGCGTTCATCTTCGCCATCGGCCACGACCACCGGCTGCACCTCGCCCAGGGCGCCCAGGGCGCGCGCGGACATGGCCGCCTGGTCGGGCGCCGCGCCCTGGTCGAAGTACATGCCGTCCAGGCGCAGGTCCGCTTCCAGCTTGCGCGCGATCTTCTCGCTGAAGGCGCGGCCCTCGCGGTACGTGGGCGAGAGGATTTGCGAGATGCGGGCCTCGCTCCAACCGCTGGCGTCGGAAATTTTCTTGCGCGTGTTGTCGTAGTGATCGCGTATCAGGGCCAGCAGGCGGTCGCGTCTGTATTGATACATATTCATCTCCACATTAAACCTGAAATTTACCGTTTGATAAATTACCAAATGCTTGACTTTAACATTAGCGATTGCTAAAGTCCAGTTGTTGCCTGTCGCAAATTCGCACAACAGCGTCTGCGGGCTGGCGGCACCACGGGAGGTCAGGCAGATGTTGAACAGCAGTCAGTTGGTTGAAAGCAGGGGGGCGCCACGGCAGGGACGCCAGATACAGGGACGCAGCAGGAAGTCGCAGCTGCATATCGCCCGCATCGCGCAGTACATCGGCGAGCACGGGCAGGCCAGCGCGGCGCAATTGTCCGCCTTGCTGGGACTCGATGCCGGCACCATGAGCCGCTATTTGCGCCACATGTGCGGCATCGGGCAGATCCACCTGGCGCAGCGCCATTGCACGGAGCCGGGGCGCCAGCGGCCCGCCCTGTACGCGCCGGGCGAACAGGACGAGGATGCCGATGGCTGGGCCGAGCTGCCGCCGCAAGTGCGCCGCACGGCCAGCTGGCCCCGCGGCTCGGTGAGCCGCGATCCGCTGGTGGCGGCGCTGTTTGGCCCGGCTGGTAACAACGATTAGTATCAACGAGGAACGAGGAGAAATCATGGGGTTTGCAGAAAAATTCATCGCATCGCTGTCATCGCGGAATTTGCGCGACGATGCCGTCCACCACGACCTGGATGTCATCGCCGCCGCCGCGCTGGCCGGCGACATGGGCGCCTTGCTGTGCCGCGTCAAGTATGCGGACGGCACCATCAGCCGCCTGTTCGAAGGCAATGCCGGCAACCTGGCGCAGCTGCTGCGCGCGTGGACGCAGGCCGTCACGCACAAGGGCCGCGCGCGGTGCTGGGTCAAGGCGAACACCGCCTGGGATGCGCAGGCGGCCAACACCTTGTACCGCCGCGTGGCTGAAGCGTCGCTCGCGCATTGGCTCGACAGCAAATGCAAGGCTTGCCACGGTACCGGCGTGGTCGCTTCCGCTACGGCGGGCGCGCCGCTCGTGTGCAAGGGCTGCCAGGGCAGCGGCGAGGCGCCGATTACCTGCTCCGGCGGTTTTGAGCTCGAGCGCATCAAGGATATGGTCAGCGAGCTGGAAGCCATCTTCCAGTCGCACGGTGCCCGTGCCATGCGCCGGCTGGGGCATTGAAAAAAATTCTGCAATATGCCTGGCGATGAAAAAAATCCTCCTACAATGGAGTCTCGCCCAAGCAGCAAACAGCAGCAAACAGCAGCAAACAGCAGCAACAGTGACCGCACCAGCAACACCGCGGTATAGCAAGACTACATGCTTCCCCACTCGTAATAGGCGCGCCGCCGGCGTGCCACCGATAGGGGAAATCAGCGCAGCGAACCGCCATCATGGCGTACTTCGCCCAAGCCCCATCCGGCGCGGCCCTGCGCCACCCGGATGCGGCGACGCCAGCCCGCCGCTTCGCCGCGTGCGGGCTGTTGCGTTTCTTCCCCTGAATTCCAGTTGTTCCCTCCCGAGACCGCAGATGCGGTCTTTTTTTCATCCCACGAAAGGTATTACTTATGGCATCGACAGCAAACGGTATCGACAGCTTGATCGTTATCAGCAAACAAAGCGCCGAAGGCAGCAAGGCTGCCGCCGGCGGCGGCCAGATTTATCCCCGTGTCACCGCCACCTTCGACACGGAAGCGGACAAATACGCCAGCGCCGAAATCGACGCCAGCCAGCAGCAGGGCGATACCCGCCTGGGCAACTTCCGCACCACGGGCGCCATCAAGGCCGAAGCGGCATGCGGCACGTATGCGCCGCTGATGGCCGCGCTGCTGCGCCGCGACTTCACGGCCGGCGGCGTGGCTGCCGCGCAAACCACCATTGCCGCTGCCGCCACGGGCCTGACCCGCAGCGCCGGCTCCTGGCTGGCCGAAGGCTTCCGTGCCGGCAGCGTGGTGCGCATCACCGGCATGACGGCACCGGCCGCGGCCAACAACGGCAAGAACTTTTTTGTCACGTCCGTCACCGCCACCAACCTGAATGGTCAGTTCATGGACGGCTCGGCCATGATCGTCAAGGCGGCCGGCGACTCGGTCGGCGTCGCGGCCGTGGGCAAGCGCAGTTTCACCCCGTTGACGGGCCACACCACCGACTGGTTCACGGCCGAAGTGCAGGACCCGAACATCGGCGTGCACCGCAGCTTCGTCGACCAGCTGGTCAGCAAGATGGATATCGCCGTGCAGCCGAACGGCATCACCAGCCTGGACTTCACCCTGATGGGCAAGGCGGAAGGCCCGACCACGGCCGTGCCGCATTTCGCCACACCAGTGGCCGCGCCAGGCAACGGCAAATTCTCGGGCGCCACGGCCATGCTGTCGGTAAACGGCATTCCTTCGCAGATCTGCACCGGCATGTCCGTCTCGCTGGATGGCCAGGTCAAGGTCGACCCGGTGATCGGCTCGAAGTACGCGACGGCCGCCTCGCGCGGCAAGGTCATGGGCTCGGGCCAGTTCACGGTGCTGCTGCAGGACGCCACCTACCTCGATTACTTCAAGTCCGAGACGGAAATCCCGCTGGCCTACGCCATGGCGTCGGGCACGGCACCGAACGCCGAAGTGCTGGCGCTGGCCATGGGCCGCATCAAGATCACCTCGGCCAAGATCGACGACGGCGAGAAAAACAAGATCGTCACCTGCGCCTTCGACGTCCTGCGCTACAAGGGCAATGACGCGCAGCATGAAGCGACCACCTTGAGCATCCAGGACAGCGCGCTGTAAGCAGCAGGCACCTGTACCAGGGCCGCCGTGATGGCGGCCTTTTTTATTCTTATCCTCATCAAGAAAGCAGCACACATGAACAACGCACAAAAAATCCAGGCAGGTTTCGACATCGGCAACCTCAACGCGGTGGCCGCTCCCGTCACCTTCGACGTGCCCGTCATCTTCGACGCCGATGGCGAAGCGGTGGCCGGCCTGACCATCGTCGGCAAGAACAGCGAGCAGTATCGCCTGGCTAACAACGCCGTGCGCGCCGAAGGCTACAAGAAGTCGGCGCGCCGCAAGACCGCCATCGACGCCTCGACGGACGAAGGCGCGGAACTGCTGGTGCAGGCCATCGACGGTAACCAGAAACGCCTGGCACTGGCCGTGGTCACGGGCTGGTATGGCTTCACCAGCAATGGCGCGCCCGTGCCGCTCGACGCTGCCCTGCTGGAAGCGGCTTTCGAGAAGTACCCGACCTGGCAGGAAAAAGTCACCACGGCGCTGGAAAACGAGTCGAATTTTTTGAAACTCTGACGGCCAGCCTGCTGCGCTACGCGGGCCACCAGTTCGAGCGCGGCGCGCGCGCGGCCGATGGCCACGCCAAGGGCGAGCATCTCGACGCCGCCCGGCGCCATCCGCTGTACCGCGCGCCGCCCGAAGAGGCGACGCCGCCCATGCCGTTCGAACTGGCCCACGTGTGGGAATGGTTTGCGCAACTGAACCGCAAGCGGCAGAACGGCATGGCCGTCAATCCCATCGCCAGCACGGAAATCCTCGCCTGGCAGGCGCGCCACGGCATCGCCATCGAACCGTTCGAGCACCAGCTGCTGGACCAGCTCGACGCGCTGTTTTTGTCGCACCAGCATGCGAAGGCGTAGCAGTGCGCTACTGCGCACCATGTCGCCAGCGAACATGCTGGCTTTTTCCAACCAGGCCGCCATGCGCGGCCTTTTTTATGGGCCAACCATGCCAGAGATAACTGAGTTAAAGATTGCCGTGAACACGGCGGAAGTAAAGGCGGGGACGCAGGCGGTGAGCGACCTGGCCGCCGCCAATTTGAGCCTGGAGGAGCGTACCCGCTCGGTCAATAGCGAAATCAGCCTGGGTACCGTGGCGTTGCGCGCACAGTTGGCAATGACGCGCGAGCAGGCGCTTGCGGCCAAGGCGCTTGGCACATGGTATGAGAATCAGCGCGATGCAGCGATAGCGGCTCAAAAGCGTCTCGATAGCATGGGGAGTGGGTATCTGCCCGCGGCTGCGACCGCAACGGGTGCGAAAAAAACGGGTGCGGCACAGCAAGCAGTCAGCTACCAGACCTATATCGATGATGTCGCACGTCCATTGCGATTGCAGTCCGATGCCGCGCCGGATGTCAAAAAGGACGCGCCCAAAGCCAAGGCCGATCCGGCGCGCCGGTTCAGCGATGCTGAATGGAAGGAAGCCGCTGCGACAGCGACATTATTTGGCAGCAAGCTGGAAAAAGCGTTTGGTAATGTGGGCAAGGCGATAGGCGACATGACGTCTGCGCTGGTGACTTATCGAAAGGCCCAGGATGAAATCCAGTTCGAGCTGGCCACGTCGGTAAAGACAGCCAATGCTTCTACTGGTACCGATAGCGAGAAGGCGGCAAAGATTGCCACTGCTACCGAAAAGGCCGAAACCGCCCAGGCCCGGGCGAAAGTTACAGGTCTGAAGGAGATGAGTTCCGCCGCTAAGGGGTATTTCAAAGAAAATTCTACAGGTTACAAGGTCATGGAAATGGCCGAAAAGACCTTCCGCGCGGTCGAAGTGGCGATGGCCGTCGAAGCCATGGCCAAAAAGATCTTTTTCAAGGAAGGTGAAGTCGCGGCCAACCTGTCGTTGAATACGGCAAAGGCCGCCGGTGAGGCGGGAGCATCCACGCTGTCGGTGGGGTTGGCTGCGGAAGAGGCAAGTGCATGGGGCGTTACCGCCGTAGTCAAGGCGATCGCCTCCTTGCCTTTTCCCTTGAATATCGCTGCTGGAGCGGCGACGCTCGCAGCCGTGCTGGCGATTGGCGCCAAGGTCATAGGTGGTATCGGAGGTGGTGGAGGGGTGGATACGACGGCCAAAGACCGCCAGGCAGCTGCGGGAACTGGCACCGTGCTGGGTGACAGCAGCGCCAAATCCGACTCCATTGCCAAGTCGATTGAACTGGCGAATCAAAATTCGGCAATCGAATTGTCGCATACGGCGGGCATGTTGCGTGCGCTGCTGTCGATCCGCGACAATATCGGCGGCATGGCGGACATGGTAGCGCGGACCAGTGGCTTGCGTGCCACTGCCATTGACGAAAAGGCGTACAGCGTTGGCTCGTCCTCCGGCGTGCTAGGCATCGGCGCTAAAAGTACGACGATCAAGGATAGCGGGATCAATGTCATTGCTGGCCAGACTGTCGGTTCTGCATCGGATGGCCAGTTCCAGGCGAAAGGGTATGCCGATGTCGAGAAGAAGAGTAGTGGCTTCTTTGGTATTGGCAGCAGTTCGCGTACCAAGCGCAATGACGTTGTTCTCGATGGCACGTTGCTCAAGCAATTCAGCCTGACGATAGGTTCCTTGCGAGCCGGCGCCATGGAAGCCATCGATTTGCTGGGCTTGAGTGGCAGCGGCGCGGTGGCGAAATTGAATGCGATGGCGCTCGATATCGGCCTGATCAGCTTCAAGGGGCTGAGCAGCAGCGAAATCAAAGATGAACTTGAGGCGGTTTTCAGCAAGCTAGGTGATCAGATGGCTACCGTGGTAGCACCTGAAATCAGCAGTTTTCAGAAAGCGGGCGAAGGCTATCTTCAGACGCTGACCCGCATTGCCACCAATTACGCCAATCTCGATTCCGTCCTCGCCTCCATCGGCGCGACGTTTGGTGCTACCGGTATGTCCAGTATCAAGGCGCGCGAACGCTTGCTCGAACTGACGGGAGGCATTGATGGCCTGGCCGACAAGACCAATGCCTTTGCCGAGAACTATCTGACCGAAGCCGAGCGCCTGGCGCCCGTGCAAAAGCATGTGACGGAGCAGATGGCGGCGCTGGGTTATGCCAGCGTGACCACGCGTGCGCAGTTCAAGGACACCGTGCTGCAGCTGGCCAATTCCGGCGCATTGGCCACCAAGACGGGCGCCGAGCAGTATGCGGGCCTGATGGCCTTGGCCGATGCGTTTGCAAAAACGCATGCGGCAACGGAAGACCTGAGCAAATCGGAGCAGGGCATCGCCGACGAGCGCAAGGGTATCCAGGACAAGCTTGACCAGATGACGATGACCTCGGCCCAGCTGCGTGCCCGCGAACGGGCGTCGGTCGATGCATCGAACCTGGCGCTGTATGACCAACTGCAGGCGCGGCAGGACATCGCCAGCGCCTACGAGACGGAATCGGCAGCCCTCAAATCCACCATTGACCGCCTGAAAACGTTCGGCGACGGCATCCGCACCTTCAAGGATTCGCTGCTGCTGGGCAGCCTGTCGACCCTGACGCCGATGCAGAAAATGGCCGAGGCGCAGCGCCAGTATGAAGAGACATTGGCCAAGGCGAAGACAGGTGATGCGGCGGCGCAGTCTGGGCTGACGGCGGCGGCTGCTGCTTACCTGACGGCGAACCAGGTGGTCAAATCGTCGAGCGACGCCTATGCGGCCGATGCGGCGCGGGTGCAGGCGGATCTGGCGGCGCTGGCGGCGATTGCCGGTACGCAGCTGAGCGATGCGCAGAAACAGCTGACTGCCCTCGATACGCAGGTGGGGCAGTTGATCAACCTGAACAAGACGGCGGTGGGTATCCAGGAAGCCGTCGATGCGCTGGGGGCCGCCCTGCGTGCCGGCGGCAAGACGGACATCACCGACGGGATGCTGTTCGGATCCTCTTTCGGCATGCCGGTTGCCGCTGCGGCTGCGGCTGACGACATGCTGGTCGATGTGCCGGCGGCGCAGGCCATGCAGCGCTATTTCAGCGCCAGCGATGGCGCCAATGAAGCGCTGGTGGCCGAGATCAAGGGCTTGCGCGAAGAAGTGCGCCAGCTGCGCGCCGACCAGGATCAGCAGACCGGCGCCATCATCAGCAGCAATTACGACGCCAATGAACGTGCCGCCGACAAGGTGTCGGCCGGCGCCTCGGAAGCGGCCAGGGCTTCAGTCTGGGCCAGTCAATCGAAAGCGAGCATAGTATGAACGAGACCTTCAATGCGGCCATGAGCGACACGCAGTTCGCCGCGTGGCTGCGCAATCCCGCGGCACGGCGCCTGGTGCTGATCGAGGTGGCGGTGCGTAGCGGTGGCCAGGAACGCATGCGTTTCCTGAGCACCGGCGCCTATGTCACGGCGCCCGATGACACGCCACCCAACCTAGCCTACCAGTCCATTGTTTCGACGGGCATGCAGTTTACCGAGCAGCTGTCGCTGGGCGGCGAAGCGAGCCTGTCGGCGGGCGATATCGAGATCCACAATCCGTCCGGCATCCGTGACGCCTGGCTCGATGATGTGTGGATGAACCGTCCGATCCGCGCCTGGATCGGTGATCCGCGCTGGCGTCGTGGTGACTTCCGCATGATCTTCAACGGCGTGGTCGCCGACGTCGCGCCGAAAGGGCGCGACAAGCTGGCCCTGAAACTGCGCGACAAGCTGCAGCGCCTGAACACGCCCGTCAGCGAGGCCAAGCTCGGTGGCGCGACGCCCAACAAGGACGCCGTGCTGCCGCTGGTCTTTGGCGAGGTGCACAACATCACGCCGCTGCTGGCCGATCCGGCCCTGCTGCAGTACCAGGTGCACGACGGCGCCATCGAAGGAATCATCGAAGTGCGCGACAACGGCTTGCCGGTGCGGGCAACGGCCGACAAGGCCAGGGGCACCTTCGTCCTCGCTGCGCCGCCCGCCGGCACCTTGACCGTGTCGGTGCAGGGCGACCGTGCCACCGGTTACGCCACTACCGTGGCGGCGCTGGTGCGGCGCCTGGCCACAGGCTACGGCAAGGCGGGTGACCGCTTTGCCGATGGTGATCTGGATACGGCCAATCTGGCAGCCTTTGATGCTGCGCATCCGCAAGCGGTTGGCCTGTTCCTGGCCGGGCGCACGAACGTGCTCAATGCCTGCCAGATGCTGGCGTCCAGCCTGGGCGCGCAGCTGGTGATGTCCCGCCTGGGACAACTGCGGCTGCTGCAAATCAGCCTGCCTCCGGCCGGAACGCCAGCGGCAGTAGGGCCGCAGCACATGGTGGCCGGCAGCCTGGCGCCTGTCAGCCGCAATGCGCCGACGGCATCCGTCAAGCTGGGCTTCAGCAAGAATTGGACGGTGCAAAGTGGCTTGCAGACGGGTATTCCGGTTCAGCACAAGGATCTGTTTGAAACGGAATGGCTGACCGCCACCCGTGCGGACGCTGGCGTGCAGGCCGATTACCGGCTCGATGCGGAACCGGTGCAGCAGGACACCATGCTGCTGCGCCGCGTCGATGCCGAAGCCGAGGCCCAGCGCCGCCTGGCGATCAGCCGGCTGCCGCGCACGGCGTATGAATTCGACGGTACGGCGGAAATGCTGGCGCTGGAACTGGGCCAGGCCGTGACGGTGACGCATCCGCGCTTCGGCATGGAAAACGGCGTGGCCGGGCAGGTCGTATCGCTGGCCCCGGATTGGCTGACAGGACATGTGAAAGTGGGGTTTGTCGTATGAGTACCATCATGAATGACCGCGACGTGCTGCTGCAGGCAACGTCGCCAAGGCTGACGGCGCCGGAGGCGGGTGCGTAACTGGTGCTGCCTGCGGACAGCCTGGTGCCTTGATCAGCTGGCAGCGGACTCGCCAAGAGTACGTTGGCGTTGGGTACCCAGCTGGCACAAACCACTCTCGAAGTTATTACCGGTACTCGATTGCAATACACGGTCACCGATCCTGATGTATCCGACGCTGACGGCGATGGGGCATGTGCGGGCGTGATGATCGAGGCTGCAAGCCTTCTTTAGAAAAAGGACCTACATGGTTAATCTTAGACTAGTCGCAGATAACGCAGCCGACCGGGCGACGCTGACCACCTCGACAGTGGCCGGTGACCTGGTGGCCGCCAATCTGCAAAGCGATATCAAGACTGATATCTACCGCTCCGAGGGGACACGGGCAAGCGTCGTCATGGCCTGGCCAGCATCCGAACGCATCGGCTGCGTCGCTTTTCCATTTACCAATCTGACTTCAGGTGCAACCATGCGTGTTCGCCTGTATGCCATGTCGGGCGATGGGGCGCCTGTGCTGGACACTGGCTGGATGCGTGCATGTGCTCCAGCGCCGTTCGCAGCCCGTAACTTTGGTATTTTGCCGCTCGCCTTCAACGCGTATCGCTGGGGCGGCGTAAGTAGCTGGGCCGCTGGCGGCGGCGCCGCGGCAATGGGCTGGTTCGAGGCGGTACGCGGACGCCACATGATCATTGATCTGGACGATACGCATAATCCGCAAGGCTACATCGAGGCTGGCCGCTTGGTGGTGGGCGATTACTGGTCGCCGCAATGCAACGCCGATTTTGGCGCCGGCCTGCAGAAACAAGATAGCAGCGCGCATTTCCGCAACGAGGCGGGCGACTTGCTGACGCAGAAAGGCACTACCAGTAACAAGCTGACCCTTCAGCTTAGCCACCTGCAGGAAGATGACCGCATGCGACTGGCACGCATCTTGCGCGACAACGGCAAGCACACGCCCATATTAGTCAGCCTGTTTCCGGAAAACGCCGATCCCCTGCTCGAACAGGAATACACGTTGTACGGCAAGGCCAGCAACCTGGCTGCCGTGACGACACCGTATTTTGGTACCTATACCTTTCCACTTGAAATCGAAGGAATCTGAATGTCCAAGAAATTTTATCCAGGCCAACTCGACGTGGTCGAAAAACTCAACCAGATGGATGATGCGTTTGCGGCGGGACCGTATAACGCCTTGCCCTTGACTGGTGGCTCGATGACAGGGCCTATCACGACGCCCAGTTTTGTCACTATGGCGGTAAGGGGGGCTGGCCAGCAGCAAAATGTTGGTCTGAGTAATGGCTGGTGGCGTATTGCCAAATTTAATGTGGCCGCGCTGGGGGGCGAGGCCACTATCCGGATTTCGGGCGCGACTTCTTATTCGGCCTACGAGGGTTTGTCCAATGGTATTGAAACGGTGATTTTGCTGCGCTGTGATAACGACGGCAAGATTCGTGGCTCCTGGTATGCCACTGGTGATGGCAAGCATTCCGATATCCAAGGGGTAAGGATAGGCAGCGATGGCGTAATTTACGTAGGCGCGGTGCAGTTTTCAACGTTGTCCTGCTATATCGATTCAAATATGTGGGTTCAGCAAAAACTGGAGTTCCTTGGGACAGAGCCGCCCAAGGACTCGTGGGATGCTATCGCTGTCTACGCGTTGAGTGTCGGCGGTTCAGCAGGCATGATAGTTCGGCCTGGAGCTGTCGAGTTGCAGGCCAATTCCACATTGAATGGTCCTAAGAGCATACATGTGGGTACGCGCGGTGGACAGCAAAGCAGCCTATTGATACCGAATGACGGCAAGCCATTGTTGGCCAACGCCTATTACGAAGTGGCGGCGTTGGGCGTCGGAGGCATACCCGGCGCTGCGTTCCCTGGTCGTTTTCTCTGGTCGACGTCCGCAGGAAGCGGCAGTCTTTATTACCAAGGCTACAAGATGAATCTGCGGGCCTATGACGAAAACAGCGGAAATCTTTCGGAACCGTTACTGGGTATCAGCGGTACGGGACAACTCGCATGGCCGGGCAACATGCGCTGCGGACCGGCCTCCCCGAGTGCAGCCCTACGCGACATTCACACGATCTACAAAGACACGGCGCCGGCAGGAGAGATTCTGTACGTCGGCCGCAAGGGAGAACCGGCCACTTCCACGCTGGCGGTGCTGGCTGGCGCCGGCAATGCATCGTGGTCGGGTAGCACCGCCGTGTTGTACGTGGGCAGCCAGGTAACTGGCCGCAGCATCAACGCTTCTGGCACGATCAATGCTAGTGGCGCGGACTATGCCGAGTATATGCTCAAGGCGGCATCCTGCGGCACGGTGGCACCTGGTCAGGTGATTGGCATCGGCATTGACGGCAAGCTTACCGACCGCTGGAGCGAAGCCGTCTCGTTTGCCGTGAAATCCACCGACCCCTGTATGGTGGGCGGCGACAAGTGGTCGCAGCGGCTTGGCCCCCGTCCTGCATCCGTGACGCGTATCCTCGAAACGGTCGAACCACAACTTGTCAGCGAGGCGCAAGCTGCTGTTGATGCCGTATATAACGGCCTTGTCCTTGTCACTCCCGCCATCCCTGCCAAGGAACCCGTGTACCGAAAGGTCTCCTTGCCAGGCGAGACGGACGAAGAGTGGGCTGCACGCCAGGCACCGGGCCAGGCCTTCGACGCGGCACTCGAAGCGTTGCGCCAGACAGTCGACCGCATCGCTTTTGCCGGCCAGGTGCCATGCAACGTCCGGGGTGCGGTCCCGGGCCAGTTCATCGTGCCAGTTCAGGATGGCGAAGGCCTTGCAGGCATCGCCATCAACGAGCACGAGATAACGCTCAAACAGTATATGAGTGCGGTCGGCAAAGTCATCGCTATCGAAGACGACGGCCGTGCGCGCATCGTCGTCAAGGTTGCTTGAACCTGGCGCTCTGATATTGCCCGCTTCGGCGGGCTTCTTTCAGCGATACGTCCGGTTTTCAGGCGACGACCGATCAGGCGAGCGCCACCAATAATGAAGTCGAGGAGTTGAAATGGGTGATTTTTTTTATTATGGCCAGAAGGATATGATTCGGCGCTTGAATGAGTTGGCTGGACGCGGCGCCGTTGTCGCTTCGTATGCGCCAGCGGTCGGAAAGTCGCCAATTGGCGGGCCGAACGGTTACATGGATCCTGCCTGGATTGACCCCAATAAGGTTGTCGCATCCAATTTGCCATTGTCCGGGGGGAGTGTCGCTAAATTCGGCTACAACTATTTGCAGGGGGCAGAGCATGGGCAGCGGTTTTTTAAGTTGGCTACTTTGCCGGGCAGTAACGCAAATACATACGCGTCGCTGCGGATTGATGCAGTTCTCGGAGGGTGGGCTTCGTCGCAACTTACCGCGATGACTATCGTTATCGGGAGTAGAGACGGTGTGACGGTTGAGTGGTCCAGTACACGGATTGTCCCAACTTCGGTCAGATTCTTGCTTTACAGGGAAGATGACGGACAGATTTCCGTCTACTTATTTTTTCTTTCAGGTACATTTTCCCAAGCGGCTTTTAATCTGTTCGGAAATCAAGCGATTACCTACACCACGCCAGCAGTATCGAGTTCAGTGCCTGGCACAGTTATCTGGGATTCCTCAGCGCCAGAAGCGACTTCCATCTACATAGCGCCACGCGTCACTTCTCTTTCCATTGGCGGAAGAAATACGGGCACCAGCTTTAATGAAGGAATTGCCATTCGTGGTCCAGTTAATTCTAATACTAGCCCCCCTTCCTACATTTATGGCAGCCTGATGCCGGATTCTTTACCTGCCGGGCAAGCGCATGAAATGATGCGTCTGGCGGTTTCGGGAATGTCGGGTAGCAGTTTCTCCGGCCACTGGTCATTTATGTCCTCTGAAGGCAATAGCAGTGCCCATAAGGAAGGGTACAAATTTATTGTCCGTGCGCGCGATACCGGTTCCGGCAGCATTACTGCTGATTTGCTTCGGGTCTCGGGCAATGGTCAAGTGTACGTCCCGTTGCTGAAAGCTGGCAGTTCAGATGTGACCGCTACCCGGCATGTCATTAACCGTATCTCGGCGCAAGCTGACGAACTCTTATATATCGGCAGGGAAGGTATTCCGGCACCTTGCGTTGCGATCCGCGCTTCCGATGGGAATGGGGGCTGGAATGGTGCTGCCTCCATTATGTACATCGGCAAAAACAGCACCACAAATCGGAGTATATCTTCCGCAGGCACGATCAATGCGCAAGGCACTGACTATGCGGAATATATGGGTAAAAGTGCTCTTTGTGCTGATGTTCTCCCGGGACAGATTGTAGGTATTTCCAGTAACAATGAAGTCACTGACAAGTGGGCTGATGCAATCATGTTCGCCATCAAGTCTACCGATCCTTCATTTGTGGGCGGGGATAGCTGGGCTATAGATGTGGGCCAGCGTCCTGATGCCCAAGCCGGCACGGAACCTGTCGAACCAGTGCGTCGCGAAGACGTAATGGGGCAGGTGGCCGTTCCAGGGACCAATCCGTCCGAGTACGCCGAAGGAGTGGGGGAACCGGGCGACACGGATGAAGAATGGCATGCCAGGATGGATGCGTATCTGCAGGCTGTGGCAGAGTGGAACATCGCAAGGCAGGAAGACTGCGCTGCGATGGAAGAGTTCGATGCCAGACTTCAAGCAGCTCGTCTGCGCATGGATCGCATCGCCATCGCGGGCCGCGTTCCCGTCAACCTACTGGGGGCCCGGCCTGGTGACTATATCGTTGCGGTGCAGGATGGCGTTGGCATCCGGGGTATGGCAATACCTGAGGATGATTTGACCGACAGGCAGTACCGCAAGGCGGTAGGTCGCGTGATCTCGATCCAGTCCGACGGACGTGCCTATGTGATGGTCAAGGTCGTCTGATGCCGCTGTATTCACTGTCAACCCGCCTCGGCGGGTTTTTTATTTCATCAACAGAGAGGCAATCATGGCCATCGAAACTACCGCCGCCGGCGGCGCGCTGATCAAACTGTTTGGCGTGCCCGTGCTGGCTGGCGCCGCCGCCACGTCGCTGGGCTTCATGTTCATGTGGCCCCAGTCCACCAAGGAGGCGTTCATCCGCTTTTGTTCCAGCATCATCATTTCCACCTTTCTCGGCCCGCTGCTCGTGGCGGCCGTGCTGTCGTGGTGGCCCAGCCTGTTCGACAGCGCAAAAACCGTGGCGGGCCTGTATGGCGGCGATCCGGCCACCGGCTTCCTGTTTATCGCGGCTCCCCTGATGGTGGCGGCCGGCTTGCCCGCCTGGTGGGTGCTGGGCGCCTGCGTGCGCTGGTTCGACAAGCGGCGCGGCAAGGACATCGGCGAGTTGGCGGTCGATGCGGCCGCCGTCGTCAAGGATGTGCGGGGCGTGCTGTGACGGGCGCGCAATTGATGCAGATCATGCCACTGGCAGGGCGTCGCGCTAACCTGTTCCTGGCGCCTCTGAGCGCGGCGATGGCCGAGTTTGATATTGCCACGCCGCTGCGCCAGGCGGCGTTTCTGGCGCAAGTTGGCCATGAGTCGGGTCAGCTGCGTTACGTGCGCGAACTGGCCAGCGGCGCTGTCTATGAAGGACGCGGCGACCTGGGCAATGTGGTCGCTGGCGATGGCGTGCGCTTCAAGGGGCGCGGCTTGCTGCAGGTGACGGGGCGCGCCAATTACGCGGCGTGCGGCGTGGCCTTGCAGCTCGACCTGCTGGCCAGGCCGGAACTGCTGGAGCAGACGACTGCCGCGTGCCGTTCCGCCGGCTGGTTCTGGCAGTCGCGCGGCTTGAACCGGCTGGCCGACACGGGCGACCAGGAGCGCGTGACGCGCCGTGTCAATGGCGGCGTGAATGGCCTGGCCGAGCGCCTTGCCTTGTACGCAGCGGCGCGCAAGGTGCTGGCATGAAGCCGCCCTTGACGGTACTCGCCATGCTATTGCTGCTGGGCGCTGCCGTATTTAGCGCCCAGCGCTGGGGCCGCGCCGCCGGCCGCGCCGCCTGTGCCGCGCAGCTGGTCGACATGCAAGGCGAATTGCGGCGGCAGAAGCAGGCGTTGGCGGTCATGCGCGAGGAGGGCGCGCGCCGCACGGCGCGGGTGCTGCAGGCGCAGGCAACGGC
>NZ_NRDQ01000230.1 GCF_002878455.1 Janthinobacterium sp. AD80
CTCAGCAGCGACTGGGTGGCGCGCCGCCGGCCGCCCTTCAGCGCTTTTTCCGCCTCGGCGGCCAGGCTGGCGATGTCCGCCGCGCCCAGGTTGGCGGCCACGCCGCACACGCGGTGCAGCAATTGCGCCGCCGGCTGGATCTGGCCATCGGCCAGCAGGCGCCGCGTTTGCTCGACGGCGTCGCCTTGCGAATTCTCGAAACGCTTGAGCAGGGCTAGGAACGCGCCATAATCACCGCCGAAACGGTGCAGGGCCGCGTCGAGGTCGATGCCGGGCACCGTTGCCGGCACCTCCACGGCATCGGCGCTGGCGGCGCCAGGCGGGAGCGCACCCGTGGCGCCGGCCGTGCCGGGCCGCGCCGGCACCAGCCGCGTCAGGGTCTGCACCATGTCGTCGACATCGATGGGCTTGGAGATGTGCGCATTCATGCCGCTGGCGATGGCGCGCAGGCGGTCCTCGTCCATGGCGTTGGCCGTCATGGCAACGATGGGCAACTCGCGCAAGCCCAGCGCGCGGATGGCCAGCGTGGCTTCGTAGCCGTTCAGCACCGGCATCTGCAAGTCCATCAGCACCACGTCATAGGCCTGCGGCGTGTGCGCCAGCATGTCCACGGCCAGCTGGCCATTGGCGGCCACTGCCACGCGGGCGCCCGAATGCAGCAGGATGTACTGCGCCACTTCCTGGTTGATTTCATTGTCTTCCACCAGCAGCACGCGCATGCCTGCCAGCAGGCCCGACAGCGGCGTGGAGACGGGCAGGGCGGACGGTGCGCTGCGCCCTTCGCGCACGGCCATGACGGCCGCCAGCAGGCGTGCCGGCGTGGCCGGTTTCGAGACGACGCCGGCCAGCATCAGGCTGTCGGCCAGGCGCTCGAGGTTTTCGCTGTCCTGGTCGGCCACCAGCATGATCACGGGGGGCAGGGCCAGCTGTTCGTCGCCGCGCGCCTCCGTCAGCATGGAAATGCCATCCATGCCCGGCATGGCCGCGTCGAGCAGCAGCATGTCGACAGGCGCCGCACCGCCGCCGGCATGGCGGCGCAGCAGCGCCAGGCCCGCCGCGCCGCTGTCGGCGCTGTGGCTGTGCCAGCCGTGCGCCGCGCACCAGTCTTCCAGCATGGCGCGCACGCTGGCATTGTCATCGATGATCAGCAGCGACAATGCCGCGGGCACGGCCCTGGCCGCGCTTTCCGGCGCGGCGGGCACTTTCTCGAAACGGCAGATGAAACGGAAGTCGGAACCCTTGCCCAGTTCGCTTTTCACGCTGAGTTCGCCTCCCATCAGGTCCACCATGCGGCGGCAGATGGCCAGGCCCAGTCCCGTGCCGCCGTATTTGCGGCTGGTGCTGCTGTCGCCCTGGGAAAAGGCATCGAAAATGTGTTCCTGCTCGACGGCGCCGATGCCGATGCCCGTGTCGCGCACGGAAAACTCCAGTGTCACGCTGGCCGCATCCTCGCTGGCCTTGCGGATGGACAGCACCACTTCGCCTTCCTTGGTGAACTTGACGGCGTTGCCCACCAGGTTGATCAGGATTTGCTCGAGGCGCAGCGCGTCGCCCATCAGTTCTGGCGGCACGCCGGGGTCGAGCACGAAGACGGGCTCGACCCCGCGCGCCCAGGCGCTGCTGGCCAGCAGCACGCCGACGCTGCCCAGCATGCGTTCGAGCTGGAAGCGGCGCTGTTCCAGCACCATCTGGCCCGCCTCGATCTTGGAAAAGTCCAGCACGTCGTTGACGATGCCCAGCAGCGACTGGGTGGCCATCTGAATCTTGCCGACATAGCTGCGCTCGCGCCGTTCCAGCGGCGACTCTTCCAGCAGGCGCGCCAGGCCGATGATGGCGTTCATCGGCGTGCGGATTTCATGGCTCATGTTGGCGACGAATTCGCTCTTCGCGATGCTGGCCGCCTCGGCCTTGTCGCGCGCGCGCACCATCTGTTCGTTGAGTTCGTGCAGGCGCAGTTCCGTGCGTTTGAGTTCGGACACGTCGGAAGCCAGCACGAAGAAGCCGCGCACGCCGCCGTTGTCGTCGAAATCGGGAATGTAGTTGGTCCACGTATGGCGCACCTGGCCCGTCGGGTCGAGCAGGTCGCGCTCGAAGCTTTGCGGCCGGCCCGCCAGCACGCCTTCCACGTGCGGCGCGTACACGTCGAACAGTTCCTGGCCCAGCAGCTCGCTCATGTGGATGCCGGCCAGTTCGGCGCTGCTGCGGCCGAACCACTCGTTGTAGAACTTATTCGCGAAACGGCAGCGCAAGTCGTGGCCCCAGTACGACACCATGCCGGGCAGGTTGTCGGTGACGGTGCGGATGAAGCGCTCGCTCTGCTCCAGGCGCCAGGTGGTCGCGTGCAGCACCTCCGTGGCGCGCTTGCGTTCGCTGATATCGATCGAGACGCCCAGCACGTGGCTGGCGCGGCCCGCATCGTCGCGCAGCACCACCTTGCGCGTGGTGAAGTGGCGCGTCGTGCCGTCGGCCGTGTTGATCGCTTCCTGCTCGATTTCCACCATCTGCCCCGTCGCCAGCAGCTTGCGGTCGGCGCCGATGAAGGCGGCCGCCTGCTGCGGCGGGAAGAAATCGTTGTCGGTCTTGCCCAGCAGCTGCTCGCGCGAGCGCCCCAGGGTCAGTTCCGCGTGGCGGTTGACCATCTCAAAGCTCAGCTTGTCGGCACGCTTGACGAAGACCATGGCCGGGATGTTTTCGATGATGGTGCCGAACAGGTGCTTGGAGCGGCGAAATTCCGCTTCGCTGCGCTTGCGCTCGGTGATATCGAGCCACAGCCCCGACACGCCCAGCAGTTGCTGGTCCGGCCCGCTGATCGGGTGATACGAGACAACCCAGTGGCTGGCCTGGTCGCGCTGCTGGCCGCTGTTGCCTTTCAACTCGATATCGACGATGGGCTCGCCCGTCTCGAGCACCTGGCGCAGGCAGCGTTCCACCTCGGCGCGCACGGCGTCGTCGAACAGCATGGTGCCTACCCGGCGGCCGATATGCTGTTCCACGCTGGCCGCGTTGATGGCGGCCAGGTATTGGTTGATCATGACGATGCGCAAGTCGCGGTCGACAAACAGCATGCCGATGGGCGCCGTCGCATACACGGTTTCCAGCAGGCGCGTGGATTTTTCCAGGGCCAGGGTGCGCTCGGCCACCAGGCTTTCAAGCTGCGTGCGGTGGCGCCGCAAGTTGCGCTCGAGCGCGCCCAGGGCCCTGGCCAGGTCGGCCGATTCGCGGTCCGTATGCTTGCCTGACATCAAGGGCTTGCCCTGCGCCAGCGCCTGCACCTGCTGGGTCAGCGCCTGCTGGGTGCGCGCCAGGCGCCCGCCCACGCGCCAGGCCAGGGCGAAAGCGGCGCCCAGCAGCAATGCCAGGATGAGCGAACCCGTGACCACCGAGCGCAGCAGGGCGTCGACCACGGTGCTGGTGCGCATGGTGACGACCACCGTCCAGGCATCGTCGGGCGCGCGGCGGAAACCCGAGTACACGTCGAGTCCTTCCAGGGTGGCATGGCGCAGCACGCCTTCGCGTCCCTGGCGTATCTGTTCCAGCAGTGGCGTCGCGCTGCGCTGGCCCACATAGCGCTGCGGCGCCAGCGTGCGCGCCACGTTGATGCCGTCGGCATTGAGGATGGCCGCGCCCAGGTAGGCAGGCATGCTCAGTTCGCGCATCAGGCGTGGCAGGTAGTCGGCTGGAAACAGGGCCGTGAGCACGTAGGCCTGGCCTGTTGTGCGCGGCAGCGGCAGGTTCAGGGCCAGCTGGGGCAGGCCATCGGGCGCCACGAACAGGCTGGTCAGGCGCGGCTTGCCCTGTTCGCGCGTGCGCTGCATGCTGGCCGCCCATTTCTGCGGCAGCGGCGGCGGGGCGGGCGTGGCGGGCAGGGCGGTATTGACCAGCTGGCGTCCAGACGTATCGGAAATGATGAAGGAGCCGACGGCCACGCCGGGCTGCAGCAGGCTGGCGGCCAGTGCGCGCAGGGCGCCCGCATCGCCATCCTGCAGGGCGGCGGCGGCGATGAAATGCGTGGCGCCGGCATAGGCGAAAACACGTCGCCGCGCTGCACGCGGCGCGAGTCGGACGTCAGCTGCCCGTTCGGGGCAGCCGCTTTGATCCACAAAC
>NZ_NRDQ01000231.1 GCF_002878455.1 Janthinobacterium sp. AD80
GCCAGGCGGCGCAGCGTCGGCATCGGCCGCGCTGGCGTCTTCCGCCCACAGCCGCGCCATCCACTCGGCGGCGCGCTGCAGCACGGCGGGGGCGATGGGCAGGCTGTCGGGTTGGGAACTCATGCGCATTGCGCCGCGCAGCAGGCCAGCAAGGCGCGGGCGATGTATTTTTCCACCGACGAGACGGAAACGTCGAGGCGCGCGGCGATGTCGGCGTAGGCCATGCCTTCCAGTTTGCACAGCAAAAAGGCGTCGCGTACTTTAGCGGGCAGGCTGGCCAGGATGGCGTCGATCTCCATCAGTGCCTCGACGATCAGCGCGCGCATTTCCGGCGTCGGCGCGGCCGCTTCCGGCTGCGCCGCGATGGCGTCAGCGTAGGCCGCCTCGATATGTCGGCGGCGGAACAGGTCCACCACCAGGCCATTGGCGATCTGCGCCAGATGCTGGCGCGATTCATCCGGTTGCGGTGCGCGGCCGCGCGCGAGGATGCGCAAATATGTGTCGTGCGCCAGGTCGGCCGCATCGAAGGCGTTGCCCAGCTTGCGGCGCAGCCAGCCCTGCAGCCAGCCGTGATGGTCGCTGTACAGGACTTCGATTTGCCGATGCAGTTCCAGTTCGGGGCGTAGCATGCAACCTTTCCATGCCACGGTCCACAGGACAGTCAGGCCTTGATGCGATTGAGAATTGTTCGTATTGTAGCCCGATTGCCGGAACTTGTGGCCTGGCAGTGGCGGGGCCGCAACGCTATCCCCAGTCGCTACGCTGAAATCAGCTTGATATCTGCCATCCGCTCCACCAGCCACACGGCCGCTACCACGGCGATGGCCAGCGAACCGACGGTCAGCACTTGCCGGTAGAACCAGGTCTTGCGCAGCAGCCAGGCCAGGGGCAGGAACGCGGCGACGATGGCCAGCTGGCCGATTTCCACGCCCACGTTGAAGCCGAACAGGCTGGCCAGCAATGAACCCTGCGGCAAGCCCAGGTCGCGCAGTACGCTGGCAAAGCCGAAGCCGTGGATCAGGCCAAACACAAAGGCGGCCACGGGGCGCTTGCCGCGGAACAGCGGCAGCAGATTGTTCAGCGCGGCCAGGATCACCGAGGCGGCGATGGCCGACTCGACCCAGCGCGAGGGCAGCGAGATGAGCGACAGGCTGGCCAAAGTCAATGTGATGGAATGGGCCAGTGTAAATGCCGTGACCACTTTCAGCACGTCGATGAATGCGCCTCTTAACCCCCGACTCTCTGCTGCGGGGGGCAACGGATTCTGCGGCACGTTTGAGCGTGTGGACTGGTGGGCTTGAGGCAGCAGCACGGCCGGCAGCAGCAGCGACAGCAAAAACAAAATATGGTCGTAGCCGATCCAGATATGCCAGATGCCGTGTTTCACGTACGCGCCGAACTGCGCCAGGCGGTCGGGCGCGGCCAGCGAGATGTTCTGGCGCGGGCTGTCCGGGTCGAAGATGGCCGTTTGCGTATTGTCGCCGCTGGCCAGCTTCAACAGTCCCTTGTGCTGCGGGTCGAGGTCGGCGAACAAGGTGTAGCCGATGGAAAGATTGGCCGGCGCGGCGCCGGGGCAGGTGGCCTGGAAGCGCAGCACGTTGTAGGCGCCGTCCGTATGGCTGTCGATCAGCTGCGCGACGGCTTTTAACGGGCATACGCCCTGATCGCTGGCCACCTGCAGGCGCTGCAAGGCATAGGCGGCGATGGCGTCGTGGCGTGCGCGGATTTCATCCCATGTCAGGGCGCCGTCGCCATTGCCATCGAGGCCGATGGCGAAATCGAGGTCGCGCAGGGCGATGTCCCACTGGCCCTCGATCTGCTGGCCATGCACGGCGAGGCTCAGGTAGCTGTCGCTGGGCTTGTGCGCCTGCGCGGGTGCGAGCCAGGCGCACAGCAACAGGAACAGAACGACTACGCGCCGCTTCACAGGGCACCCGCCTTCCTGGCGGCACTCACTTTTTGTCCATCCAGCGGCCCCAGTTGCCTGATCAGGCGCTGCAGGGCCACGTCTTCCACGCCATTTGCCGCCACCCAGGCCAGCACGGGCTGGGCGGCCGCGTAGTTGCGCGCGGCCAGAGCCGCTTCCAGCAGGATGCGCATGTCCGGCACTTCCTTCTGGATGGCCCAGTTTTTCTGCGCCAGCTGCAATGCGGCGGGCAGATCCTGCTGCAGGAACAGGGCGAAACGCGCCTGTTCGCGCTGATGCACGGTGTCGCCGCGCTGCATGGCGGCGTGGAAGCGCGCGGCCAGTTCCGCTTTCGCCGCCTGGAATGGCGCTTGCTGGCCGGGCAGCGCCTGCAGGGCCAGCGCATGGCGCAGCAGCAGGGCGTCGATGCGTTGCTGGTCCTTGAGCAGCGTGACGACTTCCTGCGGGCGCCGCTGGTCGAGCAGAAAATCCGTGTAGGCACCCAGCAGATAGCTGTCGCGCGGCTGCTGCGACAACGCCTTCTTGTAGCGCGCCTCGGCCAGCGCTGTCTCGCCGCGCCGCGTGGCCATTTCCGCCAGCAGGGTCAGGGCCCAGCTTTCCAGCTCGGGCGCGGCGCCGGCGCTCCTCTGCAAGGTCAGGTCCAGCAGGCGCTCGCTGCTGGCGGCGCGGCCCGTAACGCTGGCCACGTTGGCGATGCAGGTGACGGTAACGAGCTGCGTCGTCAGTGCCGACAGGCGCGCGCAGCTGGCCGTCGCTTGCGCGTAGTCGCCCTGCACGGTGAGCACGGTGGCGCGCGTCAGCCACGCCTGCCCATTGCCCGGTTCCTGCGCGATGACGGCGTCGAGATCCTGCAGCGCGGGGCCGAACTGGTGGGTGCTTTGCAAGATGGTGGCGCGCAGCAGGCGCACGGGCACGGGCGGCGCGGCCTGTCGCCACCAGGGCGCCAG
>NZ_NRDQ01000232.1 GCF_002878455.1 Janthinobacterium sp. AD80
CTGGACGGCCTGCTGCGCGCGCATCCCGTGCTCAGCCTGCTGTGGCTGGCGCTGGCCGCGCTGGCCGTGGCGCGCATCGCCGGCGTCGCCCTGTTCATGGCCGACCCGCAGCAGCCGCAGCTGTCGGCCATCTGGTACGACCCCTTCTATGTCAACCACAGCTGCTTTTCCTCGTACTGGAAAGCTTCCGAGCTGGCCAGCGCGGGGGCGTCCAACATCTATGACAGCGCCCATTACGCAGGCAACGAGGGCCGCTTCAAGCTCGACGAGTACCTGTATCCGCCGCCGTTCCTGATCCTGCCGCAGCTGGCCGCGTCGCTGGGCGCGGGGTTTGTTGCCATGCGCGCCGTCTGGTTCGCCGTCGACGCGGCCCTGGTGGCGGCCATCATGCTGGCCGTCTGCGCCTGGATAGGCGGGGCCACGGGACGCCGCGCCGCCCTGCTGCTGCCGGCCGCCTGGCTGGCCCTGCCCACCCTGATCACCATGCAGACGGGCAACTTCCAGCTGGCCGCCATCGCCCTGGCCCTGCTGGCCATGCTGCTGTTCCAGCGCGGCAGCGACGAGGCCGGCGGCGCCGTCATGGCGCTGGCCCTGTTCAAGATCTTCCCCGGCGTGCTGTGCGCCTACCTGCTGTTCTGCAAGCGCTGGCGCGCGCTGGCCTGGAGCATCGCCTTCTCGCTGCTGTACGCGGCGCTGGCGTATGCCATGCTGGGCGCCCAGCCGTTCCGCGACTTCATCGGCTATGAAATGCCGCGCATCGCCAGCGGCGAAGTGTGGAGCTGGATGCAGCTTGAAGGCCTGGAAGCGGTGGTCGCCATCAATTACTCGGTGCCGGCCCTGGTGCTGAAGCTCAAGCTGTTTGGCGTCGACGGCATCGAATACCGCCACCTGGCCGCCGTGGCCCTGCTGTGGAGCGTGGTGGTGGTGGCGCTGGCCTGGCTGGCATCGCGCCGCGCCAGCGCCTATTCGCGCCTGGAACTGGCCGCCGTCTGGCTCGGCCTGCTGGGCCTGGCCGCCGTGCGCAGTCCCTTCGTGCCCGACGACTACGCGCTGTTCCCCGCCCTGTGGCTGTGGTGCCTGCTGGCCGCCGAACAGCGCAACGGGCAAATGCACAGCGGCGTGCGCACCGCCATGTTCGGCGTGCTGTGGCTGGCCTTTGCCATCGTCATGCCGATCGGCCTGGTGCAGCCGCAGCACCTGCCCCTGCTGCTGGCCGTCTCCACCGTCAGCCAGCTGCTGGCCCTGGCCTTCTGGCTGTGGCCCGTGCTGCGCCGCCCCGCTGCCATGCGCAGCGCCCCAAGCAATCCGTCCGCGTCGCCCGCGGCCGCCTGAACCCTACTCCATACGAAAGCACATCATGAAACAAGCCATCCTGACCCCGTTGCGCCGCACCGCCCTGTGCCTGATGCTGGCCTTTTCCGCTCCCGTCCTGGCCGACGAGCGCCTGCAAATCCCCCGCGCCGCCCGCGCGCCCGTGCTGGCCGACTATGTCGGCAAGCTGCCGGCCGACGCCGGCGTGGAAATCAAGGGCTTCCGCCAGTACGCGCCCGGCGACGGCGAACCGTCGCTGCTGGAAACGAAGGCCTACCTGTCGTATGACGACGAACACCTGTACGCCGTCTTTGTCTGCAAGGATGACCCGGCCCTGGTGCGCGCGCGCATCGCCCGCCGCGAAGACTTGCCCGGCGACGACGCGGTGCAGCTGGAAATCGATTCCTTCAACGACAAGCAGCGCTCGTTCCGCTTCTATGCCAACCCGTATGGCGTGCAGATGGATGCCAAGCACACGGAAGGCCTGGGAGACGATTTCAATTTCGACACGCAATGGCAGTCGGACGGCAAGATCACGCCCGACGGCTATGTCGTCACCATGGCCATACCGTTCAAGAGCCTGCGCTTCAGCCGCGCCGACGTGCAGAACTGGGGCATCGCCGTGGGCCGCATCGTGCCGCGCCTGAACGAGTTTTCCTACTGGCCCTACATCACCAAGCGCCAGGCCGCCTTCGTGCCGCAGCTGGCGCCCGTGCAGATACCCGAACCGATCACGTCCGGGCGCAACATCCAGCTGATTCCGTACGGCTATGTCGGCCGCAGCCGCGCCCTGAACGGCCGCGACCCGGCCAATACCTTCTGGGAACGCGACGACAAGAACCAGGCCGGCCTCGACGCCAAGCTGGTGCTGGCCGACAAGTTCGCGCTCGACCTGACGTACAAGCCCGATTTCAGCGAAGTCGAGTCGGACGAGCCGCAAGTGCTGATCGACAAGCGCTATGAAGTGCTGTTCCCGGAAAAGCGCCCGTTCTTCCTGGAAAACTCGGGTTTCTTCACGACGCCGCAGCCGCTGTTCTTTTCGCGCCGCATCGCCGAACCCCGCTACGGCGCGCGCCTGACGGGCCGCGAAGGCCACTGGTCCGTCGGCGGCCTGCTGATGGATGATTTGGCACCGGGCGAAGCGCTGCCGCGCGACAGCCGCGACTATGGCAAGACGGCGCGCATCGCCGTGGCCCGCGTGCAGAACGACTTCGCCGGCGATTCCAACGTGGGCGTGCTGCTGACGGACCGCAAGTTTGGCCAGCAGAGCAACCGGGTGGCCGGCGTCGACCTGCGCTACAAGATCGATGAAAACTGGGTGCTGAGCAGCCAGCTGGCGCACAGCAAGTCCAGCCTGGAGGGCAAGCCCGACCACAGCGGGCGCCTGGCCTTTGTCGAAGCGAGCCGCTCGGACCGCAATTTCAACTATGCGGGCCAGTACCTGGACATCACGCGCGACTTCGATCCCGCGCTGGCCTTCATTCCGCGCACGGATATCCGCCAGACCACGCAGACGGCGTCGTATTTGTGGAACTTCCCGGACGCGCCATGGCTCGTCAGCGCCGGCCCCAGCATCAAGGCCGTGGGCACCAGGGACCAGGAAAACGTGCTGCAGGACTGGTCCAGCGACGCGTTTTTCAGCGTCAACGGCTTGCGCGCCACCACCTTCGAGGCGCACAAGCTGGACGGCTTCGAGAAATACGCGGGCCTGGACTTCCGCAAGTCCGGCTACTCGCTGGCGGCCAGCACTGAATGGCTGAGCTGGCTGACGGGCTGGGTCACCGTGGGCCAGAACGAGGTCATCAACTACCAGCCGGCGCCCGGCATCGCGCCCTTCCTGGGCGACGCGCGCAGCGTCTCGGCCAACCTGAAGTTCACGCCCGTGGCCCAGTTCCGCGTCGAGCAGACCCTGTACTGGAACGACTTGCGCACGCAGGCGGGCGTGGCGGGCATGCCCACGGGCAGCATGGTGTACCGCGAACTGCTGTCGCGCACCAAGCTGCGCTACCAGCACAGCCGCTTCCTGGCCGCGCACTTGATCCTTGACTACAGCCACCTGAAGACCAACCGGGCGCTGACGGGCATCGAGGGCGGCAAGCGCCTGACGGGCGACCTGCTGTTCAGCTACGTGCTCAGTCCCGGCACGACGGCGTATGCGGGCTACACGGACCGCCAGGAAAACCTGCAGCTGATCGGCAATCCGCAGCTGCTGCAGCGCACGCGCGACCTTGACATGCACACGGGCCGCAAGGTGTTCGTCAAGTTCAGCTATCTGTTCCAGCTGTAAGGCAGCTCACCTCTTCCGGGGCGGGCCGTGCCTACGCTCGCCCGCCCCGGTATTTGCACGCAACGGGAGTTTGATCATGCAAGCACTTATTTACGTCGCCACCGGGAGCGCCCCATGCGCGCGCTGATCCGGCTGCTGCGGCCGCACCAGTACATCAAGAACGGCTTCGTCCTGCTGGGCCTGCTCTTTGCCACGCAGCGCGACGCCGCCACGGCCACCCACGCGGCGCTGGCCTTTCTGGCGTTTTGCGCCATGGCCAGCGCCGTCTACGTGCTCAACGACCTGCTCGATGCCGAGGCGGACCGCCAGCATCCGCAGAAATGCCGGCGCCCCATCGCCAGCGGCCAGGTCAGGGTGCCCGTAGCCTGGTGCGCCTGCGTGCTGCTGGCGGGCACGGCGCTGGCCCTGGGCGCGGCCATCGGCGTGGCCGTGCCGGCCCTGCTGCTGACCTACCTGGCGCTGAACGTGGCGTATTCGCTGTACCTCAAGCACGTGGTGATACTCGACGTCTTCGTCATTTCGGCCGGCTTCATGCTGCGCATCCTGGCCGGCACGGTGGGTATCGGCATCGCGCCCTCGCAATGGCTGCTGCTGTGCGGCCTGATGGTGACCCTGTTCCTCGGCTTTGCCAAGCGGCATGCGGAACTGATGCAGCTGGCCGCCGCCGGCCCCCGCGCCGGGCCGGGCGGCGCCTGCGCGCGGCCCGTGCTGGACGACTACAGCGGCGTGATGCTGGGCCAGTTCATCGCCGTCAGCGCCGCTTGCACCGTGCTCAGCTACAGCCTGTACACGGTCAGCCGCGACACGATCGCCGTGCACGGCACGGCTAACCTGATCTACACGGTGCCGTTCGTGGTGTACGGCATCTTTCGCTACCTGTTTCTGTTGCACCTGCGCGCGCAGGGCAACGACACCGCGCACGACCTGCTGACCGACCGCCACTTGCTGCTGACCGCGGCATGCTGGCTGGCGGTCACTTTCGGTGTGCTGCCATGAGCGGCGCACTGCTGTCGGGATGGCGCTACCGCGCCTTCCTGCTTTCCATCGCCATGGGCGCCGCCGGCTACCTGGCTTTCTCGCTGTGGGGCGGCCTGCCCGCGCTGGGCGACGCG
>NZ_NRDQ01000233.1 GCF_002878455.1 Janthinobacterium sp. AD80
ATGCGCGCCACGCCCGACCTGTTTACGGAATCGGCCGTGGCCGACGTGGCCTACCTGAAAAAAACCGTGCGCCTGATACCCGACAGCGAAGCGCGCGGCTCTTACGAATGCCTGCCGCTGATCACCCTGCGGCGCACCGTGTCGGGCGGCTTCGAGCCGCTGCCTTCGTTCATGGCGCCCAGCCTGGCCATCGCCGGCGCGCCGCGTTTGCAGTCCCTGCTGGAACACCTGCTCGATGCGCTGCAAGCGAAGGTGGGCGCGCTGCACGGCCACCACCGTGAACCTAGCCGCAACGTGATCGAGTTCCGCTCGGGCGACGTCTCCTCGTTCTGGCTGCTGCACACGGTCAGCACGGCCGCCGCCGCCCTGATGCACTATGTGCGCCACCCCGGCCTGCACCCGGAACGCCTGTACGAGGCGCTGCTGGGCCTGGCGGGCGGCCTGCTCAGCTACTCGCGCCACTACACGCTGGCCAGCCTGCCCGCCTACGACCACGCGCAGCCGGGCGCCTGCTTCGACGCCATCGACGGCATCATCCGCGAGCTGCTCGACACGGTGATCTCGTCGAAATATTTTTCCATCGCCCTGCTCGAAGACAAGCCGTCCTACCACCTGGGCAAGCTCGATTCGGGCAAGATCGACCAGCACACCACCCTGTACCTGGCCATCCGCGCCGCCATGCCCGCCATCGAACTGGTGGAAGTGGTGCCGCTGCGCGTCAAGGTGGGCGCGCCCGACGACGTGGAAAAATGCGTGCTCTCGGCCATGCCCGGCGTGAAACTGTCGCACGCGCCGCAGGTGCCCGCCGCCATCCCCGTGCGCCCCGACACCTATTATTTTGCGCTCGACAACCGCGGCGCGCTGTACCAGCAGATGCTCAAGGCGCAGTCGATCGCCGTGTACGTGCCGACCGGCATACGCGAGCTGCAGCTGGAACTGATCGCGGTGACGGCATGAGCCAGCTCATCGAACGGCGCGCCGCGCCCTCCCTGCTCGGGCCACGCGGCCCCGCTCCCGCCGGCACGGCCAGCCGGCATGCGGGCAGCGCCCTGCTCGACCTGATGCACGAAGGCTTCTACATGCTGTTCATGCTGAAGAACGGCTCGGCGCCTGGCGACGAGCAAAGCTTCATGGACCGCATCACGGCCTTTCTCGACGACTTCGAGCGCGAGGCGAAAAAGATCCGCGCCGACGGCGACGATATCGAGGCGGCCAAGTATGCGTTCTGCGCGGCCGTCGACGAAATCATCCTGGCCTCGCCCTTCGCCCTGCGCAAGCAGTGGGAACGGCGTCCGCTGCAATTGCTGATCTTTGGCGACCAGCTGGCGGGCGAGCATTTCTTCGACCGCCTCGACGCCCTGCGCGGCAAGGGCGCCATGCGCGTGCAGGCGCTGCAGGTCTTCCACATGTGCCTGTTATTGGGCTTCCAGGGAAAATATGCGCTCGATGGCGGCGAAAAACTCAGCTACCTGACGGGCCGCCTGGGCGACGAGATCGCCCATATCAAGGGCAAGAGCCGTGGCTTCGCGCCGCGCGCCGAACGCCCCGACCAGGTGGTCAACAAGCGCCGCAGCGACGTGCCGCTGTGGGCCCTGTCGAGCTTTTTCGCCCTGCTGGCCATCTGCGCCTACCTGGGCCTAAAAACGCACCTGACGCGCGGCACGCAAGCGACGCTGGCCGCGTATGCGGACCTGGTGAAGCTGGCACCGCGGCCGGCGCACCTGACCATCACGCTACCGTGATCATTGAGGAAGCGCGGCTGGCTACTGCGCGATTCTGAACTCGATGCGCCGGTTGCGCGCGCGGCCGTCGGCCGTGGCGTTGCTGGCCACGGGACGGTCCGGGCCCTGGCCCGAAGTCAGCACCGCTTCCGGCTTGATGCCCCGCGTGGCCAGGTAGGCGCGCACGGCTTCGGCGCGCGCCTGGCTCAGGGCCACATTGCTGGCGCGCAGGCCCGTGTTGTCCGTGTGGCCGATCACTTCCACCTTGCGCTCCTTGAGCTTTTGCATGACGGCCGCCATTTCGTCGAGGATGGCCAGGCCGGCCGGCGTGATGCTGGCCTGGCCGCTGTCAAATTCGATGATACGTTTATCCAGCGCCGCATCGAGCAAGCCCTGTTCGGCCTCGGCTGCCTTGACGCGCAAGCCGTTGTTGACGATGTAGGTGGGATTGAGGCTGGTGGCGATGTCGCTGGCGATCTGCTGGCGCTGCGCCTCGTTCGCCACTTCGCCGCGCACGCTGACATTATTGCCGTCGATGCTGATCTGGCCGCGTGAAATGAGCTTCAGGTTCGGCGCGATCAGCTTGTGCACATAGGCGTGCCAGTTGGCCGGCACGGCCACGTTGCCGATGGCGATCTGGTCGACCACGCGCTCGGCGCCATACAGTTCGCGCAGGCGGGCCAGCACGGCCGCCTTGGCCGCTTCATCGGCCAGGGTGCCCGTCACCAGGATCTGTCCCGGCAGGGGCGTGGCGGGCGCCTGCGCCTGCACCTGGGCGTGGCCAGGGGCGGCGGCAAGCAGCAGCAAAAACGCTATCGGATATTTCATGGCAATCCTTCAGGCAAAGGTATCGGCAAACATGGCGCAGGCCGAGCGCAGCGACAGCTGCCCTTGCTGCAGGCAGGCGGACAGCTGGCGCAGTGCCGCGTCCTGTCCCAGCTGGCCCTCGACCCAGTCCAGCTGGTCGAAGACGATCAGGCGATCGCTGGCCGCCTGCGGGTCGATCAGCGCGTGCAGGCCGTGCGGGTCAGCGCCGCAAAAGCCGATCACCAGCACGGGCGCCTCGTCGACATGCGCAAAGAACAGGGCCAGCTCGAAGTCGGCCTGGCGCAAAAAAGGCAGCAGCAGGTGCAGCCAGAAGCTGGCCACCAGCGCGCGCTGCGCCGCGTCCTGCGGCAGCGGCAGCACCAGGCTTTTCTCCAGGCGCGGCTGGCCGCTCTGGCGCACCGGGCGCAGCAGCAGGCCAAGACCCAGCAGCAGTTCGCGCACCGTCACGGGGAAGGCCGGCGTGGCCAGCATCGCCTGCAGGCTGTGCACCGTCTGCGCCTGCAAAAAAACGGCCAGCTGCGCCGCGTGGCCGGCGCCGTCCGCATCGATTTCCACCACGTTGCCGGCCAGCGCCAGCAGCGCCGGTCCCGGCTCGGCGCTGGCGACGATGCCCTGCGACAGCTGCTCCACCCGCTGCCACAGGGGTGCCAGCACCAGCGGGCAGCAGGCGACAAAGCCGCCGGCATCGTCGATATCCAGCACGCCCATGGCCATGAAGGGAAAGCGCCGCTGCGACTGGTCGCTGCTCGCTTCCAGGCGCCCGGCGATGGCGCGCCGGCTGCGCGTGCCGACAAAGGCAAAGCGCAGCGGCGCCAGGGCGTCGTAATTGAGCTTCCAGCGCGGCTCACGCGTGAGCGCCGCCATGACATGCGCCAGCCACTCGTCGAGCAGCTGCACCAGCACGTGGTTGTCGCAAGCCTTGATGAAATCGCCGCGCGCGGGGATTTTGCCGAAGTAGCCCAGGCGCACCTGCTGCGGCGCGCGCATCATGGCGCCACCCCGGATGCGGCGGCGACGGCCGGCGCCGCTGCGATGGCGGGTGCGGTGGCAGGTGCGGGTACGGATGTGGGCGCGGCAGGTGCGCCTGGCGTGCCAACGATGGTCTCGGGCAGCTGCATGCCGCGAAAGCCCTGCTCCTGCGGCGCGGCGTTCGTGCCCGTGCCCGTCATCTCGGCGCTGCTGGTGATTTTCAGGTCCAGCGCCACGCTGACATCGCCGCGCGTCCAGCGCAGCTCGAACACGCCGCCGTCCTTGCGCTTCTTGCTCGCCGCATCGATCATGCGCTTCAGGCCAAACTGGCCCGGTTCGTTGAACAGTTCCACCGTGCGGCCGTCGAAGGTGACGGCGCTGATGCGCGCACCGGGCGCGCCCTGCGGACTCGGATGCACCATGTTGGTCCACTGCGCCGGCGTATTGCGGTAGCGCAGCTGCTGGCCGTCGATGTCCACCGTGTATTCGAGGGTGCCGGGCGCCGGCGAAGGCTGGATCTGGAACACGGTCTGCGCGGCGGCCGAGGTGGCCGCCACGCCGCCGGCCCCCAGCGGCGCGATCCAGCCGGGGAAGCGCGCCACCACCTGCGGCGACAGGCTGATGCCCATGTCGGCCCAGGTGCGCGGCGCCAGCACGTCGCCGCGCCGCACCACCAGGGGACCCATGGCGGTGGTGACGAATTTTGCCACCAGCCCGTCGGGGCCGAAGAACTGGCCAATCTCCAGGTTGCTCGCCTCGATGCGCGCCGCCGGAGAAAACGGATATTTCTGCGCCAGCGATTTCTGGAACGGTTCATACACTTGCGCCGACCAGGTCTTGTTTACTTCCAGTTCAGCCGGCGCGACGATGACGGCAAAGGTCTGCATCAGCGGGCGCACGAGGATCGGGCGGATGGCCTGCTTTTGCGCATCGCTCATCCCCGTGAGCATCTGCTCGTCGACCAGTTTCAGGGCGTCGGCCAGCTCGGAGCCGCTGCCCTCCAGGGTCTGCTGCATGAACTGGCGCGCGCCTGGCCCGGGGTCGCCCTGGTTCTTCAGCTGGTTCAAACGGCTGCGCAGCTTCGACAGCGCTTCCAGGTAGGCGCGCATCAGCGATGCGTCCTTGTCCTTGGCCGCCACCAGCTTGGCCACGCCGGCAAATTCGCGGCCCACGGGCCCCATCGGCTTGTCCAGGCGGGCCGGGTCGATCTGCGCGTTCAGGCCAGGATTGGATGTCAGCTGCGACGGCGCGCGGCGCAGCACCGTCTCCTTGAACCAGGCGATGATGCCCCGCTCGGCCTGGCGCAATTGCGCGTTCTGCAGGGCCGGATTGTCCCACGACGTCTCTTCGTAGATGGTGGTCAGCAGCCTGGCGATCGGCGACGCTTGCGGGTCGCCCAGGCGGTTCATGGCCTGCACGGCGCCTTCGAAGCCTTTCAGGTCGGCCACGGCCACGCCCTGCACGAACTTTTGCCACTCGCGCGCATAGTCGGCCTTGTACATGGCCACCAGGTTTTTCTCGATCTGCTCCGGACTGCCTTCCAGGGTCAGGTCGTCGGTGGACGCGCTTTTCAGCACCCAGTCCGCGCTTTGCAGTTCGCGGTTGGCGGCGTCGCGAAACGCGCCTTCGACGAATTTCTCCCAGGCCTGGCGCGTGTAGGCGCCGGAAATGGCGTAGCTGCCCGCCAGCAGGGCCTGGTCCTGTTCGCCGACGATGCGCGCCACCGTCATGCCGGGAAAGCGCGTCGAGGCGCGCGCCTTGATGTCGGCGTACACGCGCTCGCGGGCCGGCATGCCGCGCACCACGCGGCGCAGGTTTTCGCGCGCCTGGTCGACCAGCGCCAGCTTCTGTTCGATGCGCGGCCACGACGGGTCGCCGACCTGCGACAGGTAAAACGTCAGCAGCCGCTCAGCGCTGCGTATCATCTGCTCGCGCGGCATGGCGCCCCGGTTGGTCTCCAGCCAGCCGCGCCAGAAGCGCGTCATCTGGTCGTTCAGGTGGCTGCTTTCCGCATGCGTTTTATCGGCCAGCATCAGATACGTTTTCAGCGCGTTGTAAGCGTCTTCCACGTTTGTCGGCGAGGCGGCCTGGTACTGGAAGGCGCGCGGTGCAGACGCCGCGGCCGGTGGCGCGGCCGGTGTCTGCGGCGTGCGCGCCGTCGGCTGCAGCTGCTCGGCGCTGGCGTTCATTTCCGTCAGCAAGGCTTCCAGCGCCCCCGCCACGGGGGCCAGCATGACGTGGCGCGCGCCGGCGAAGTATTCCTCGCGCAGCTTGCGTTCCAGCAGTTCGCCCTGGTACAGGCCCATGCGCAAGGACCAGGGCCGCTGTTCGCGGTAGGCCTCCAGCTGCTCGATGCGGTCCTGCAGGATGTCGAGCGCTTCCAGGCGCGACTGCAGGTCCAGGCGCTGCTCCTGCAGCCGCAGCACCTTGTGCATGTCCGCCTCGACATTGGCCACCAGTTGCCGGTTGCCCAGGTAGGACCAGCTCCAGCCGCCCAGGCAGGCGCCCAGGGTCACCGTGGCGGCGAAGAACAACGCGTACTTGAAGCGCACCTTGGCGCGACTCGCGTAGTTGGCCACCAGGTGCTTGTCGGCGAAGATCACCTTGCGGAACAGGTCGAGCAAAAAAGGGCATCGATGTGGCCGCCGGCGTGACGCTCGACACGCGCGGCCTGTGGAGCCAGCTCAAGCTGGATCCGGGCAATACGTCCGGCCTGCCGCATGTCAACGGCGGCGCGGTGGCGCTGGTCAGCAGCGGCAGC
>NZ_NRDQ01000234.1 GCF_002878455.1 Janthinobacterium sp. AD80
CCCGTCCACCGGGGCCGCCATGGCCCATGCCGTCGCCACGCTCGTCAAAGCCGCGCGGGCCGCGGCCGTGCATGGCGTAGTCGTGACGTTCGTGGCGATGCTCGCCGTGATGATGGTGGTGCTGGCCGCAATGGCCGTGATGATGATGGCCGCCGTGGCCGTGTTCTGTGTGATGTGAGTTTCTCATGTTTTCTCTTTAAAGATATATCGTTAGTAGGTGAGGCCATTTTATAACGATATATCGATAAGTCAAGGAGAAATTTGTTATGCTCGCCTTTCCCGCCATCCACATGCCACCGCCATGCCTGACAAAACCGTTGCTGAAAAAATGTATGTAAAGAACGCGACAGCCCTGGCCGTGCTCAATGAAGGCGGCGACCATGGGCAATTGCTGGCGCAGCTGCCGGCGGAAAAGCGGGTAGGTGACAACGCCAGCGCCGACTGGCTGCTGGTGTTTGCGCGCAGCCGCGCGCAACTGGAACAGTACCTGCCAATGGCGCAGGCGCGTCTGCTCAGCGGCGGCGCCCTGTGGGTGGCGTACCGCAAGGGCGGGCTCAAGGCGGGCAGCGATATCGGCCGCGACGACATCCGCGCCTATGCGCAGGTGCTGGGACTAGACAGCGTGGCGATGGTCGCCATCGACGGGGAATGGTCGGCCCTGCGCCTGAAGCAGGCCTGAAAAACGCTAGGCGATGCCGTGCAGCGCCAGCGCCCATTCGACGTGTTCGCGCACGATGGCCGACGGGTGCTCGCGGCGCGACAGCAGGGCCGCGACGATGTCGGACTGGCCTTTGGCCTTGGCGGCCGCATTGCCCATGCCGACGGCCAGGTTGCGCAGCCAGCGTTCGTGGCCGATGCGGCGAATCGCGCTGCCTTCCATGCGGCGGTTGAATTCCTCTTCCGTCCAGGCGAACAGCTCCACCATGCCGGCGCTGCCCAGGCTGTGGCGCTCGTCGAAATCGGGCACCACGGCGCGCTCGGCGAACTTGTTCCACGGGCAGACAGTCTGGCAATCGTCGCAGCCGTATACCTTGTTGCCGATCAGCGCGCGCATCTCGACAGGGATGGCGCCCTTCAATTCGATCGTCAGGTAGGAGATGCAGCGGCGCGCGTCGAGCTGGTACGGCCCCAGGATGGCTTGCGTCGGGCACACCGTGATGCACGCCGAGCACTGGCCGCAGCGCGGCGTTTCCGGCGCATCGACCGGCAGCGGCACGTCGACGAGGATCTCGCCAAGGAAAAAGAAGGAGCCGCCCTGGCGGTTGATCAGCAAGGTGTGCTTGCCGCGCCAGCCCAGGCCCCCCTTTTGTGCCAGTTCGACTTCCATCACGGGCGCCGAATCGCTGAAGACGCGGTAGCCGAAGTCGCCGATCTCGCCCTTGATGCGCTCGGCCAGCTGCTGCAGGCGCGAACGCATCACCTTGTGATAGTCGCGGCCGCGCGCATACACGGAGATCACGGCGGCGCCCGGATCGGCATCGCGCGCCGCTTCGTGGGCGCGCCACTCGGGTCCCAGCGCCGGCGGCAGGTAGTTCATGCGCGCGCTGATGGCGCGCACCGTGCCCGGCACCAGTTCGGCCGGGCGCGCACGCTTCATGCCGTGGCTGGCCATGTAATCCATTTCGCCGTGATACCCTGCATCGAGCCAGGCCTGCAAGGGCGCTTCCATGTGCGACAGGTCGACATCGGCGATGCGCACCTCGGCAAATCCCAGCTCGCGCCCCCATTGCTTGATGGAGCGCGCAAGGAGTTCAAGATCGGTGACGGTGGCGGACATAGGGGTTTTCAGGGGACTTTAAGCGAAACGGCGGGGACGCGGGCGGTTACAATGACATGAGCCTCCATTTTATGCGATACCGAAGACAATGACCGAACACTTCACAGCCCACCTCCATGACGAAGCCGGCACCGCCGCGCTGGGCGCCGCACTGGCGCGCGCGCTGGCGCCCGGCCTGGCGATCTACCTGCACGGCGACCTGGGCGCCGGCAAGACGGCCCTCACGCGCGCACTGCTGCATGCGGCCGGCCATGCGGGAAACGTCAAGAGTCCCACGTATACCCTGTCCGAACCGTACACGGTGCAGCTCGACGGCCAGAGCGTCAACGTCATCCATTTCGACCTGTACCGCATGGGCAGCGCCGAGGAATTTCTCGATGCGGGCTTTCGCGAAGACTTCGACGGCCACAACATCTGCATCGTCGAATGGCCGGAAAAAGCCGAACCGGTGCTGCCGCCGGCCGACCTGAATATTTATTTGAACGTTGCGGGCACAGGCCGTGATGTAGAATTGCAAGCGTCTTCTGAATTGGGTCTGTCATGCCTTCACCGTCTCAAATTCGCCCCGAACCTTTGATTTCCTCGCCCATCACCCGGCGCACGGTCCTCAAGGCCGGCGGCACCCTGCTGTTGTCCGTGTTCGCGCCCATGTCGGCGATGGCGGCGCAAATTCTCGCCGTGCGCGTCTGGCCGGCCGAGGACTACACCCGCGTCACCCTGGAAAACGACAGCATCCTCAAGGCGACCCACTTCATCGTCAAGGATCCGGAACGGCTGGTGGTCGACATCGAAGGCCTGGAACTCAATCCCACCCTGAAAGGCCTGGTGGCGAAGATCCAGTCGAACGACCCTTATATCAAGCAGGTGCGCGTGGGGCAGAACCGGCCCAACGTGGTGCGCCTGGTGTTCGACCTGAAGGAAGAAGTCACGCCGCAGCTGTTTACCCTGCCGCCGGCAGGCTCCTACAATCACCGCCTGATCTTCGACCTGTATCCCGTGCACGAGCCGGACCTGATCGCGCAAATGATCGAAAAAGGCGACTGGTCCAGCGACCCGGCCAAGCCTTTGATGTCCGACACGCATACGCCGCCGCCCGCGCTGCCGCTGCCCGAGAGCGGCAAGCCGCCCGTAGCCATCGCGCCGCCGGTGGTGGCCGTCGTGCCGCCCGTGCCCGACGTGCGGCCGGAACAGCGTCCCGAGGCGCGCCCCCTGCCAGGCCAGAAAGTGGTGCGCATGATTACCATCGCGCTCGACCCCGGCCACGGCGGTGAAGATCCGGGCGCCATGGGCAGCCGTGGCAGCCGTGAAAAAGACGTGGTGCTGGCCATTGCCAAGCGCCTGAAAACCAAGCTGGAACTGCAACCGAACATGCGCGTGATGCTCACGCGCGACGCCGACTTCTTCGTCCCGCTGGGCATGCGCGTGGAAAAGGCGCGCAAGGTGCAGGCCGACCTGTTCGTCTCGATCCATGCCGATGCCTTCATCCAGCCGACGGCGCGCGGTTCCTCCGTCTTCGTGCTGTCGGAAAAAGGCGCCACCTCGACGGCTGCGCGCTGGCTGGCCAACAAGGAAAACCAGGCCGACCTGATCGGCGGCGTGAACGTGAAAAACCACGACAAGCAGCTGGCCAGCGTGCTGCTCGACCTGTCGACGACGGCGCAGATCAATGACAGCATGAAGCTGGGCGCGGCCGTGCTGCGCGAAATCGGCGGCATCAACCGCCTGCACAAGGGTTCCGTCGAGCAGGCCGGCTTCGCCGTGCTGAAGGCGCCCGACATTCCTTCGATCCTGATCGAGACGGCCTTTATCTCGAATCCCGAAGAAGAAGCCAAGCTGACCGACAACGGCTACCAGGACAAGATGGCCGATGCCATCGTCACGGGCATCAAGAATTATTTCGCGAAGAATCCGCCGCTGGCGAAAAGCCGTTTGACCTGACATGGACACCCGCATGCGCAACAGCACTTTTGGCCAATTGCCGGCCGTGACCATCCGTGCCGCCGACGGCGCGCAGGCGACCGTCACCCTGTACGGCGGCCACCTGGTCTCGTGGCAAACCAGCGATGGCCAGGAACGCCTGTTCTGCAGCCGCGATTCCGCCCTCGATGGCAGCCGCGCCATCCGTGGCGGCGTGCCCGTGATCTTCCCCCAGTTCGGCGCACGCGGCAGCGGCATGCGCCACGGCTTTGCGCGCGTGGCAACATGGCAGCTGTCGGCCAGCGGCGAAACCGATGGCGCGGCATGGGCGCAATTTTGCCTGACACAATCCGACTTGCCGGAGGCGATCGCCGCCGCCTGGCCATACGCCTTTACCCTGCGCCTGCGCGTGGCCGTCAAGGCATGCGCGCTGGACCTGAGCCTGTCCGTACACAACACGGGCGAGCAGGCCTTCCCGTTCTCGGCGGCCCTGCATACCTATTTTGCGATCGATGATTTGGGCCAGGCGCGCATCAAAGGCCTGCAACGCGTACGCTATTCGGACGAGACGCCGCAGGATGCACTGCAAGCGGAAGAATTGCTGCAGTTTGCGGACAAGCTAGACCGCATCTACTACCAGCTGCCCGGCGCGCTGGCCTTGCAGGCCGGCAGCCATACCCTGCGCATGGAGCAGCAGGGCTTCACGGATGCCGTCGTCTGGAATCCCGGCGCACAGGACGCCGCCGCCCTGCCCGACCTGGCTGGCGACGAGCAGCCGCGCTTCATCTGCATCGAGCCGGCGCTGATCCAGCCCGATACGCTGGCAGCTGGCGCCGAGTGGGTCGGCCGCCAGCGCATTGAGGTCAGTCCCGCCGGGTCTGAACCCGCTTCAGTTTGACTCTTTGATGATGCGGCCATTGGTGGGCTGAATCGGGCGCGCGTTCAACGGATACAAACGGCTGAACAGCGCCATCTGCGCCGCCGATGCCTGCACCGGCTGCTTCATCACCATCCACAGCACGCCTTCGCTGCACGGCGGCTCCGTCATCGATCCCATATAGGTGTAGTAGTCGCGCCGCGCCGGCAGCATTTCGGCCGGGTCGAGCAGGATCGATGGCTGCATGGTCTCGAATTTTTCCAGCGGCAGGTTGTTCCACACGGTCTGGATGGTCGCCTGCGGCGCGCCGCGTTCCAGCAGCAGGGCCAGGATGGCCAGCCGTCCTTGCGCGTCGCGGTGCACCAGATGCACCACCATCTCGAACGCCTTGCCGTTGATGCGCTCTTCGGACGGGCGGTGGAAATGGAATTGCTGCAGCTCGAACATGCGGTTCTGCACCGTGATGTAGTTGCCGCCACTGACACCCACCTGCACCGTGTGGCCGTTGTCGACGACGCTGAACGACGAGGGATGGTAGTCAAAGCTGATCTGTTCCAGTTCCACCTTCATGCCGTCGCGGATGTCGATCGGCGACTGGCGGTTGCCGTTGCCGCACTTTGCCCAGTCCACATTGATCTTGCTCCAGTTGGCAGGACCGCTGTCGCCCTCGTACGACCAGTGCGTGCCGCGCGGCACGGGCGGTGGCGGCGGTGGCGCCGCCTTCACCACGGC
>NZ_NRDQ01000235.1 GCF_002878455.1 Janthinobacterium sp. AD80
GCCCCGCCATGCGCCGTCCTATCCGCCGCCGCCCTTGCCATATCTGCCGCCGCGCTACCGGGGCTGGGGCGGCTATGGGGCCATCTACCCCAGCATGTATCCGGCGCCGTATCCGGTATTCGGCGACCGGCAGGAGCCGGCGCCGTATCAGGATACGCGCCAGTATCAGGACCAGTATCAGGACCAGAATCAGGGGCAGGACCAGGGGCAGGATCAAAACCCGGACCAGGATGACGGCCGGATGCAGGACGAAGTGCCGCCCATCCTGGCGTCCACCCTGGGCCGCGTGCCGGGCGCGGCCGCCTTGCGCTACCAGGCGCTGGGAGCGATTCCGCAGGCCGTCAACGATGCGAACGCCACGGGGCCGGGCCTGTATGTGATCGAGTTCAATACCAAGGATGGCCGGCGCGCCTACAGCGGCCAGACCGATGATTTGCGGCGGCGCCTGAAACAGCATCATCTGTGCGGCAAGATGATGGGCATGGACATGAGCGCGCATGACGTCTATGTGGCGCCACTGTCTTCGGCGGCACAGCGGCGCAGCCTGGAAAAGGATATCCACAGCGACATGTTTACCCACCGGCGCGGCGTGTTGACGAACCAGCGGCGCGAACTGGAAATGGCCGTGCTGGGCGAAATGTGGGGCTGACAACGATAGTATCTTGACGACTGCGAAGGAGAGCATCATGCACCAACTCGAATGTGAATGCGGGCAATGCCGGCAGCGGGCCGGCACCGCGTTTGAAGTGCTGGAATTTGGCGCGACCTGGCCAGGCAAGGGCCGCGCGCCTGCCGTCTTCAGCGAAGAGGAAGAATTGCAGCTGGCCATGGAATTGCTGGAAGTGGCCAGCGAGGAGGAACTGGAACAGTTTCTCGGCAATGTCTTCAATAGCGTGTGGAAGGGCGTCAAGAAAGTGGGCGCTGGCATCGCCAAGGTGGCCAAGCCGCTGGGCGGCGCCTTGAAGGCCGTTGCCAAGACGGCCTTGCCCTTTGTCGGCGGCGCGCTCGGTTCGATGATCCCGATACCGGGTGTGGGCACGGCGCTCGGTTCGGCCCTGGGGCGCGCGGCCAGCAATGCGCTGGAACTGGAGTTGGAGATGCAAGGCGAAGCGGAGGGCGGGGCTCCGGCCGACCGTGAACTGGAACTGGCGCGCCGCTTCGTGCGCATCGCCGGGCAGGCGGCGCGCCTGGCGGGCGAGGGCGATGGCAGTGCGCGGGCCGTGGAAAGCGCACTGACGCGTGCCCTGCACCAGCAATTGCCGCATTTCCGTTCGCCTGCGCCGCAGCAGGAAGATGAAAGCGGGCGCTGGCGCCGGCGCGGCAACCGCATCGTCGTGATGGGCGACTGGCAATAGTGCGGCAAGATGATCATCGATTGCCATTGCCATGCGGGTCCCGGCGACGGCTTGAGCGGGCCGTGGGACAGCGATGCGCCGCTGCAGGCCTACTTGCGCCGTGCGCAGACGGCCGGCATCGCGCGCAGCGTGCTGTTCGCTGCCTTCCACTCCGACTACGCCATCGCCAACCACGGCGTGGCGCGCATCGTGGCCAGCGATCCGCAGCGTTTTTATGGTTATGCCTTCGTGCATGCGCGGCGCGACCGGGGCCGCATCATGGACCTGGTGCGCACGGCCGTCGAACGCTACGGCTTTGTCGGCATCAAGGCGCACCGGCTTGATGCGCGCATCAGCGGCGAAGTGTGCGACGCGGCGCGCTTCTTCGGCTTGCCCGTGCTGTACGACCCGGCCGGCGAAGTGGCCGTGGCCGAGCTGCTGGCGCAGCAGTATCCCGACGTCAATTTCATCTTGCCCCACCTGGGCAGCTTCGGCGACGACTGGGCGGCGCAGCTGGCGCTGATCGACCATCTGGTGCGCCACCCGAACATTCATGCGGACAGTTCCGGCGTGCGCCGTTTCGACTTGCTGCAGCAGGCTGTGCGCCGCGCGGGGCCGCACAAGATCCTGTTCGGCTCGGACGGTCCATGGCTGCATCCGGGGCTGGAACTGCACAAGATTCATCTGCTGGGCTTGCCGCCGCTCGATGCAGCGTTGATCACGGGCGGCAATTTTTTGCGGCTGTCGCGGCTGGCGTGAGGCAGATCAAAAGACAGCCGGCGGTGTCGTGGAAGTGGCAATACTCGCGGCAGTAGCGGCTTGCTCCTCGCAGGAGGCTGCCTTGCGGCGTATCTGCAGGGCCCGGTCGGTGATGCCCAGGCGGGCGGCGGCGCGCTGGTTGTTGCCGTGCTCTTCATCGAGCACCAGGCGGATGGCCATGTCGGTGGCGCAGCGCGTGATGTGCGACAGGCTGCAACCCAGGGCCAGGCTGCGTCGCACTGCCGCCTCGAAGTGCTGGTCGGGCCAGCATGGCGCCAGCAGGCATTCCTCTGGCGGCAGGGCGCCGATGGTGATGGGGCCGGGGCCGCAATGGCGGTGCCAGATGCGCGTGACGGTCTGGCGCAGTTCGCGCACATTGCCCGGATAGTCGCGCAGCAGCAGGTATTCGCGTACGGCGGCGTCGAGCGCGGGCGGCGGCTGCTGTGCCAGTTCCGCGAGAAAATAATGCGCGAGCGGCAGGATATCGTCCTGGCGCTCGCGCAGGGGCGGCGTCCGGCAACGCCAGCCGGCGATGCGGTAATACAGGTCGGCGCGGAAGGCGCCGCGCGCCACCTCGTGTTCCAGTTCGCGGTTGGTGGCGCAGACGAGGCGAAACTGCGTCGGTTGCCAGGTATTGCCGCCCACGCGCTTGTATTTGCGCTCCTGGATGGCGCGCAGCAGCTGCGCCTGCAGCGGCAGCGGCAGCTCCCCCACTTCATCGAGGAACAGCACGCCGCCGTCGGCCAGGGCGAAAGCGCCGTCGCGCGCGGCCGCAGCGCCTGTAAACGCGCCCCGTTCATGGCCGAACAGTTCGCTGCCAGCCAGTTCCGGCGACAGGGTGGTGCAATCGAGGATGGTGAAGTCGCCGCTGCAGTTGCCGAGCCGGTGGACCAGTTGCGCCAGCAAATCCTTGCCCGTGCCCGTTTCGCCCGTGATCAGCATCGACGCCTGGCTGAAGGCGGCCATTTCCACCACCTGGTGCAGCACGGTCAGCCAGGCTGCGCTGTCGCCCACCAATTGCAGGCGTACCGCGTCGGACGCCAGCAGTTGCGCCACGGCCTGCCAGCGCTGCAGCCGCGCCAGCACCGGGCCCGCATCGACGCTAGTCGCCGGCCACAGCAGCACATCGAGGGCGCCGGCCGCCAGCAGGGCGCGCTGTTGCGCGCAGCTGGGGAGTTGGCCGCAGGCAGCGATGGCCATCACGTGCGCATGGCGGCACAGCGCCGGCAGCGCTTGCAGCAGCGCGGCATCGGCCTCGGCAAACAGCACGATGCCGGCTGCGTTCTCATCGCCATCGTGCCGCCGGGCTACAGTTACCTGAGCCTGCTTCAATGCCGTCATCAGCAAGGCGCCGCTGCCAGCCGCCGCCTGCTGCATGATTTCCAGCCACACCTTGAGCGTCATATGCCAGCCATCACGAGGGCACGAGTGGCCCATCTTAGAAGCCCGATACCCCAGCCGTTTGATCTGGCGCAAGCGTGCGCGCCGACCCCCAATGAAAAACGCCGCCTGATCTGCATCAGGCGGCGCCATTAATGACGTTCAACGAACGTCACAACGGTTCATCCAATCGTGGCAAGCGCCAGTGATTTATGGCCGAGAAGCGCAACCGTACTCCAGTACGGTGAGCCTCGCCGGCAGCAAAGCGCGACAAGCGAGATTGGATGAGCCGTCACTAATCATCCAATTTGACACAGTCAACGAAGTAACCACGCTTGCCGTCGACTTCGCGTTTCACCAGGCCATGCACATCCGTCTCGAAGCCGGGGAAGCGCTCGTTGAAGTCGCGTGCGAAGCGCAGGTAGTCGACGATGGTCTTGTTGAAGCGCTCGCCCGGGATCAAGAGCGGGATGCCCGGTGGGTATGGCGTCAGCAGGATGGACGTGATGCGGCCTTCCAGTTCGTCGATGGCGACGCGCTCGATTTCGCGGTGTGCCATCTTGGCAAACGCGTCCGACGGCTTCATGGCCGGGATCATGTCCGACAGATACATTTCCGTCGTCAGACGGGCCACGTCATAGGCCTTGTAGAAATCATGGATCTGCTGGCACAGGTCGCGCAAGCCCATTTTTTCGTAGCGTGGGTTGGCGGCCGCGAATTCCGGCAGGATGCGCCACATCGGCTGGTTCTTGTCGTAGTCGTCCTTGAACTGTTGCAGCGCCGTCAGCAGGGTATTCCAGCGGCCTTTGGTAATGCCGATGGTAAACATGATGAAGAACGAGTACAGGCCGCATTTTTCAATGATGACGCCGTGTTCCGCCAGGTATTTCGTGACGATGGACGCGGGGATGCCCGTGTCGCCAAACTGGCCGTCCAGCGACAGGCCCGGGTTGACGATGGTTGCCTTGATCGGGTCGAGCATGTTGAAGCCGGGAGCCAGGTCGCCGAAACCGTGCCAGTCGTCCTCGGCGCGTATCATCCAGTCTTGCTGCTGGCCCATGCCTTCGTCGTTGAAGCTGTCCGGTCCCCAGACCTGGAACCACCAGTCCTGGCCCCACTCCTGGTCGATCTTTTTCATGGCGCGGCGGAAATCGAGCGCTTCCATGATCGATTCTTCCACCAGGGCCGTACCGCCCGGCGCTTCCATCATGGCCGCGGCCACGTCGCACGAAGCGATGATGGAGTACTGCGGCGAGGTCGAGGTGTGCATCAGGTAAGCCTCGTTGAAGGCGTCCTGGTCCAGCTTGACCTGTTCCGATTCACGCACGAGGATTTGCGAGGCCTGCGACAGGCCTGCCAGCAATTTGTGCGTGGACTGGGTCGAGAAGATCATCGATTCCTTGGCGCGCGGACGGTCCTTGCCGATGGCGTGCATATTCTTGTAGAAATCGTGGAAGGTGGCGTGCGGCAGCCATGCTTCATCGAAGTGCAGGGTATCGATCTTGCCGTCCAGCATTTCGCGCAGGGTTTCCACGTTGTAGATCACGCCATCGTAGGTCGATTGCGTGATGGTGAGAATGCGTGGCTTCTTGTTTTTCGCTTCGCGCGCGAACGGGTTCGCTTCGATCTTGCGGGCAATGCTTTCCGGCGTGAATTCATGCAGCGGAATGGGGCCGATGATGCCCAGGTGATTGCGCGTTGGCATCAGGAACACGGGGATGGCGCCGCACATGATGATCGAATGCAAGATCGACTTGTGGCAGTTGCGGTCGACGACGACGATGTCGCCTGGCGCCACGGTCGAGTGCCACACCATCTTGTTCGAGGTCGAGGTACCGTTGGTGACGAAATAGCAATGATCGGCATTGAAAATGCGCGCGGCATTGCGTTCCGAGGCGGCCACAGGACCCGTATGGTCGAGCAGCTGGCCCAGTTCTTCCACGGCGTTGCAGACGTCGGCGCGCAGCATGTTTTCACCGAAGAACTGGTGGAACATCTGGCCGATCGGCGATTTGAGGAAAGCCACGCCGCCCGAGTGGCCAGGGCAGTGCCACGAGTAGGAACCGTCGTTGGCGTAGTGCACCAGCGCGCGGAAGAACGGCGGCGACAGGCCGTCCAGGTAGGATTTCGCTTCGCGGATGATGTGGCGCGCGACGAATTCCGGCGTATCTTCGAACATGTGGATGAAGCCATGCAGTTCGCGCAGGATATCGTTGGGGATATGGCGCGAGGTGCGCGTTTCGCCATACAGATAGATGGGGATGTCGGCGTTCTTGTAGCGGATTTCCTCGACGAAGGCGCGCAGCGACTTCAGCGCGTGGTCGGTCTCTTCGACGGAACCGCCGCCGAATTCCTCATCGTCGATCGACAGCACGAAGGCCGAGGCCCGCGATTGTTGCTGGGCAAATTGCGACAAATCACCGTAGCTGGTCACGCCCAGCACTTCCATGCCTTCTTTTTCCATTGCGGCGGCAAGGGCGCGAATGCCCAGGCCGGACGTATTTTCAGAACGGAAATCCTCGTCAATGATGACGATAGGGAAACGAAATTTCATGCATGTCTCCAAAAAAGCAAGCCGCCCCTGACGTAATGGAGGGGCGGACTAGGGCGCGGCAGCCTGGTGTTTAAGGGAACCCGGCAGTCGCAGAAAAAAAATAAGAACGGGATTCTCGCAGAAATGCGGCCTCTGCGGGAAAAAAATATCGCACCACCGTTGCACCAGCCTGCGCTAGCGTGACGCAATGGTGTGACAGCAGTATTACAGCAAGCATCAAGACGCAAACGCCAGGCTCAGGCGTGCGGCGAAAACGCCACCTTATCAGGCTTTGCGCTGCAGCGTGACAAAGGCGTAAGGCAGGCCGGTTTTCTCCGAAACATGCGCTTCGCGCGCGGTTTCTTGCCACACGGCATGATCCACGGCGGGGAAAAAGGCGTCGCAATCAAAGGTCTGGCCGATTTCCGTGATGATCAAACGCTGTGTCAGGGGCAATGCTTGCTTGTAGATCTCGGCGCCGCCGATGACATAGCCTTCGGCGCCGTCGAGCAGGGCGATGGCCGCTTCCACCGACGCCACGGCTTCCACGCCGTCATGGCGCCAGTCCGGATTGCGCGTGATGACGATGTTGCGGCGGTTCGGCAGCGGGCGGCCGATGGAGTCGAAGGTCTTGCGGCCCATGAGGATGGGGTGGCCCGTCGTCAGGCGCTTGAAATGCGCCAGGTCTTCCGGCAGCTTCCACGGCAAGGTGTTGTCGATGCCGATGCCGCCTTGCTGGTCGGTGGCAACGATGATGGTCAGATGGCTCATTGATTCTATGAAGTAAGTGGGCGCGGTGCGCTATGCCCGCCATTATCGTTGAAATTGTCCATTGCCTCCAGATGCGCACGTATCGCGCCAGCCAGCGCGTGCGGCGCTTCCAGCGGAATCATGTGGCCGCTCATGTGCCCGCATCCGCCGTCCAGCATGCGCAGGGTGGCATGCGGCAAACGTGCCGCCATGGCGCGCAAGTGGTCGGGATTGACGAGCTTGTCATCCTCGGCGCCGACGATCAGCACGGGGCAGGTGATTTCCGGCAAGCGCGCCATCAGGTCCGGGCGCTCGATGGTCGTGATGAATTGCGCCAGCAGCACGTCCTTGCCCAGGTCCAGGCCCATGTGCCGGATCAGCTCCGTGATCGAGGCGTCCTGCAGATGCGCTGGATGCAGCAGTTCGCGCAGGCGCTGGCGCGTGATGCCCGCATAGGCGTTGCGTTCGAGCATGGTCACGACGCGCTGGCGCGTGGCAATTTCCCCGGGCTGCAGCCCTTGGGCGGAATTGGCGATCAAGGTCAGGGATTTCACGCGCTGCGGATGCGCCAGCGCGTGTTCGAGCGCCAGGTAGGCGCCCAGGGAAAAGCCCAGCAGGTGCGACGCCGGGGCGCTGTGGCTGGCAATCAGCGCCTGCATCTGCGCTCGCGTGCGCGCCAGATGCAGGGGAATGTGCCGCACGTCGGCCTTGTCGCCCAGCAAGGGGGGCAGGCGCGACCACAGCCGGGCATCGCACAGGGTGCCGGGAATGCAGTCGAGCCGCGTGCTGCCTGCGTGCGGTGTCATGCCAGGGTTCAGATCGCTCATGGGAAGGCAAAATTCTTGTCGAGCGGCATTATCGGTCATTTCCCGCCATTTTGCTCCGGCATGGCTGGCCAGGATGGCAAGGTATGGCAAGGGCTGGCACTATTTTCAATAGTGCGGCTATGGCACGCATTTGGTTTATGGTAGGCTCATGGCTCATCTTGCCGGGCAACCGGCGTAGTGACCTGACGTAGTGACCTGAAACACCGAATGCAACCTACTAATTAAAAGGAAATACCATGGCGATCAGTCTGCAAAAAGGCGGCAATGTCAACCTGAGCAAGGAAGCTCCTGGCTTGAAGAAAATCGTGATTGGCCTGGGCTGGGACCCGCGCGCCACCGATGGCGCCGCATTCGACCTGGACGGCAGCGCTTTCCTGCTGAAAACGGACGGCAAGGTTCGTTCCGACGCGGATTTCATTTTCTACAACAACCTGAAGTCGGCTGACGGCTCCATCGTCCACGCTGGCGACAACACCACGGGCGGCGGCGATGGCGACGATGAAAAAATCGCCGTTGACCTGGCCAACGTGCCGGCCGACATCGACAAGATCGCCGTGGCCGTCACCATCCACGACGCGGAAGCGCGCAAGCAGAACTTCGGCATGGTCGGCAAGGCCTACATCCGTTGCCTGAACGGCGACAACGGTGCGGAAATCGCCCGCTACGACCTGTCGGAAGACGGCTCGACGGAAGCGGCCATGATCTTCGGCGAAGTCTACCGTGCCGGCAGCGAATGGAAATTCAAGGCCATTGGCCAGGGTTTCAAGGGCGGCCTGGGGCCTCTGGCACGTTCTTTCGGCATCAACGCCTAAGAACACCTGTCAAAACCACCTGCGCGGCGCGATTTGCGGCCTCCGATGTTTATTGCCTTGGCGGCCCCGTGCATAGCACAGCTCCGCGTCCCGGCCACAACTCACTGCCGCGCGTTACGGTTTTGTCAGGTGTCCTGAGAGCTGCGGAAAACGGTCCATGGCGGCGTTGCGCCAACTCGCCGTACCATGCGTACTGTCTTCGGTGGCGCGCCTTGCCCTGCACCGTTGTCCGTAGCTCTTATCGCTGTGTAAAGAACACAGAACGGCGGTTCATGGCGGCCTGGTGCTGCCATGGACTTACTGCACATTCGGACGACGCGCCCAGCCTGGGCCGTGGTCCGATGCTCCCACATCTGAATACATCATCCCATGGAAAACCTGATCAAGGGGCAGCGTCTGGCGCTGTCCGGCCTCGTCACGGGCAATGTCTTGCAACTGGGCATCAGCAATGCCGGCCTGGCGCTGGACTTTGCCTGTTTCGGCCTCGACGCTGGCGGCAAGCTGACCGACGACCGCTACATGACGTTCTTCAACCAGCCGCGCACGCCGTGCGGCGGTGTCGAAACGCAGGCGCCCGCTGGCGATGCAGCCGGTTTCAGCTATCAACTGGACCGCTTGCCGGCATCCATCGAGCGCCTGGTGGTGACGGCCGCCATCGATGGCGATGCCACCATGGCGCAGCTGGGCAGCGGCTATCTGCGCCTGCTTGACGGCGCCCGCGAACTGGCGCGCTTTGCGTATGCGGGAGCGGATTTCGCGCAGGAAAAAGCCGTCATGTTGGGCGAGTTCTACCGCAAGGATGGCGCCTGGCGCTTCATGGCCGTGGGACAGGGTTTCAACGGCGGCCTCGATGCGCTGGTGGCGCATTTTGGCGGCGAAGTGGCGCAGCCGGCCGCCGCGCCTGCACCCGCGCCGAAGATTTCCCTCTCGAAGATCTCGCTGACCAAGGCGGGCCAGACGCACAAGGTGTCGCTGGAGAAGGGCGCCGGCGCGCCGAAAAAACTCACGGTGAAGGCCACCTGGGTGGATAACGGCGATGGCGACGACGATAACGACGACCTCGACTTGCGGGTCGGCATCCTCTTGCCGAATGGCCAGATGCGCTTCATCCAGGCACCCGATACCCCTGGCAATTTCGATGCCATGCCCTTCGTGCGGCATATGGGCGACGTGGCGGGCGCCTCGGGCAAGGAACCGGCCACGGAAACGGTGGAAGTCAATCCCGCGCTGGCGCTGCACTACGGCGGCTCGGTGGGCCTGGTCTTCAGCGTATATTCGGCGCTGGCCAACGGCGCCGTGTCGGTCGCATCCATGCGCCCGAAGATGGTCATGCAATATGGCGAGCAGATCGTCGAGTGCGCGTTCGACTTCCGCCTGTCCAAGGCGGCCGACGACGACACCGTCTACACCTATGTGATCGGCATGGCCCGTATCACGCCGGACAGCATCATTCTGGAGCCGTCCGGCAAGACGTCCGACCCCGGCAGCGAGGCGACGCCGTGGCTGAGCTGGCAGGGCGACAGCCTGCAGCTGGCCTTTAACGGTCCCGTCGTCTTCAAGGGCGAGGACAAGGATGACGAAGATGATTTCAATGCGGACAACCCGCGCCGCTACATTCCCTAGGAGATACTGATGGAAACCTTGAGCAAGGGACAGCGCTTGCCGCTGGCCAATCTCGTTCCCGATGGCGTGCTCGACATCGGCGTGGCAGCGCAGGGACTGGCGCTGGACGTGGCCTGCTTCGGTCTCGATGCCGGCGGCAAATTGTCCGATGAACGCTACATGACCTTCTTCAACCAGCCGCGCACGCCATGCGGCGGCGTGGAAGCGCGCAGCGGCAGCGGCGGCGATGTGGCCGCTTTTGCGCTGCAGTTGGCGCGCCTGCCGGCCAGTATCGACCGCCTCGTCGTGACGGCGTCCATCGATGGCGGCGGCGTGATGTCGCAGCTGCAAGCTGGCCATGTGCGGCTGCAGGCGGGCGGGCGCGACCTGGCGCGCTTTGTCTTTGCGGGCACCGATTTTGCGCAGGAAAAAGCCGTCATGCTGCTCGAGCTTTACCGCAAGGATGGCGGCTGGCGCTGCATGGCCGTGGGCCAGGGTTTCAATGGGGGACTGGACGCGCTGGTGCGCCATTTTGGCGGCGAAGTCGACCAGGCCACCCCTGCCACCCCAGTCACGCCTGCTGCATCGGCCATCCAGCAAGCCAAGATCAATCTGGAAAAGCGCGTCGAGCGGGAAGCGCCGCAGCTGGTCAGCCTGGTCAAGCAGGCGGGCGTGTCCCTGCAAAAAGTGGGCTTGGCGGATCACCGCGCCAAGGTGTGTTTGTGCCTGGATATTTCCGGTTCCATGGGCCGCCTGTATAAAGAGGGTCTGGTGCAGCGCTTTGCCGAACGCATCCTGGCCCTGGGCTGCAAGTTCGATGACGATGGCGAGATCGACGTTTTCCTGTTCGGCAAGAACGTCCACCACCCGGCGCCGATGGCACTGAGCAACTGCAATACCTATGTGAGCCAGGCGATACAGCGCCATCCGCTGGAAGGGGACACGCGCTATGGCGCCGCCATGCAGGCCATCCGCGCCTTTTATTTTCCCGATGCCCGTGGCGGCGAGCGCACGCGGCCCGTCGCGGCCGAACTGCCCGTGTATGTCATGTTCGTAACGGATGGCGGCACCAGCGACCAGGCGACGACGGAGAAGCAGTTGCGCTGGGCCAGCAATGAGCCGATCTTCTGGCAATTCATGGGCATCGGCAAGGGGCGCAAATCGAAAAGCAAGTTTCTCGCCGCCTTTGCCGATTCCGATTTCCCCTTCCTGGAGAAACTCGACGAGTTGCAAGGGCGCCTGGTCGACAACGCGAATTACTTTTCCGTCAGCACCCCCGACGAGCATAGCGACGCTGAACTGTATGATTTGTTGATGACGGAATACCCGGGCTGGCTGAAGCTGGCACGTGGAAATGGCTTGCTGAAGTAATATTTCCTTGGCCTCATCCTTATCGGATGAGGCTGGAATGCCACAAGCGCAAGAGATTTGTAAATTGAAGTAAATAACAATGGTTCGCATTTGCTTTGGTACTTGTAGTCGTGGCATGCTTTCACTGCGCCCACACCTGTGCCCTCACGCTGCGGCGTAGCGCCTCATCCGTAGCGTCTCGATTACTTTTTTAGCCCAATGCATACACTCCTTTTCCACTGTCTGGCGGGCAGCAGCCTGCTGGTCGCCAGCGCTGCCGTCCAGGCGCAAACCCCAGCCACCGGCGAGACCGTCGTCAAGCCCGCACCGGCACCAGCGCCCGCCAAGGCGCCGGCAGCCGATGCGCCGCCCTCCGTCAGCGTGACGGCCGAGCGGCCCACGGGCCGCATCGACCGGCAAGTCTACGACGTCAAGTCCGACGTCGGCAGTACGAATGGCACGGCGGCCGATGCGCTCAATAACGTCCCCTCGGTCGCGGTCGATCCCGATGGCAGCGTATCCTTGCGCGGCAGCAGCAATGTGCAGATTCTCATCGACGGCAAGCCGTCGGCCATGCTGCAGGGCGATTCGCGCGGCGCCACCTTGAACGCCATGGCGGCCGACGATATCGAATCGGTGGAAGTGATCAACAATCCGGGCGCCCAGTTCGGCAATGAGGCGGGCGGCGGGCCGATCCTGAACCTGGTGATGCGGCGCAACCGCAAACCGGGCGGCTTTGCCACCGTCAACGCGAATGCGGGCATCGCCGGGCGCTATAACACGGCCGTGTCCGGCACCTACAACGAGGGGCCATGGGGCTACCAGGGCGGCATCAATGTCCGCCACGACGGGCGCAATTCCGTCGGCGAAGTCAGCCGCGAGCGCCTGGACCGGGACACGGGCGCCTTCGCCCCCAGCAGCCAGCGTTCCACCAGCAATGGCTTGAACGACTCGCTGGGCGTGAACGGCACCGTCAACTACAACCTGAACGCCAGCGATACGCTGGCCGCCAGCGTGTCGTATAACGGCCGCAGCAATGACCAGCGCTCGCAGGACCGCTACCTCAATGGCGACAGCCTGGGCAACACCATCGGCGACTATACGCGCAGCACAGTGCGCAATGGCGACAGCCGCAACACCAGCTGGGGCGGGCGCTACGACCACAAGGGTGAATTGCCGGGCGAAAGCCTGAAAATCGATTTGCGCGTGTCGTCGTCGACCAACGAGAGCGACAGCGACTACGCCAACGCCTATGCGCTCGCGCCCGTCAACGCCTTCGACAGCCGCGCGCGCCAGCACAGCGAAACGGGCAACCGCATCGTCGACTTCAGCGGCGACTACGAGCGTCCGCTGGCGGGCGGCACGGCCAAGCTGGGCTACAAGGTGGCGGACAACAAGAGCAGTTTCGACACCTTATATACGGACATCAATCCGGCCAGCCTGGCGGAAACCGTCAACCCCATGCGCAGCAACCGTTTCGAGCTCGACGAGCGCACCATCGCGCTGTACGGTTCCTACCAGATGCGCCTGAACGAGCGCTGGGGCGCGCTGGCCGGCTTGCGTGCCGAATACACGGACTTGAACGTGCGCCAGATTACCAGCGGCGTCGAAGCCAGCAACAATTACGTCAATTACATCCCCAGCCTGTTTGCCACCTACAAGGTCAGCGACGAGAGCAATCTGCGCTTCAGCTATGCGCACCGCATCCGCCGCCCGAACGCGGGCGACCTGAATCCGTATGTGGTGTACCGCGACGAATTCAATGTGTCGGCCGGCAACCCCAAGCTGAAACCCACGCAGACGGACTCGTTCGAGATCGGATACGAAACGAAGATCGCCGGGCTGGAAAGCAGCTTGCGCGCCTACCACCGGCGCGACACGGATGCCATCGTCGACTACCGCTACTTTATTAGCGACAACGTGCTGCTGACCACGCGCGAAAACGGCGAAGGCAGCCATTCGAGCGGCCTGGAATTCAGCGTCAGCGGCAAGCTCACGCCATCGCTGACCCTGAACACCAGCGGCAACCTGGCGCGCAGCCAGCAGACCAGCTCGGACGACCTGGGCAACCGCAGCACGCGCACGGCCAACGCCCTGAGCGGCCGCGCGCGCCTGAACTACCAGTTCGACCCCAGCAACCAGCTGCAGCTGGCATTGCAAATGCAGGGCAAGACCTTGTCGGGACAGGGTTATCGCTCACCCAACAACACGGTGAACCTGAGCTGGCGCCACACGGTGACGCCACAGCTGAGTCTGGTGATGAACGTGACCGATGTGTTCAGCAGCAACAAGATGGAAACCGTCATCAACAGCGCGACCCTGCGCGAGACGAGCACGCGCCGCTTCGATGGACGCATGCTGTACGTGGGCTTGTCGTTCCGCCTGGGCGGCGCCGGTTCGGCGGCGAAAGAGGGCGAGCGCGAGCCGCGCTTCGGTCCGCCAGGCGGCCGCGG
>NZ_NRDQ01000236.1 GCF_002878455.1 Janthinobacterium sp. AD80
AGCAGCGGCGCGCGCCCGCATCGAGCTTGCCCAGCACCAGCGGGCGGCGCGCTGTCCGGCAGGTTATAGAACAGGGTGCGGATCTGCTGTTCCACCACCGGCCCCTTTTCCTCGATGACGAGGATTTCCCGCAAGCCCGCCTTGAACTGCGCCAGGCGCTGCGCTTCCAGCGGAAAACTCAGGCCTACTTTGTACAGGCGCACGCCGGCGCGCTCCAGCACATCGAGGCTCAAGCCCAGGCGCCGCAGCACTTCCAGCACGTCCAGGTGCGCCTTGCCGCAGGTAACGATGCCGATATCGGCTTGCGGGCTGGGGCACAGCAGGCGGTCGATGCTGTTGGCGCGCGCGAACGCGTGCACGGCGGCCAGCTTGTGCGCGTGGCGCGTCTCGATGGGCAGGCCGGGCAGGTCGGGCCAGCGGTAATGCAGGCCGCCAGCCGGCGCGCTGTAGTCGGCCGGCTGGTCGAAGCGGGTGTGCAGGGCATCCAGGTCGACCGTGGCGCCGCTTTCCACCGTTTCGGAAATGGCCTTGAAGCCCACCCACATGCCGGAAAAGCGCGACAGCGCCCAGCCGTACAAGCCGAATTCCAGGTATTCGGCGATGCTGGCCGGATTGACGATGGGCATGCTCCACGCCTGCATGGCGAAATCGCTCTGGTGCGGCATCGACGAGGAAACGCAGCCGTGGTCGTCGCCGGCCACCACCAGCACGCCGCCGTGCGGCGAGGAGCCATACACATTGCCATGCTTGAGCGCATCGCCGGCCCGGTCCACGCCCGGTCCCTTGCCGTACCAGAGCGCAAATACGCCCTCGGCCGTGCGCTGCGGGTCGGTCTCGACCTGCTGGCTGCCCAGCACGGCGGTGGCGGCCAGCTCTTCGTTGATGGCGGGCAGGAAGCGGATCTGCTGCGCTTCCAGCAGGGTGCGCGCGCGCCACAGGGCCTGGTCGTAGCCGCCCAGCGGCGAACCGCGGTAGCCGCTGATGAAACCGGCCGTGTTCAAGCCCCGCTCGCGGTCCAGCCAGCGCTGCATCAGCGGCAGGCGCACCAGGGCCTGGGTGCCGGTGAGAAAAACGCTGCCGCCGCGTGCCTGCAGGTTGTCTTCCAGCGCATACGTGCTCAGGCGTACAACGCCAGGGTCGGCCGCGACCATCTTGTCCATCACTTTCACCTGTGTTCTCCCATCGCCTTGTCGGCTTCCTAGTTGGCTTGCATGCCGCATGCACGCATGCATGCGTCGTGAGCACGCGGCCATGTCGGCGCGCCGGATACGGAGGAAGTGGCGCGCCGGCGCTGCGATGCCGGCGCAACCAAACTTTTCCGTCTATTGATATTCGTTTATCAAGATAAGGGCCACGGCGGGACGGCGCAATTCGCAAATCCTGAGTGCAGCACTCACTAACGCTGATGCGAACGCCGGCGCCCGGCGCAGGCCCCGCAAATGCGCACACCTTGCCCCTGGCATCAGTGTTTCTGATCGCCGTACTCAGGATTTGCGAGTTGTGTGGCGCGGGGCTTGGGGCTTATCGTCGGCGTCGAGATGGAAAGCCGAACGATACTTTTTTGTAAAGGCAGCACAGCTATGAGTTCACTATTGACGCGCCGTATGGCGCTGCTGGCCAACGCGGACGGACGTGCGCTGCTGGCCCGGGGATTGCGCGGCATCGAACGCGAAGCGCTGCGCGTGGACAGCCGCGGCCACCTGGCCGCCACCGCGCATCCGCTGGCGCTGGGCGCGGCCCTGACCCATCCCACCATCACCACCGATTACGCGGAAGCGCTGATCGAGCTGATCACGCCGCCCGAGCAGGACACGGCCGCCATGCTCGATGGCTACGACGCCTTGCACCGCTTCGTCTTCAGCGGCCTGGGCGACGAAATGCTGTGGAGCCATTCGATGCCGTGCCGGCTGCCCGCCGACCCGGACATCCCGATCGCCTGGTATGGCAGTTCGCACATCGGCATGCTCAAGCATGTCTACCGGCGCGGCCTGGCGCTGCGCTATGGCAAGAGCATGCAGTGCATCGCCGGCATCCACTACAACTACTCGCTGCCGCCCGAATTGTGGCAGCACCTGCGCGCGGACGAGGGCGACGGCGGCACGGCGATGCAGTTTCAGTCCGAAAGCTATGTCGCCCTGATCCGCAACTTCCGCCGCTACGGCTGGCTGCTGATGTACCTGTTCGGCGCCGCGCCGGCGCTGGCGGCGCATTTTCCGGGGCGCGGCGACTTCCCGCTGGAGCAGCTGTCGGCCGATACCGTGTACCTGCCGTACGCCACCAGCCTGCGCATGAGCGACATGGGCTACCAGAACGATGCCCAGGCCGGCCTGACGCCCGACTACAACACGCTCGACAGCTATATCACCAGCCTGGCGGCGGCGATGAACCACCCGTACCTGCCGTATGTCGAGTTGGGCACGCGGCGCGAGGGCCAGTGGGTGCAGATCAACACCAACCGCCTGCAGATCGAGAACGAATACTACTCGGCGATCCGCCCCAAGCGCGTGGCGCACAGCGGCGAGCGCCCGCTGCATGCGCTGGCCCAGCGCGGCGTGCAGTACGTGGAAGTGCGCTGCCTCGATGTCGACCCGTTCGAGCCGCTGGGCATCGGCGCGCCGACCTGCCACTTCCTCGACGCCTTCCTGCTGTTTTGCGCGTTGCAGGACAGCCCGCTCACCGGCAATGCGGAAAGCCGCGAGAACAC
>NZ_NRDQ01000237.1 GCF_002878455.1 Janthinobacterium sp. AD80
ATCCTGGCGCTGCTGCCGCGCAGCGAAGTGGCGGGCGAGGATGGCGACACCTTTGGCGGCGCCGACGCGTCTTCCAGAGCCAGAACTGGACCCCGCCGCCGCCGAAGATGGTTGCCGTGGCCGCACCCCCGCCACCGCCGCCGATGGCGCCGCCGCTGCCCTTCGTCTATCTGGGCAAGGCGGCCGCCGACGGCGCCTGGGAAGTCTTCCTGTCACGCGCCGACAAGACGTATATCGTGCGCACGAATACCGTCATCGATGGCGCCTACAAGGTCGTGGCCATCGCGCCGCCCATGATGACGATCAACTACCTGCCGTTGAACCAGGTTCAGCAGCTCAACATTGGAGTACTCGAGTGATGTCCCGTTCCCTTTCATCGGCGCCCTTGCTGGCACTGCTGGTGCTGCTGGCCGGCTGCGCCGGGCAGCAAGCCTATCGCGACGGACGCGAGCTGATCGCGCAAGACCAGGTACCGGCCGGCCTGCAAAAACTGCAGGAAGCGTTGCAGCAGGACCCCGGCAATGCGCAATACCGCAGCGCCTACCTGCAGGCGCGCGAGCGGGCCACCGGCAGCCGCTTGCAGCAGGCCGAGCGCCAGGCGCAGGCGGGGCAGGGCGAGCTGGCGCGCGCTTCTTTCCTGAGCGTGCTGGAAATCGATGCGCAGAACGAGCGCGCCAACAGCGGCCTGCGCGCGCTCGAACGCGAGCAGCGCCAGGGCAAGCTGCTGGCCGAAGCGCAGAAGGATATCGAGGCCAAGCGCTACGATCCGGCGCGCCAGCGCCTGAACGCCATCCTCACCGAGCAGCCGAGTCACGCCGGCGCGCGCGCGCTGCTGCGCGAGGTCGATGACAAGACGGCGCCGCCCGTGGTGGAATCGGGCCTGGCCAAATCATACAAGCAGCCGATAACCATCGAATTTCGCGACGCGCCGTTAAAACAGGTGTTCGAGCTGATCGCGCGCCGCTCCGGCCTCAATTTCGTCTTCGACAAGGACGTCAAGGCCGACGCGAAAACCTCGATCTTTTTGAAAAACAGCACGGTGGAATCGGCCGTCTACTTCCTGCTGGTGACGAACCAGCTGGAGCAGCAGGTGATGGATGCGAACACCATCCTGATCTACCCGAACGTGGCGGCGAAGCTGAAGGAGTACCAGGAAGTGCTGGTGAAGACCTTCTTTCTGGCGAACGCCGACGCCAAGCAGGTGGCCAATACGCTCAAGACCATTCTGAAGACGCGCGACGTGGTGGCCGATGAAAAGCTCAACCTGGTCATCGTGCGCGACACGCCCGAGGCGATCCGCCTGGCCGAGCGCCTGATCGCGCTGCAGGACGTGCCGGAAGCGGAAGTGGTGCTGGAGCTGGAAATCCTCGAAGTCAAGCGCAGCCGCCTGCTGGAACTGGGCGTGGCCTGGCCGACCAGCCTGACCCTGTCGCCTTTGAGCACTTCGGGCGGCGCCGGCCTGACCATCAATGACCTGAATAATCTGAACCAGCGCACCATCGGCGTCAGCGACCTGTCGGTGACGGCGAACGCCAAGAAAACCGATGGCGACGCGAACATCCTGGCCAATCCGCGCATCCGCGTGCGCAACCGCGAAAAGGCGAAATTCGTCATCGGCGACAAGGTGCCGGTGATTACCACCACCATTTCGCCGGGCACGGGCGGCTTCGCTTCCGAGTCCATCAGCTACCTGGACGTGGGCCTGACGGTGAACGCCGAGCCGACCATTTATCTGAACAACGAGGTGGGCATCCGCATCTCGCTCGAGGTGAGCAACCTGGGCGCGGCCACCATCACCAAGAGCGGCTCGACCCTGTACCAGATCGGCACGCGCCAGGCCTCGACGATGTTGCAATTGAAGGATGGCGAAAACCAGGTGCTGGCGGGCCTGATCAACAATGAAGAGCGCAGCGCCGGCAACAAGGTGCCGGGCCTGGGGGACATTCCCGTGCTGGGACGCCTGTTCGGCAGCAGCAAGGATGACAGCCAGAAGACGGAAATCGTGCTGTCGATCACGCCGCACCTGGTGCGCACGGTGCAGCGCCCGGAAGCGAAGGAATCGGAATTTTCGGCCGGCACGGAAGGCAGCTTCCGCCGCCGTCCCGACATGGCGGCCAAGGCGGCCACGCAGATGCCGGGCACGGTGATCGTGCGTTCCGGCCCGTCCGCCGTCGGCATGCAGCCGGCGCCGCCACAGCCGATGATGGTGCCGGGCCAGCTGCCGCAGGCGCTGCCGGCGGCCTCGCCGCAGCCGCAGACGGTGCCTGCGCCGGAAGCCGGCGCCGTCGCCCGAGCCGGCCGCGTC
>NZ_NRDQ01000238.1 GCF_002878455.1 Janthinobacterium sp. AD80
CGGCACGCCGGGGTCGGGCAAGGCGCCCGCCAGCGGCAAACGGTCGGGCGCCATGCAGCGAAAGCCCGTGCGGCCCGCCAGCGGCGCGGTGAACGGGGCCACGCCGAGGATGTCGGCGGTCTTCGCGATATTGTCATGCTGGCTCGATGCGCGCAGCGTGGCATCCGCGTCGGCGTCGTAGCTGGCGCCCACGCAAACGATGCCCGCATGCGCCGGCGTCATGTAGGCTTCGCGGCAGACGACAAAGGGGATGGCCGGCAGCAGGCCTTGCGGCAGATGCGTGACCTGGCCGCGCACGGCGTCGAGCGGCAGGCCGGCCGCCTGTTCGAAGTGTACGGCGCCCGTGCCGGCGGCCAGGATGACGGTCGGCGCCGCCGCGATCAGCGTGCCTTGCGCATCGCGCACCAGCCATTCGTCTTCCAGGCGTTCCAGGCGCAGGGCGCTGCTGGAAAAGCGCCGCGTCAGCAGGCTGCCGCAGGCGTCGAGCATGGCAGCGCACACGGAAGACGGGCGCGCCCAGCCGCCTTCGGCAAACCACCAGCCGCCATCGGGCGCCGGCGCGCCCAGCATGGCGCCAGCTTGCGGCGCTTCCAGCCAGCGCGCGAATTCCGGCGGATACACGCCGCTGGCGGCGATCTGCCGCTGCACGTACGCATGCTCGGCATCGCGCGCCAGCTGCAGCACGCCGCATTGCGCGCCCTCGATGGCGGCGCCGATGCCGCCCAGGCCATGCCAGTAGCGCAGCGCGTACAGGTAGGCGGCGCGCGTCAGGCGCGTGGCGATGTTGTCATCCTTCGACAGCAGCGGCATGAAGATGCCGGCCAGGTTGCCCGAGGCCTCGCTGGCCGGCTGCGCATGGCGCTCCACCAGGGTCACTTTCCAGCCGCGCGCGGCCAGCCGTTCGCAGGCGGCCGCGCCGGCCACGCCCGCACCGATGACGATGGCGCGGCGCTCGGGGGCGAGAGCGGCTTCGTACTGGCCGCGCCTTGCATAAAACACGGCGCGCAAGCGGCTCTCGTCAAACACGAAGCCGTTCTGTTGCAGCGCCATGCGCTGCGCTTCATCCAGGTGGACGGCATGCAGCTGGCCGCCGTCCACCATCAGCCGCGCCAGCACCGGCACGGCGGCCGGCACCCACGCCAGGTGGACCACGTCGACCTTCGCCACCAGCTGCGCCAGGCAAGCCTCCGCTTCGCCGATCAGCACATCGAGAGTGACGAGGCCATCGCGCGACGCCATGCGGTGCAGGCCCGGCACGCAGTGGGGCCACTGCACGCGCCACTCGTCCGGCAAATGGCTGGCATCGACGGGACGCGGCGCCAGCGCGATGTAGTGCAAATGCCGCCCGCCATGCGCGGCGCAGGCGGCGCGAAAGCGCGCGCCGTCGAAATCCGTGTCGAGCAGGACCGGGACGTGGCGCATCAGCGCCCCGCGCGGCAAAAACAGGCGGGCGCGTGGTCGTTGACCATGCCGATGCCCTGCATATAGGCGTAGATGATGGTCGAGCCGACAAACTTGAAGCCCAGCTTGAGCAAGTCTTTCGACAGTTTGTCGGACAAGGCCGTCGTGGCGGGAAATTCACCGGGCTGCCAGCTGTTGACGATGGGCTGGCCATCGACGTAGGCCCACAGGAAGCTGTCCAGGGTCTGCCCTTGCGCGCGCAGGCGCAGGTAGGCTTGCGCATTCGTGATGGCCGCCGCCACCTTCAGGCGGTTGCGCACGATGCCGGGGTCGGCCAGCAGCTGCGCCACCTTCTCGGGGCCATACGCGGCGATTTTTTCCGCTTCCCAGCCATCGAAGGCGGCGCGGTAGGTCTCGCGCTTGTTGAGGATGGTTTCCCAGCTCAGGCCCGCCTGCGCTCCTTCCAGGTTCAGCATCTCGAACAGGCGCCGCTCGTCGTGGCAGGGCACGCCCCACTCCGTATCATGGTAGTCAAGGTAGCGGGGGTTGGCCGGATTGGCCCAGGAGCAGCGGGTGGTAGTCATGGTCATCGAATCTTCGTGTGCGGGCAAGTGCCAGTATAGTTTATCGGCCGCGCAGGATGCGTCCCAGTACCTGCAAGCCGTGCGCCATCTCGGCGGGAGGAATCGCCGCAAAGCCCAGCAGCAGCCCCGGCGGCGCGATGCATGCCGGCCCGGCCAGCGGATCGGCATAATGGCCCAGCGGGCGCAGTTCGACGCCCTGCGCCAGCCCCGCGCGCGACACCGTTTCCTCATCATGGCCACCGCGAAAATACGCGCACAGATCCAGGCCGCTGTCGGCCGGGCCGCACGCCAGTTGCTCATCGAGTTCGCTGGCGATGCCGCGCACCAGCGCGTCGCGTCGCTCGGCATTGCTGTCGCGCGTGCGGCGGATATGCCGGCCAAAGTGCCCTTCGGCGATGAAGTCGGCCAGCGCCATCTGCGGCACGATGGCCGTGTGCCGGTCCATCACGGCCTTGGCCTGTACCAGCGACTCGGCCAGCGCGGGCGGCGCCACCATGTAGCCCAGGCGCAGGCCGGGGAACATGACCTTCGACAGGGTGCCGACATACACCACGCAGCCATCGCGGTCCAGGCTTTGCAGCGACGCCAGCGGCGCGCCCGTGTAGCGGTATTCGCTGTCGTAATCGTCTTCCACCACCCAGGCTTTATTCTGCGCGGCCCACGCCAGCAAGGCCAGGCGGCGCGGCAAGCTCATGCTCACTCCCAGCGGCAGCTGGTGCGACGGCGTCACGTAGGCCAGCTTCGCCTGCGGGCAATGCGCCACGCCATGCGCCACGTCGAGCCCCTGCGCATCGACGGGCACGGGAAAGACCTTGGCGCCCGCCGCGCGCAGCGGGCCGCTGGCGCCCCGGTAGCCGGGCGACTCCATCCAGGCGCAATCGCCCGGCGCCAGCAAAATGGTCGACAGCAGGAACAGCGCCTGCTGCGAACCGGAGGTGATGACGATCTGCTGCGGCGTGCAGTGTATGCCTCGCGACGCCTTCAGGTACACGCACAGCAGTTCGCGCAGCGGCAGGAAGCCGGCCGGATCGCTGTAGCCGAAGTGGTGATCGGGACGGCGCCAGCGCCGCGCCTCCAGGCGGTTCCACACGTCGAACGGAAAATGGTCTATGCGCGGCATGCCGACGCGGAAGGCGCGCAGCGGGCCACGGTGAAACGCCACTTGCCGCATGGCCGCCACCACGCCCTGCC
>NZ_NRDQ01000239.1 GCF_002878455.1 Janthinobacterium sp. AD80
ATGCGGGCAAGGCCGGCGCGGCGGACGGCGACAGCGTCCTGCGCATCAGCCTGCAGCTGGCCTGGTATGCACGCCAGGGCCGCGACGCGGAACTGCTGGCGCACCAGACCCTGCCGTATGGCGCGCGCTGGACGCCGCTGTCGCACGGCCAGCAAACGCCATCGCTGCCGGGCGGCCCGCGCACGGTGCGCGAAAGCGTGCTGGCGCATGGCAGCGAACGCCTGCTGGTGTGGCGCTACTACCGCCAGGGCGGCGTGGCCACGGCCGAGCCCATCCTCGTGAAACTGCTGCTGGCGCAAGCCAAGCTGCTGGGCATGCGCCAGGATGGCGCGGAAATCCTCGTCTTCGCCAGCTACGACGAGCTGGCGCCACCGCCGCGCGCGGCCCTGCACGCTTTCTTGCAGGCAGCGCTGCCCGCCATTCATCAACGCCTGCAGGAGCTGCCGCATGGACCTTGAGACCGCCGCCGTGCACGCAACAGGGCCTGGCGCGGACGGCGCCGCCCCGCTGATCGTGCATGTGATTCACCAGCTTGACGTGGGCGGCCTGGAAAACGGCCTGGTCAACCTGATCAACCATTTGCCGCCCGGCCGCTACCGGCACGCCATCGTCTGCCTGAAGAACGCCACGGCCTTTCGCCAGCGGCTGACGGCGCCCGGTGTCGACATCATCAGCCTGGGCAAGCGCGAAGGCAAGGACTGGCGCCACTATCTGCACCTGTACCGGGTGCTCAGGCAATTGCGCCCGGCGCTGGTGCACACGCGCAACCTGGGCTGCATCGAGGCGCAGCTGCTGGCCTGCCTGGCCGGCGTGCGCCTGCGCGTGCATGGCGAACACGGCCGCGACATGCACGATTTGCACGGCACCAGCCGCAAATACCGGCTGCTGCGCAAATGCCTGCTGCCGCTGGTGCAGCACTTCATCGCCGTCAGCGCCGACCTGGGGCAATGGCTGGTGCACGCCATCGGCGCCGCGCCCACGCAGGTGTCGCACATCGGCAACGGCGTCGACAGCGTGCAGTTCCACCCGCGCCTGGGGCCGGCCGCAGCCGTCGGCCCACCCGGCTTCCTGTGCAACGGCGCCTTCGTCATCGGCAGCGTGGGCCGCATGGCCGCCGTCAAGGACTACCGCTCGCTGGTGCAGGCCTTCCTCCTGCTGCTGGCCCAGCCGGGCGCCTGCGCGCGCCTGCGCCTGATCATCGTCGGCGCCGGGCCGTGCCGCCAGGCCTGCCTGTCCATGCTGGAACAGGCGGGCGTCGCCCACCTGGCCTGGCTGCCCGGCGCGCGCGACGACGTGGCGCAATTGCTGCGCGCCATGGACCTGTTCGTGCTGCCGTCTCTGGCCGAAGGCAGTTCCAACACCATCCTCGAAGCCATGGCCACGGGGTTGCCCATCGTCGCCACGCAAGTGGGCGGCAACGCGGAACTGGTGCAGTCCGGCTGGAGCGGCACCCTGGTGCCGCCCGGCTCGCCCGAGATGCTGGCCGACGCCATGCTTGACTACTACAGCATGCCGGAGCTGGGCCCGCGCCACGGCGCCCGCGGGCGGCGCCAGGTGCTGGCCGAGCACAGCCTGCCAGCCATGGCCGGCGCCTACCTGGCCGTGTACGACCGCCTGACGGGCGCGCGCCAGCCGTCCTCCCTTTCCACTTATCCCTGAAAGGCCTCCCATGTGCGGCATCAGCGGCATTTTTGATCTGCAGGGACAGCGCGACATCGACCCGGGCCTGCTCTCGCGCATGAACCACAGCCTGCGCCACCGCGGCCCGGACGAAGGCGGACTGCACCACGAACCGGGGCTGGGCCTGGCGCACCGGCGACTGTCCGTGATCGACCTGGCCAGCGGCCAGCAGCCGCTGTTCAATGCCGACCGCAGCATCGCCATCGTCTTCAACGGCGAAATCTATAACTATCGCAGCCTGATGGCCGAACTGCGCCAGTTCGGCCACCCGTTCCGCACCAGCAGCGACACGGAAGTCATCGTCCACGCCTGGGAGCAATGGGGCGAACAGTGCGTGCGGCACCTGCGCGGCATGTTCGCCTTCGCCCTGTGGGACCGGCGCCGCCACCTGCTGTTCCTGGCGCGCGATCGCCTGGGCGTCAAACCGCTGTACTACGGCGAGGCGGACGACGGCACCCTGCTGTTCGGCTCCGAACTGAAAGCCCTGCTCGCGCATCCGGCCATGCCGCGCAAGCTCGACCCCCTGGCGGTAGAGGAGTATTTCGCCTACGGCTACGTGCCCGAGCCGCGCAGCATCTTCCAGCAGGCGCGCAAGCTGCCGCCAGGGCATACCCTGTCGATCCGCGCCGGCCAGCCGCTGCCGGCGCCGCAGCCCTACTGGGACATTCCCTTCACGCCGAATCCGCCCGCCAGCGAGGCGCAGGCGGCCGATGAACTGCTGGCACGCCTGCGCGAAGCCGTGCGCATCCGCATGGTGGCCGAGGTGCCGCTGGGCGCCTTTCTGTCCGGCGGCGTCGATTCGAGCGCCGTGGTGGCGCTGATGGCCGGCGCCAGTAGCGCGCCGGTAAATACCTGCTCCATCTCGTTCGGCGACCCGGCCTGGAACGAGGCGCGCTATGCCGACATGGTGGCGCGCCGCTATGGCACGGCGCACCACGCGCGCCAGGTGGAGCAGGATGACTTCGACCTGATCGACCTGCTGGCCAACCTGTATGACGAGCCGTTCGCCGACAGCTCCGCCATGCCCACGTACAGGGTGTGCCAGCTGGCGCGCCAGCGCGTCACGGTGGCCCTGTCGGGCGATGGCGGCGATGAAAGCCTGGCCGGCTACCGCCGCTACCGCCTGCACACGCGCGAGGAAAAGGTGCGCAAGGCGATGGACCCGCTGCTGCCGGCCGGCCTGCGCCAGTCGCTGTTCGGCACCCTGGGGCGGCTGTACCCGAAGGCCGACTGGGCGCCGCGCTTCCTGCGCGCCAAGACCACCTTCGAGGGCCTGGCGCGCGACACGACGGATGCGTATTTTCACGGCGTCAGCCTGCTGGGCGACGTCATGCGCGCGCGCCTGTTCAGTCCCGAGCTGCGGCGCGGCCTGCACGGTTACCGCGCCGTGGAAGTGCTGCGCCGCCACGCGCTGGCCAGTCCCGCGCAAGACCCGCTGTCGCAGGTGCAGTACCTCGACCTGAAGACCTACCTGCCCGGCGACATCCTGACGAAAGTCGACCGCGCCAGCATGGCGCATGCGTTGGAAGTGCGCTCGCCGCTGCTCGACCACGAACTGGTGGCGTGGATGTCCGGCCTGCCGCCGCAGCTGAAACTGCGTGGCGGCGAAGGCAAATACCTGCTGAAAAAAGCCCTGCGCCCGCTGCTGCCCGACGAACTGCTGTACCGCCAGAAGATGGGCTTTTCCGTGCCGCTGGCCGCCTGGCTGCGCGGCCCGCTGCGCCAGCGACTGCAGCAGCGGCTGCTCGGCCCCACCCTGGCGCAGTGCGGCCTGTTCGACATGGACTACGTGCGCCTGCTGCTCGAGCAGCACGCCAGCGGCCGGCGCGACTACAGCGCCCCGCTGTGGGCCTTGCTGATGTTCGAGGCGTTTTTGCGCCAGGTGATGCCGCTGGGCGCCGGCAAGCCGCCGGTGCAGGCGCCGGCCATGGCGCTGGAGTGAAGCATGCGCATCCTGCACATCCTCGACCATTCGCTGCCCCTGCACAGCGGCTACACCTTCCGCACCCTGGCGATCCTGCGCCAGCAGCGCGTGCTGGGCTGGCAGACCATGCAGCTGACGAGCGCCAAGCAGGGGGCAAGCGACGCGCCGCAGCAGCTGGTCGACGGCTGGCATTTTTACCGCACGGCGCCCGATGCGCGCTGGTGGGCGCGCCTGCCCGTGCTGCGCCAGCTGGCCGTGATCACGGGACTGGCGCTGCGCCTGCGCCAGCTGGCATTGCGCGTAAAGCCCGACATCCTGCATGCGCATTCGCCCGTGCTCAACGCCATCGCCGCCCTGCATGCGGGCCGTGCGCTGGGCATTCCCGTCGTCTACGAGGTGCGCGCTTTCTGGGAAGACGCGGCCGCCGACCATGGCAGCAGCCCGCGCGGCGGCATGCGCTACCGCCTCACGCGGGCACTGGAAACCTACGCGCTGCGCCGCGCCGACGCCGTCACGACGATTTGCGAAGGACTGCGGCGCGAACTGCGCGCGCGCGGCGTGCCGGCCGATAAAATCACCGTGATCCCGAACGCCGTCGATGCGGACGCGTTTCACGCCGACGCCGCCCGCGATCCCGCGCTGGCCCGCAGTCTGGGGCTCGATGGCCATGCCGTGATCGGCTTCATCGGCTCCTTTTACGCCTACGAAGGCCTGGCCCTGCTGCTGCGCGCCATGCCGCGCATGCTGGCGGCGCGGCCGGCGC
>NZ_NRDQ01000024.1 GCF_002878455.1 Janthinobacterium sp. AD80
CATGCGCTGCACCAGCAGGGCGACGTGTTTGCCCATGAACTGTATCAGGACACCGGCTATGGCTATGCCGACATGGACGACGRTGAMGCGCATCGCGCASAWCGCCGCCTGGACCCCGCCGCCCGTGGCCACGTTTTTGCTGACATCCGAGACGACGGCGCAAGCCATCGCGCAGCAGGTGCGCGTCACGCAGCCATCGACCGTGCAGATCGTCGGCCATGTCGATCCTGGCGAAGTGGCGGAACTGGCCCGCTTGCTGCCGCAGGTGCGGCGCGTGCAGGTGATCCACGTGGAAGGACCCGAGGCGCTGGACCTGATTCCCGCCTACGCGCCCCACGTGCATGCCTTTTTGCTCGATTCGGGCCGCCCCGGCGCTGCCATCCCGGAACTGGGCGGCACGGGGCGCACGCATGACTGGTCCGTCAGCGCGCGTTTCGTGCGTGCCAGCCCGCGTCCCGTTTTTCTGGCCGGCGGCCTCGATGCGGCCAATGTGATGGAAGCGCTGCGGCTGGTGCGCCCCTATGGCATCGACCTGTGCTCGCGCGTGCGCACGGACGGCAAGCTCGATGTGATGAAGCTGGCCTTGCTGATGGCGGCCGTGCGCGATGCGGATGCGGTGCTGTATGCGGAAGGCTAAGCGGCCGGCAATGTCGCCATCTCGCGCACGAACGCCTCGGTAAACGCGGCCACCATGCCGCTGGCCGCGCGCGGCGAGATGAGGCCGACGACGGAGTGCGACTCCTCGTCGGGCAGGGCGATAAAACACACGCCGGGCGGCGCCACCAGGCGCATGCTGTCCGGGACGATGGCGATGCCCATGTTCGCTTCGATCAGGTTCAGCTGCGAGGTCTTGCGTGACAGGGCGCGGGCCGCCTTGGGGAAGAAGCCCTGCGCCAGGCACAGGCCCGCCACCAGGTAGCTGAGGCCGCCCCGGTCCTTGTGCGGGATCGAGACGAAGGCCTCATTGCGCAGGGCGGCTATGCTCGTGCGCTCCAGCGCGGCCAGCGGCGACATCGCTGACACGGCCACCACCAGCTTTTCCGCAAACAGTTCGCGCACGACGATATTGGCGTGCTTGCGCAGGGTGGGCAGGCGCACGAGGCCAAGGTCGGCGCGGCCTTCCTCGATATCGGCCGCCTGGTTTTCCGATGATCCCTTGGAGATATCCAGCGAAACGCCTGGGAATTGCGCCAGCAGGCGGTTCAGGACGGCACCGATGGCGGGCGTGAGGGTGACGGAACTCGAATGCAGCAGGCGGATGATGCCTTGCGCGCCCTGTCCCACGTGGCGCGTCTGGCGCACGGTTTCCTCGATGTCTTCCAGGATGCGTCTGGCCCGTTCATAGAAGACCTGGCCGGCCGGCGTCAGTTCGATATGGCGCGCGTCGCGCGTGAGCAGCAGCGCCTGCACTTCGCCCTCCAGCTCCTTGATCTGCCGGCTCAGGGCCGACTGCGCGATGTACAATTTCTCCGCCGCGCGCGAATAGCTGCCCGCATCGACAATCTCGACAAAGTACTTGAACTGTTTGAGAGAAATCAATCGTATGCCTTTTCGAGATCGGTGACTGCCTGATTTGATATTCGCCTTGTCCCCGCGTTCGCGCTACAGTGGCCTGGTCCGCTGTCATTGCAAAGGAAAGACCATGCTGGAATTGATCGGGGTGCTGGGAGTACTTATCAGTATTATCGTAAAACTGATTTTCGTCCAGATCGGCGGAGCTGATGACGGTAAAGAGGACTGATCGGAAATCAACCCAACGGCGAACAGGCCGGGGTCGGTTCCTTCGGAATCGGAATACGGTCCACAGGACCCTGCTCCCCCCCCTCATGGTTCGACCCTGGTCTTCGTTTTCGGGGTTGCCAGCATTGCGACAAATTCAACCTGCAAGGCGATCTGCTGTACCTTGCAATTCAATGTCACCCCATCCCACTCCGCCAACTGCTTGCCCGCGCACTTGAGTGCCGCCTCGCGCGCCGTCCACGCCTGCGCCAGGCGCAGCGGGCGTTGCGTATCGGGGCAGGCGGCCAGCTCCTGCGCCACCTGCGGCCCCAGGTAATCGCGCGCCAGATGAAACCAGTCGGCAATATCCTGCACGCGCATGACGTCGATGCCGACAGGACCGTGCAGGTGGACCGCAGCCAGCGAGATTCCCTCGTCATGGCTGAACGACAGGCCCGCAACGCCGCCGGGCAGCAGCAAACGGGGAGGGGTGCCCGGCGCAGACTCCACTGAAATCGCCTCGCTATCCAGTTTGAGCCACTGTGCCGCCGCCTCGCGCACGGCCTGGCGCAGCTGCGCGCGTGCTGCCATGCGGGATGGCGGCGGCACGATGCCGATCGCCAGCACGCCGTCGCGCGACCAGAGCACCGTAAAATCCATCAGCTGCAATCAGCTACGCAAAGGCGCAGCAGGGCAGCCCGCCCAGTTGCTGCCGGCGGGGATGTGCTCGCCCTTCATCACCAGGGTCAATGGCCCCAGGCGCGCATTGTCGCCCACCTTGGCGCTGTACAGCACGGAGCTGCGCGGGCCCATGTAGACGCGCTGGCCGATGTCCACGTGGTCGATCTTCATCACGCGGTCTTCGAACAGATGCGTCTGCGGGCAGGTGAGGGCATTCAATTCGCTGTAGTCGCCGATGTGCACGCAGTCAAATTCCGTGATGTCGGTGGTGTCCATGTAGACGCCGCGGCCGATCTTGCAGCCGAACAGGCGGAAGGCCAGCGGCAGCCATGGCGTGCCGCGCAGGTAGCGCATGAAGTTGGGTACGGCGATGCCTTCGTACAGATTGGTGACGCCTTCGGAGACCCAGACAAACGGCGTCCACATGGGCGCCGCATGCTTGCGGTAGCGTCCCAGCAGCAGCCACTTGAACAGCACGACCACCAAAAAATTGCCGATGCCGTAGGCCAGGCCGGCGATCGCCAGGTCGCCCACCACTTCGCCCCAGCGCCCGGCCCCCGCGATCGGCATCACGTCCAGCACGAGGGTGTAGCCGACGGCGATCACCACGGCGTGCGGCGCGACGATGCGGAAGGCTTCGATCAGGCTGCGGCCCAGGCGGCGCAGGATGGACGGCTTGAAGGTCAGGTGTTCGGCAAAACCGCTGACCTGTTCGCGCGCCGGCAAATGCATGGGCGGAGAACCGAGCCAGGTATCGCCGCTGTGCATCTGCGCATTGCGCGGCGCATGCGTGTGCACGCCGATCAGCACGTGCTCGGGCAGCACGGTGCCGTCGGGGATATAGCTGCCATTGCCGACAAAGCTGCGGTGCGAAATGACGGTGGGACGCATGGTCATCCAGCCGCCGTCGATCTGCTCGTCGCCCAGCATGACAGCGTCGGCGATGAAGGTGTCGTCGCCCAGGGTCAGCATGTCGGGCACTACGCCCAGCGCCGTGGAAATCTCCGCGCCCTTGCCGACCTTGGCGCCCAGCAGGCGGTACCAGTATGGCGCGTACACGGTGGCGTAAATGCCGTGCAGGACGTTCAGGCTCGATTCCTGGATATGGCTGACCAGCCACTTGGCACAATAGATATTGCTGTGCACGGGCGAGCTGCCCGGCTTCAATCGGGGCAGCGCGCCCCAGCGGATGGCGGCCGACAGCAGGGCCGTGAGCACGATCAGCACGGCGCTGGCGGGGAAGGCCAGCAGGAAGTAGCGCGCCAGCTGCGTCGTCACGTCGCGGCCCTGCAGCCACGGCATCATTTCGCGTTCGTCGAACCAGTCGATCAGCACGAAGCTGGGGAAGACGGGCATGAAGAACAGCACGGCAATCAAGACCATGCCGAAGCAGAAGAACACGGTTTCGCCCGTCAGGCGCAGGCGCGAGACGGCGGGGCGCGGCGGCTGGCTGGCAGGGTCGAACGCGCCGATGTCGCGCGCGGGAGAACCCGTGTAGATCCTGCCTGCCGGTACCGTGGCGCCGTCGGCCAGCGCCGATTGGCCTTCCAGGTGGCCGAAGGCGCCCATGCTGGTATTGCCTTCCATGATCGCGTAAGAGCTGATGCAGCAGTCGTTGGCGATGCGGATCTGGCCCAGCAGCAAACGACCCCGCTCCACCCTGGCGTTTTCAAAGTTGACGGCATTGCCCACGCTGACGTTGTCGCCGATGGACAGCAGGTCGGGCGCGCGCAGGGTCATCGAGCCGATGACGACTTCCTTGCCCACTTTCGCGCCCAGCGCGCGCAGCCACCAGCTGTTGAGCGACGAGCCGCTGAGCAGGTAGGCGGGCGCCGATTCGACCAGGCGATCGGCCAGCCACCAGCGGTAATACGTGACGCCCCACAGCGGATAGCTGCCCGGCTTCAAGCGCCCGGCGATCAGCCACTTGCCGGCAATCGCAATGATAAATTCGGCCAGGGTCGCGAGTAAAAACACGCCGATCGAGGCGGCGATGGCGCGCGGCACCGTGTCGCCCGTGTCGCCCGTGAAGAAGTGGTAGGTGAAGAAGGGCGCCATCCACTGCGCCATGCGCAGGGTCACGAGACCCGGCACTGCCGCCGCCTGGGCCGCGCCGCACAGCCAGCGTTTCACCGTGGATGGCGGCGTCCACTCCGCTTCCGGCGTGGCCAGCGCCGGCGCTTCGTTCAATACGGCGGCGATCTTGCCGATCTGCCGGTTCTGGTAAATGTCGCGCACCGTCATGTGGGCGTAGGCGGGGTCGGCGCGCAGGGCGGACGCCAGGCGCGCGGCCAGGAAGGAGTGGCCACCGAGGTCGCTGAAGAAGTCCAGCTGGCGCAGGATCGCCTGGCCGGGAAACAGCTTGGCCAGCGCCGCGAACAGGGCCGCTTCGGCCGGCGTTTCAGGCATGTCCGACTCTCCCGTTTCGCCAACCGGCGGTGCGGACAGCGGCATGGCCTTCAGCGCTTTTCTGTCGATCTTGCCCGAGGTCAGGCGCGGCATTAGCGGCAGCAGTTCAAAACGGCCCGGCACCATGTACGGCGGCAGGTGCAGGTTCAAGGCCGCGCGCAGGGTTTTCGCCGCCAGCGCGTCGGCCGGCGCCTCGTCGCTGCCGACGATATACGCCACCAGCTGGTCGATGCCGTCATCCTTGCGCAGCAAGACGGCCACCGTGCCGACGCCTGCCTGCTGCGCCAGCACGGCTTCGATCTCGCCCAGTTCCACGCGGAAGCCGCGTATTTTCACCTGGTCGTCGGCGCGGCCCAGGCACAGTACCTGGCCATCGGCATCAATGCGCGCCAGGTCGCCCGTACGGTACAGGCGCGCATCATCGGGTCCCGTGCTCCAGGGATTGGGCAGGAATTTTTCCACGGTCAGGTCGGGGCGGCCCAGGTAGCCCTCGGCCAAGCCGGGGCCGATGATGCACAGCTCACCCGTCTCGCCGCGCGCCAGAAGGACGAGAGGACGGTTTTCTCCCGGCTCGGCCACCTGCAGCACTAGCAAGCCGTAGTTGGGCAGCGGCGTGCCGATGGTGACCGGTTCGCCGGGGCGCAGGCGCGCCAGGCTGCACGAGACTGTGGCTTCCGTGGGGCCATAGGTATTGAACATGGCGCGGCCCGGGCGCGACCAGCGCTCGACCAGGGACTCGGGGCACATCTCGCCGCCCAGGTTGATCAGGCGCAGTTCTGGCACGTCCTCGGCGAACAGGGCCAGCAGGGTCGGCACGGCATGCAGCACCGTGACGTGATTGGCGGCCAGCGCGCGCGGCAGCGCTTCCGGGTCGCCCGAGATGTCCTTGGGGCCCAGCCACAGGGTGGCGCCCACCAGGTAGGCGATCCAGATTTCCTCGAACGACATGTCGAAGGCGACGGAAAAGCCCTGGTAGACGGTGTCGGACTGCGCCACTTCCAGCACGGCGTTTTCGCTGCGCAGGAAGTGGCAGATGCTGCGCTGATTGATCAGGATGCCCTTGGGCTTGCCCGTGGAGCCGGACGTGTAGATGACGTAGGCCGGGTGCTCGGGCAGAACTTTGCCGCGCGCGGGCAGATGTTCGCCCGGCGCGGCCGGCGCCAGCAGGCTTTCCGCCGTCCATACGGGACGGCCCAGTCCCGCGTCGGCCAGGCGCGGCGCAAATTGCGCGCAGCTGACGACACCGGCTCCGTTGGCGTCATCAAGGCACACTTGCAGGCGCTCGACTGGCGTGTCTTCATCGACGGGCAGCCAGGCGGCGCCCGCCTTGGCAATCGCCGCCTGCATCAGCAGCAGATGGGCGCCGCGCGGCAGCCACAGTCCGACGATGTCGCCCGGTTTCACGCCGGCCGCCACCAGGCGCGCCGCCGCGAGGCCCGCCTGTGCATCGATTTCGGCATAGCTGATGCGGCGCGCGCCATCGATCAGGGCAGTCTGTTCCGGGCAGCGGCGGGCCGTCGCTTCCAGCAGGTCGGCCAGCACTTCCTCGCGCAGCAGATCCGGTCGCGGCGGGCCGTACAGGATATCGGCGTGGGTGGAGGGAGTGCCTGGGGTGGCTGCGGTGAAATCGTTCATGGATGACGCTATCTGTAATGCTGAATGAGGGAGCAAGTGTGCCGCGCGCGGTGCGCGGCACACTTGCTACATTACAGCACGCCAGACTTTTCAGCGTTGCAGAACGGGGAATTTTGCGGTGCTTTCCACAATTATGTGGCGGCAGGCTCAGTTGCCAACATTACGGAATGTAAAACGCGGAAACATGGCGCCGATATGCGCCAATGTCTGCGCCGCAGGATAGCCGTGCAGGGGGCGGCCGGTGAGTGCCGTATCGAGGCAGCCTTCGGCGCGGAACTGCTGCAGCACGTAGTTGTTGACGCCTTTCGCGGCCAGGGTGCTGGCCAGGGCCAGCAGCTGTTCGTCCGGCAGCAGATCCGGATGCACGGTGGTGCGGCATTCGTGGGCCACGCCGCTGGCAACGATCGCTTCCAGGCAGGCGCGCGCCGGGTCGCCGCTGCCGGCCACGCGGGTGACATGACGATAGTCGGCAAACGGCGCCTTGATGTCGAAGCCGACCCAGTCGACCAGCGGCAGCACTTCCTGCAGGCGCTGCGGATAGATGCAGGCCGTGTGCAGGCCGATGCCGAACCCCAGCGCCCTGGCGTCGTGCATGGCGCGCTCCAGCGCCGGGTCCATGCACGCTTCGCCGCCGCTGAAGACCACCGCATCGACCAGGCCCACGCGGCGGCGCAGCCAGGTCAAGACGTCCTGCCAGGGCATCACGCCTTCCGGCGTGCGCGCCTGTAAATGGGGGTTGTGGCAATAGCCGCAACGCCAGGGGCAGCCCTGCACGAAGACCACGGCCGCCAGCTTGCCCGGATAGTCGCTGGCGGAAAAGGGCGTCAGGCCGCCCACTTTCAGTTCAAGCGCCATGGCAGGCGGGCCCGCCAACCTTGGCGCTCGCTTCCGTAAAATACTGGCGCTCGTGGAATTCCCCCTGCTTGCCGATGTTGAACGAGGCGACGGGGCGGTGGTAGCCCATCACGCGTGTCCAGATTTCGCAGCGCTGGCGTTCGGAGTCGAGCAGGGTGATGGCGGGAGTGAAGTCGGGACGTGCGTTCATGGCGTTTCCTCAAGTGATGGGACAGGGTGGGCCTGCTTGCGGGCGATCAGCTCCGCGTCGCAGGTGGGGCAGAATTCATGTTTGCCGGCCAGGTAGCCGTGGCGCGGGCAGATGGAAAAAGTAGGCGTGACGGTGATGTAGGGCAGCGAGAAGCGGCTCAGCGCGCGTTTCACCAGTTCGCGGCAGGCGTTGGCGTCCGACAGTGCTTCCGTCATGTACAGGTGCAGCACGGTGCCGCCCGTGTATTTGCGCTGCAGGGCATCCTGCAATTCCAGGGCCTCGAACGGATCGTCCGTGTGGCCGACGGGCAGCTGCGAGGAATTCGTGTAATACGGATTGTCGCTGGTGCCCGCCTGCAGGATGGCGGGATAGCGTTTGCGGTCTTCGCGCGCGAAGCGGTAGGTGGTTCCCTCGGCCGGTGTCGCTTCCAGGTTGTACATGTGGCCCGTCTCTTCCTGGAATTGCACCATGCGCTCACGCACGTGGTCAAGCAGGCGCACGGCCAGCGCGTGGCCTTCCGGACTCGTGATGTCGTAAGCGTCGGCGCTGAAATTGCGGATCATTTCGTTGATGCCGTTCACGCCCAGGGTGGAAAAGTGATTGCGCAGGGTGCCCAGGTAGCGTTTCGTGTACGGGAACAGGCCTTGCTGCATCAGCTCCTCGATGGTGCGGCGCTTGATTTCCAGGCTGGTCTTGCCCAGTTCCAGCAGACGGTCCAGGTCCGCCAGCAAGGCTGCTTCGTCACCGCGCCACAAATGGCCCAGGCGCGCGCAGTTGATGGTCACCACGCCCAGGGAACCCGTCTGCTCGGCGGAACCGAACAGGCCATTGCCGCGTTTCAGCAGTTCGCGCAAGTCCAGCTGCAAGCGGCAGCACATGGAGCGGATCATGTTCGGCTTGAGTTCCGAATTGATGAAGTTCTGGAAGTAAGGCAGGCCGTAGCGGGCCGTCATTTCGAACAGGCGCTGCGCGTTGTCGCTATGCCAGTCGAAATCCTCGGTGATGTTGTAGGTGGGGATGGGGAAAGTGAAGACCCGGCCCTTGGCGTCGCCCGCCATCATGATCTCGATGTAGGCGCGGTTGATCATGTCCATTTCCGCCTGCAGCTCGCCATAGCTGAAGTTCATTTCCTGGCCGGCGATGACGGGAATCTGCTCGCGCAGGTCGTCCGGGCAGACCCAGTCGAACGTCAGGTTGGTGAACGGCGTCTGCGTACCCCAGCGCGACGGCACGTTGAGGTTGAAGATCAGCTCCTGCATGTATTGGCGCACGTCTTCGTAGCGCAGGCCGTCCTTGCGGATGAACGGCGCCATATAGGTGTCGAAGGAGCTGAACGCCTGCGCGCCGGCCCACTCGTTTTGCAGGGTGCCGAGAAAATTGACGATCTGGCCAATGGCGCTCGACATGTGCTTCGGCGGGCCGGACTCGATCTTGCCCGGCACGCCGTTCAAGCCTTCATGCAGCAGGGTGCGCAGCGACCAGCCGGCGCAATAGCCGGCCAGCATGTCGAGGTCGTGGATGTGCAGGGCTGCCTCGCGGTGCGCGGCGCCCACGTCGGGCGGATATACCTGGTCCAGCCAGTAGTTGGCGATCACCTTGCCCGACACATTGAGTATCAGGCCGCCCAGCGAATAACCCTGGTTGGCGTTGGCGTTGACACGCCAGTCGCGCCGTTCCAGGTATTCATTGATGGACGCGGCGACATCGACCTGGCCGCGTGATGGAAGAACTGCATTCGTCGTCATGAAACCTCCAATAAACACAACATGCGGTGTTTTTATGGAGATTAATCACTAAATATAGTGGCGTCAAAGGGCGCGTGCGATTGCCTGGCGAATCCTTGACCCAGGTGAAAAAAACGCCTCAGCGGTTTTTTTTCACGCCCGCCTGGCGCAGGATCAGCCACGTGGCGCCGCACCAGGCGCTGCCGCAGATGGCGATGCTGATGATGGAGGCGGGCAGCACGTGCGTCCAGATTTCCAGCGCCGAGTAGGTGCTCCAGCTGGCCACGCGCGCGTCGAAGGTGACGTAATTGGCCAGCAGCCAGTAGACGGCCAGCAGGCCGGTACAGATGGCTGCCTGGCGTGCCACGGGCATGGCGCGGCGGGCGAAGACGACTTGCAGGAACAGCAGCAGCATGCCGGCCCAGGCGCCCAGCGCCTCTGGCGAGAGGATGTTCAGCGCCTCGGCGTCATAACCGTCGGCGGGCGAGGCCCACTGGATTTGCAGTACGGTGAGAAACAGGGTCAGCAGGAAAATGAGCAGCGGTTTGCGGGGCATGGCGGTCGTGGGAACAGGGTCGAGGTGGGCATTTTACAGCCAGGTCAAGCAAGTTGAACACGCGCCAGTCATGCATGCATTCCTTCACCTGCGTCAAGGACTGCGCGGCCAGCGCGGGGCTATAGTCTGCACCCTGAGCCGACACAGGAATGTGAATATCATGATGCTTGAATCAACCACCGCCACCCGCGTGGCCGGACCGCTGGAACTGGTCTGTCCCGCCGGCAGCCTGCCTGCCCTGAAAGCGGCCGTCGACAATGGCGCCGACACCGTTTACCTGGGCTTTCGCGACGCTACCAATGCGCGCAATTTCGCCGGCCTCAATTTCGATGAAAAGGCCATCGCCGAGGGCGTGCGCTACGCCCACCAGTATGGCCGCAAGGTGCTGCTGGCGCTGAACACCTATCCGCAGCCGCACAACTGGGCCGTGTGGCGCAGCGCCATCGACCGCGCCGCACAGGCAGGCATCGACGCCATGATCGTCGCCGACCCGGGCCTGATGGCCTACGCCAGCGAACACCATCCGCAACTGCGCCTGCATTTGTCCGTGCAGGGCTCGGCCACGAACTACGAAGCCATCAATTTTTACCATGAACACTTCGGCATCGCCCGCGCCGTGCTGCCGCGCGTGCTGTCCATGGCACAGGTCGAGCAGCTGATCAGCAAGACGCAAGTCGAGATCGAGGTCTTCGGCTTCGGCAGCCTGTGCGTGATGGTCGAGGGGCGCTGCGCGCTGTCGTCGTATGCGACGGGCGAGGCGCCGAACACGCACGGCGTGTGCTCGCCGGCGAAAGCCGTGCGCTGGCTGGAAACGCCGCAAGGCCTGGAGTCGCGCCTGAACGGCGTGCTGATCGACCGCTACGCGCCGGGTGAAAACGCCAGCTATCCCACCCTGTGCAAGGGGCGTTTCGAAGTCAACGACGAAGAGTATTACGCCATCGAGGAACCGGCCAGCCTGAATACCCTGGCGCTGCTGCCGCAGCTGATCGCCATGGGCGTGCGCGCCGTGAAGATCGAAGGACGCCAGCGCAGCCCCGCCTACGTGGCGCAGGTGACGCGCGTGTGGCGCGAAGCAATCGACGCCTGCCGCGAAGGCAATGGGCGCTACGCCGTCAGGCCGGGCTGGATGGCGGCCATGGACAAGCTGGCCGAAGGACAGCAGCACACATTGGGCGCCTACCATCGCTCCTGGAAATAGCAAAACCTGCGGCTCGTCGCGAGGCGCGCCTGCGATGCTCACCGCCTCGGCGGCGCCGTGCCATGCCACGGCCGCGCTTCTCGACCACGCCGCGAGCCGTTCGCAACGGCTTTGCAGCTTAAAAAAATACTGGAAAAGGCATGCTGAAACTATCTTTGGGCCCCTTGCTGTACTACTGGCCGCGCGGGACTGTCTTCGAGTTTTACCAGCAGATGGCCACGTCGGCCGTCGATATCGTCTACCTGGGTGAAACCGTGTGCTCGCGACGGCACGAACTGCGCCTGGGCGACTGGCTCGATATCGCCGACATGCTGACGGCCAGCGGCAAGGAAGTGGTGCTGTCGACGCAGGCGCTGATCGAGGCGGGCGCCGAACTGGCGACCCTGCGCCGCATCACGGCCAATGGCCGCTATTGCGTCGAGGCGAACGACATGGGCGCCGTGCATTGCATGGAAAAGGGCGCGCCCTTCGTCGCCGGTCCGCATTTGAACCTGTTCAATGGCCCCAGCCTGCAACTGATGGCGCGCCTGGGTGCGCGGCGCTGGGTGATGCCGCTGGAAATGGGCCAGGCGGCGCTGGCCGAAATGCAGCGCCAGAAACCGGAGGGGCTGGAGACGGAAGTCTTTGCCTACGGCCGCATGCCGCTAGCGTTTTCCGCGCGCTGCTTCACGGCGCGCAATCGCAATCTGCCGAAGGACGATTGCGGCTACAGCTGCCTGGAAGAGCCGGACGGCTTGCTGCTGCGCACGCGCGATGAAGTGCCGTTCCTGGTACTCAATGGCACGCAGACGCAGTCTGCGCTGGTCTACAACCTGGTGCGCGAACTCGACGCCATGCGCGACATGGGCTTGGCCGTGGCGCGCATCAGTCCGCAGGCGATGGACAACGAACGGAAAAATCATCGCCATCTTTGACCGCGCGCGCGCGGCCAGGTCAGCGGCATCGGCGCCCAGGCGCAGCTGGCCGCCTGCCAGCCGGCCGGCGCCTGCGATGGCTATTGGTATGGCCAGCCCGGCATGGAACAGCACACCGCCCATTGAGCGTATCGAAAGGATGACTATGCAAGACCAACTGGAAAGACTGCCGGTCCCGGTGCCGGTTTCCGCCACCCACGGATCGAGCAAGGCGGGGCCGTCGTACCGCCTGCCCGAACCGCTGGCCGATCTGCTGTCCAAGCTGCCGCCGTATCCCGCGTCCTGGCTGTTCGTGCAGGGATTGAACCGGCTGCTGGCGCCGCAGCTGCCCGACGACGTGCGGCGCAGCCTGGAAGGGCGCAGCCTGCGCTTGCGCCTGCTCGACGCGGGCATCGCCTTCGATTTCGAGTGGCAGGGCACGGTCTTCGTGGCCGAGCGTTATGTGGACGTGCCGGAGCTGTGCATTGCCGCCAGCGTGCATGATCTGATGCTGCTGGCGCGGCGCCAGGAAGACCCGGACACCCTGTTCTTCAGCCGGCGCCTGAGCCTGGAAGGCGACACGGAACTGGGCCTGCTGTTCAAGAACACGCTCGACGCCATCGAGCTGCCGCCGTTCGACCTGCATGCGCTGGGACCGCGCCGCGTGCTGGCCCACTTGCGCGACCGCGGCGCGCGCGGCGGCTAGCAGGCAAAGGCAGAAAAAGACGGAAAGGCGGCAGGTGCTGCCAGGGAGCGTATTGGCTTGCGGGAGGCCGCTGAGGGTCAGCTTAGGGCGGCTTGGTGACAGCTGATGACAGCCTAGTGGCGGCAGTGGCCGCAGGCGCCGCTGCACGCGGACAGCTGTTCCTCATCCGTCGCTTCGCCCATGAAGCCGGCGTCATTGACGGCGGCCAGCAGGCGTTCCTGCGTGGCCAGGCGTTCGTCGAACTGCACCGTGGCGCCATGGCGCGCCAGCGAAACGCAGACGGTTTCCACGCCGTTGACCGCTTCGAGGGCGCCCGTCAGCCGGTCGGCGCAGCCTTCGTGATCCATGCCGATGATATTCAAGCGTGCTGTTTGCATGTGTTCCTCTTGTTTTTCAGATAAAAAAACAGCGTAGGCGAGGCGCGTGCATGCCGTCCAGCGCAGCACGCACAATTTTTTTTGTATTTGTGCTTTTATTGATCTGGATTAATTCTGCTGCAGCGCAGGACTGCCGTTATTGCTATCGTTTTATACATAGTTTCCATATTCCAGTCGACAAGCGTGCGCTGCTGGGCGATACTGTCTTTCTGATAATAAATGCCGGAAGGAGAGTGATGCAGCGCCGTTCCCTGCTGACGCTCGCCTGTCTGTGGCCGCTGCATTGCGCGCAGGGCGCGGCTGCCACCGCTGCCAAGCCGCCCCGGCTGCTGCGCTATCCGCGCCACCAGGCATTCGACGACCCGCAGCAGGCATATGTCACGGCCGTGCTGCAACTGGCCTTGGCGCGTTCTGGCCAGGACTATGCGCTGCGCAGTTCCACGCTGCGCATGGTGCAGGCGCGCGCCATCCATGAAATTGCCAGGGACACGGGCACGGGCACGGTGGACATTGTCTGGGCCGCCACCAGCCGCGCGCGCGAACTGCAGCTGCTGCCCGTGCGCATACCGATCGACCGGGGCCTGATCGGCTGGCGCCTGGCGCTGCTGCATGCACGCCAGCCGCAACTGCTGCGCCAGGCGCGCAAGGTGGCTGACCTGGCGCCGCTGACAGCGGGGCAGATGCGCGACTGGCCCGACACGGCCATCCTGCAGGCGAATGGCTTGCGCGTCGATACCTCGAGCACCTACGAAGGCCTGTTCCAGCAACTGGCCGCCGGGCGCATCGATTACTTTCCCCGCTCCGTGATCGAGGCGCAAAGCGAGCTGGCCAGCCATGCGCGACTGCCGCTCGCGCTCGATCCCCACCTGGTCATCCGCTACCCGGCCGCCCTGTACTTTTTTGTCGGCCGGCACCGGCCCGCACTGGCCCGCCACATCGCAGCGGGGCTGGAAAAAATGCTCGCCGACGGCAGTTTCAGGCAGCTGTTCCAGCGCCATTTCGGCAGCCTGGCGCAGCAGCTGCACTTGTCCCGGCGCCATGTGCTGGACTTGTCCAACCAGGACTTGCCAGAGGAAACGCCCGTGGCGCGCAAGGGCTTGTGGTACGACCCAAAAAATTACTAATAGTATTGTTGAGCAATGTCAAATAGCTCACTCAATCGTGCGCAGCATGTTTGATGAATATCAAGATGAGTTCAACAGAACACCTGTTGACAGGTATATATTTATCGCCGAATATGATTCCACGTAACAACTTTTCCCCAGCGTGAGCCTCCTTGACAGGCCTTGCGCGGGATGCCATACGCCCGTTCCGCCGGCACGCTGCCGCCAGCCCGCGAACGTCCTGTTTCAGTAACCATCCGTCATCTTTTCGAAGGTCTGTCCATGCTCGATTCGATTGCGTCGGTATTGCACCAGGTGCCGGAACTGGCCTTGTTTCTGGCGCTGGCGCTGGGCTATGCGGTGGGGCAGATCCGCTTCGGCCCGATCCAGCTGGGCGGCGTATGCGGCACCCTGATCGCCGCACTGCTGATCGGGCAAGTGGGCATCAGTCTCGACGCCAGCGTGAAGAATGTGTTCTTCATGCTCTTCATCTTTGCCCTCGGCTATGCGGGCGGGCCGCAGTTCTTCGCCAACCTGAATGCCAAGGGCTTGCGCATGGGCATACTGTGCCTGATCGAAGTGGTGGTGGTGCTGGCGCTGGTCTTGCTGGCCACGCGCATCATGGGACTGGACCAGGGCACGGCGGCCGGCATGATGGCGGGCGCGGCCACGGAATCGGCCGTCGTCGGCACGGCCACTGATGCCATTTCCAAGCTGGCCCTGCCGCTGGAACGCATCGCCGAATTGCAGGCCAACGTCGTCACCGCGTATTCGATCACGTATATCTTTGGCCTGATCACCATCGTCATCCTCACCAGCCAGATCTTCCCGCTGCTGCTGCGCGTCAATTTGCGCGAGGAAGCGGACAAGCTGTGGGCGGGAATGGGTGGCGCGCAGGCCGGTGCCGACGACTTGCAGGCAACGCCGGAAATGGTCGGGCGCGCCTATCGCATCAGCCGTGGCGCGGGCCGCCGCCTCGATTCCCTGCAGCATATCTTCGCGGGCCGCGCCAGCATCACCCGCGTGCGCCGGCACGGCAAGGTGCTGCCTCTGGAGCCCGACCTGCGCCTGCGCGCCAACGATGAGGTGCTGGTGATCGGCCACCGTCCCGCGCTGGTGGCGGCCGAGTCCATCCTCGGCGAGGAATTTGCCGACACGACTGGCTTGAACATGGCCGTCTCCGCCGTCGAAGTGGTGCTGCAGCAAGCCGCGCTGGTGGGCCAGCCCTTGCGCCAGCTGGCCTTGCCCGCCGGCGTGCATGTGGCGGCCGTCATCCGTGGCGAGCACAGCATGCCGCCGCTGCCGGACCTGGCCATGCAGCGCGACGACGTGCTGCGCCTGTACGGCACGACGGAAGGGCGCGAACTGAATACGGCGCTGGCCGCCATCGGCAAGCGCGTGCCCACGGGCGACCGCAGCAATATCGTCTACGCCAGCATCGGCATCGTGCTGGGCGTGTATATCGGCGGCTTCAGTGCCAAGCTGGGCGGCATTCCCTTTTCGCTGGGCACGGGCGGCGGCGCCTTGCTGACGGGCCTGGTGTTCGGCTGGTATCAGGCGAGAAAACCTGGCATGCCGGGCATCCACTCCAGCGCGCTGGACATGATGAAAGACATCGGCCTGGCCACCTTCATTGCCTGCGTGGGCCTGGCGTCGGGACCGCAGGCGATCGACCTGATCCGCCAGTACGGCTTGTCCTTGCCCCTGATGGGCGTGCTGATCGCCGCCATTCCCGCCTCGATTTCCCTGTGCGTGGGGCACTTTTTCCTGAAGCTGGAAGCGCCCGTGCTGCTGGGCGCCATCGCCGGCCAGCAGTGCAGCACGCCGGCCCTGTCCGCCGTGCAGAACGCGGCCGGCAATTCCACGCCCTTGCTGGGCTACACCATCACATATGCCATCTCGAACGTCGTGCTGCCCCTGCTGGGGCCGCTCATCGTGGCCCTGGCCGGGTCCGTACACGCCTGACGGTTGCGCCTGAAGCGGGTGCCGGCCAGGCAAGCAGTAGCGGTAAAGAATTCCTTCAAAACGAAAGGCGGTCAGCATGGAATGGTTGCACGAGTTATTCAAGAAGTCGCCTGAAATTGCCTTGTTCCTCTCCCTGGCAGTGGGCTATTACATCGGCAAGATCAAGTTCGGCTCGTTCCAGCTGGGCGGCGTCGCCGGTTCACTCCTGGTGGCGGTGCTCGTCAGCCAGGTGGGCGTTGCCATCGATCCCGGTGTCAAATCGGTGCTGTTCGCACTGTTCATTTACGCGGTCGGCTATGAAAGCGGACCGCAGTTCTTCAATTCCCTGGGCCGCCAGTCGGTGCGCGAAATCATCCTGGCCGTGGTGCTGGCCGTGACGGCGCTGTTGACGGTGGTCATCATGGCCAAGATTTTCGACCTCGACAAGGGCCTGGCGGCCGGCGTGGCGGCGGGCGGCTTGACGCAGTCGGCCATCATCGGCACGGCGGGCGACGCCATCGCCAAGCTGGGGCTGGCGGCGGACGAAGTGGCGCGCTTGCAGGGCAACGTGGCCGTCGGCTATGCCGTCACCTATGTGTTCGGCTCGTTTGGCGCCATCATTGTCTGCGTCAACATCTTGCCCAAGCTGATGGGCCGCACCATCCGCGAAGACGCGATCAAGGCGGAAACGGCGCTGCAGGCGGGCGTGCAAGTGCTGGGACCTGGCCAGACGCCAGCCGCGCCTGACCTCATCGGCCGCATCTATGAAGTGGGTCCGGGCGCCGGGCGTTCCGTGGCGGAGATCGAAAGCGCCAATCCGAACACGGCCATTACCATCGAGCGCGTGAAGCGCAACAGCCAGATCATCGACGTCAGCCCCGACCTGGTGCTGGCGGCCGACGACATCGTGCTGCTGGTGGGCCGCCGCGAAGCCATGCTCAGCGTATCTTCCCAGCTGGGCAAGGAATTGCATGCCGTCGAAGGCATGGAACTGGTGATGCAGCGCCGCGACATGGTGTTGACCAACAAGACTTATCACAACAAGACGGTGGGCGAGATCCGCAACGCCACGGCGCCGGGCGTGCGTCACGGCATCTTTGTCGTGCAGCTGAGCCGCATGGGCAAGATCCTGCCCATGCAATCGGAAACCGTGGTGCAGACGGGCGACGTGGTGACCATCTATGGCGCCGAGCAGGACGTCAAGCGCGTGGCGGCCGAAGTGGGTTACATGATCGTGCCGAGCGCCAAGACGGACTTCGTCTACATGGGCGCCGGCCTGGTCGTCGGCCTGCTGGTGGGCTTGCTGGTGGCGCGCATCGGCTCGATTCCGCTGACCCTGGGCAGCGGCGGCGGCGTGCTGCTGTCGGGCCTGGTGTTCGGCTGGTTCCGCGCCAAGCGCCAGACCTTTGGCTACATGCCCAGCGGCGCCGTGCAGATCCTCAAGGATCTGGGCCTGGCCGGCTTCGTCGCCGTCGTCGGCCTGACTTCCGGCCTGCAAGCGGTGGAAACCGTGCGCCAGCATGGCCTGACCCTGTTTGGCGTCGGTGTTGTCGTGACGATTTTGCCGATGATTTTGACCATGCTGATCGGCCGCTATGTCTTGCGCTATGACAACGTCGCCGTGTTTGCGGGCGCTTTGTCCGGCTCGCGCAGCGCCAATCCCGCGTTTGGCGAAGTGCTGAACGCGGCGCAGAACTCCATCCCCACCGTGCCATTTGCCATTACGTATGCACTGGCCAACGTCTTCCTGACCTTGCTTGGCCCGCTCGTCGTGGCCTTTGTATAGCCAGCAAGTGTTTGCACTACCCGAGCCGCCTGGTCGGGGCTTTCTCACTGTACGTTGATAAGGAGTAGCAGAAATGGATTTCAGTAACCCAGATAAACTCGCCCTGTTGAGCCCATTCGAACTCAAGGATGCGCTGATCCAGACAGCCAAGCAGAGCAACCGCCTGATGCTGAACGCGGGCCGCGGCAATCCCAATTTCCTGGCGACCACGCCCCGCCATGGCTTCTTCCAGTTCGGCCAGTTCGCCATGACGGAAGCGGAACGTTCCTACGTGTACATGGAAGGCGTGGGCGGCTTCCCCACGCGCGACGGCATCGAAGCGCGCTTTGAAATTTTTGTCCGCAAGCATGAGGGCACGCCGGGCGTGCATTTCATCGAAGCGGCCGTGTCGTATGTACGCGACCAGCTGGGCCTGAGCGCTGGCGACTTCATCTACGAGATGTGCGAAGCCATCCTGGCCTGCAACTATCCTGTGCCGGACCGCATGCTGCGCCTGTCCGAGAAAATTGTCGGCCAATATATCCACCGTGAAATGATCGGCGAACACCCGTTCGTCGGCAACTTCGACATGTACGCGGTCGAGGGGGGCACGGCGGCCATGACCTATCTGTTCGCCAGCCTGAAATCGAACCACATCATCCAGGAGGGCGACACCATCGCCCTGGGCATGCCGATCTTCACGCCCTACATCGAAATTCCCCAGCTGAACGACTACAAGCTCAATACCGTGCACATCGATGCGCCGCAGTCGAACAACTGGCAGTTCACCAAGAAGGAACTGGACAAGCTGCTCGACCCGAAAGTAAAAGCCTTCTTCCTCGTCAACCCGAGCAATCCGCCGTCCGTGAAGATCGACGACGAGACCCTGGAATACATTGCCAAGATCATCAAGAAGCGCCCGGACCTGATCATTTTGACGGATGACGTGTACGGTACCTTCGCCGACAATTTCGTCTCGCTGTTCGCCATTTGCCCGTACAACACCATCCTCGTGTATTCGTTCTCGAAATATTTCGGCGCGACGGGCTGGCGCATGGGCGTGGTGGCCACGCATGAAAACAATATCCTGGACGAAAAGATCGCCAAGCTGCCGGAAACCGTCAAGAAGCAGCTCGACGCGCGCTACCACTCGATTACCACCGAGCCGCGCAAGCTGAAATTCATCGACCGCCTGGTGGCCGACAGCCGCACGGTGGCGCTGAACCACACGGCCGGCCTGTCCACGCCCGTGCAGGCGCAGATGACCCTGTTCTCGCTATTCTCGCTGATGGACGAGGAGCAAAAGTACAAGCAGGCGATGAAGCATATCGTGCTGCGTCGCAAGCAGGCGCTGTACCGCGAACTGGGCTTGCCGATGGTGCACGACGCCAACTCCGTGCGCTACTACCATTTGCTGGACATGGAATCGCTGGCTGCGCAAATGCATGGCGAGGAATTCTCGCAATGGCTGCTGAAAAAGCTGAAACCGAACGAAGCGCTGTTCCGCCTGGCCGAGGAAACGGGCGTGATCCTGCTGCCGGGCCGCGGCTTCGGCACTTCGCACCCGTCGGGCCGCGTCTCGCTGGCCAACCTGAACGAATACGACTACGCGAATATCGGCCGCGCCATCCGTGGCATGGCGTCCGAGTTCTTCGCCGTGTTCGAGAAGGAAAAGGCAGGCAAGGCGGGCAAGAAGGGCAAAAAATAAGCGGGTACCTGCTTAAATGACCGTCACGGGCGCTCCGCAAGAGGCGCCCGTTTTTGCGTGGAAGCCACACAATCCTCCGGTGCAGGCTGGAATGGACTTCCTTGCCTATAATTGCTATTGTGAAAGTATAAACATGGCAATCCCGTGCTTTCCCCTCATTCATTGACTGGACGCTACATGGGCAGATTGCAAGCAAAATTAGTAGTACTGGCGGCCGCGCTGGGCATGGCATTTCCCGCCCTGGCCCAGTCGCCGGCCGGCGCGCCCCTGAGCTTTAACGACGCGCTGCAGCAAGCCGCCTCCGCTTCGGGTGCCGTGCAGGGCGCCGCGCTCGACGTGCGCGCCAAGACATTAAAGGCGGAAGCCTTGTCGAATATCGACGGTCCCTCTGTGGACTTGACGGCGTTTCGCGGCCGGCTGTCGACGGATTTGAATATCGATACGAGCGGCCTGGCCGGCGTGGTGGGCGGCATCGAATCCGTGCTGCCATCGATTCCCGGCTTGCCCAAGCCACAGATTCCCAATTCCCTCAGCCGTGAAGTGGTCACGGACCTGACCTCGTTCGGCTTGCTGGGCATGTGGCCCATCTACACGGGGGGGCGCCTGGATGCCGTCAAGGGGCTGGCCTCCAGCCTGACCCTGGCCGCGCAGGCGGAGCGCATCGAGGCGGAAGAGCAACTGGCCACCCTGGTGGCGCAGCGTTACTTCCAGCTGCTGCTGGCCAAAAGAGTGGTGGCCGTACGCGCCGAAGTGACGGCTGGGGTAACGCAGCACCAGCGCGACGCCGCCAAACTGGAAAAGGGCGGCCTGATTTCACGCGCCGAGCGCCTGCGCGCCGACGTGGCCTTGGACGGCGCCCGCAGTGACGAGGCGCAGGCGCGCAGCGACGAGGAAATCGCCCAGGTGGCGCTCGACCGCCTGCTGGCCGCGAATGGGCAAGTGCGTCCCAGCACGCCGCTGTTCGTCAACAGCTTGCCGGTCGGCACCTTGCAATCGTTCATCAGCACGGGCATGCGTGAAAACGCGAACTGGAAAAAGATCGACAGCAAGCGCGTGCAGGCCGACCAGGCCTTGAAGCTGCACGGCAAGGAATACACGCCCACCGTGTTTGCCGTCGGTAACTACAACCTGAACCGCGGCAGCGAAAAGCTCGTGCGCTCGAACTGGGCCATCGGCCTGGTCGTGGCCGTGCCGCTGGTGCACCGCATCAACACGGGCAAGATGATCGCCGCCGCCAAGCTGGACCAGGAACGGGTGGAAGTGGTGGCGCGCCAGGCCGAGCGCGACATTCCCACCCTGATCGAAAAGAACTGGCGCGCGCTGGAAAACGCGCGCATCCAGTACCTTTCCACGGCCTCGTCGGTGGAACTGGCGCGCGAAAATATCCGCTTGCAAACGGTGGCCTTCCAGCAAGGGCAGGTGACGTCGCTGGAAGTGGTCGATGCGCGCCTGAACCTGGCCAAGATCGAGACCCAGCGCGCGCAGACGGCCTACAACTATGTGATGGGACTGGCGCAATTGCTGGAAGCGGCGGGCGAGACGCAACGCCTGGGCAGCCTGGCCGCCTCGGCCGATATCCAGTTACCACTCGACACGACTCAATGAGAATAATATGACCACATCCAAAAAACCATTGCTGCTCGCCGGCGCCGTCATTGTCCTGGCCTTCGTCGGCTGGGGCTTGTACCAGGCTTTCCAGCCGCAGCGCCTGCCATTGCAGGGACAGATGGATGCGCAGGAAGTCAACGTCTCGTCGAAAGTGCCGGGCCGGGTGGGCGAGCTGTACGTCAAGCTGGGGCAGAACGTGGCGAAGGGACAATTGCTGTTCCAGCTGACCAGCCCGGAAGTGCAGGCAAAGATCGCCCAGGCCACTGCCGCCACGCAGGCAGCCGATGCCGTGGCGAAGAAGGCGGAAGCGGGCGCGCGTCCGGAGGAAGTCGCAGCCGCCAAAGCCAACTGGGAGCGGGCGCAAACGGGCGCGGCCATCGCCAAAACGACGTACACCCGCGTCAACAATATGTACGAGCAAGGCGTGATCGCCCAGCAGAAACGCGACGAGGCGCAAGCGCAGTGGCGCGCCGCCGAGCAGCTGGCGCAAGCGGCCCGCGCGCAGTATGACATGGCGCAAAAAGGTGCGCGTCCGGAAGACAAGACGGCCGCCGCCGCCCAGGCGCGCCAGGTGGGCGCCGTGCTGACCGAAGCGGAAATCGCCCTGGCCGAAACGAAGATCGCCGCGCCCGTGGCAGGCCAGGTCAGCAAGATCCAGATCCAGCCTGGCGAACTGGCGCCGCAAGGTTTCCCCGTGATTACCCTGGTGAACCTCGATGACGCCTGGGCCGTGCTGCAAGTGCGCGAAGATGAAATGGCGGCGTTCAGCATGGGCAGCACGCATACGGCCAACGTGCCCGCACTGAAACAGCAGCTGAGCTTCAAGGTCAGTTCCGTGGCCGTGCTGCCCGACTTTGCCACCTGGCGCGCGGCGCGTCCGGGCGGCACGGACTTGCGCACGTTTGAAATCCGCTTGCGTCCCGCCATCAAGGTCGATGGCTTGCGCCCGGGCATGTCGGTCGTGTTTCCGCCGCTCTGATCGCCGATGAACGACGCGGATAAAGGGCAGGGTTCGGGGCAGGGTGGGGTGGCTGGCACGCGAGTGGGCGCGCCTGCGCGGCGACTTCTGGGATCTGGGCATGCTCAGCTGGATACCCGTGCTGCTGTGCGCCATCCTGTGGCTGGTATTTTCCGCCGGCATCGCGCGCGACTTGCCCATCGTCGTCATCGACAACGATAATTCCACCTTGTCGCGCCAGCTCACGCGCTGGCTCGACGCTTCGCCCGGTGTCCAGGTCGCTGCCAAAGTAGCGTCCAGCGACGATGCCTTGCATCAGTTGCGCGAACGCACGGCCTTCGGCTACCTGGTGATCCCCGGTGACTTTGAAAGGAAATTGCTGGGCGGACGCCAAGCCACGGTGCAATGGCTGTACAACGCGCAGTTTTCCTCGCATGCGGGCGCCTTGCTGCGCGACGTGCGCACGGTCAGCACGACCTTGTCGGCCGGCATCGAGATGACAGCCCGTGTCAAGAAAGGCATGGCCCCCCTGCAGGCGGCGGCCCAGTTCGAGCCGATCCGCACCACCTTGAACAGTTTATACAACGAAAACATCAGTTATGAAGCGTTCCTGACCCTGGCGCTGATCCCGTCCATGCTGCAGATTTTCATTGTTGTCGCCATCGTCACGAGCATCGGCCGCGAGTTGCGCGACGGTACCGTGCCGCAATGGCTGGCTACGGCCCAGGGCAGCTGGCTGCGCGCCGTGGGCGCCAAGCTGCTGTTTCCCCTCATCGCCTATGTTGTGCTGGCACTGCTGTATCTGCTGTTCTTCAGCCTGGCGCGGGGCTGGGCCGTGGCGGGCAGCCTGCCGGCCTTACTATTGAGCATGCTGCTGCTGGTGCTCGCGTATTGCGGCCTGGGCACCTTGCTGATCGCCGCGACCCTGTCCATGCGCCTGGCCCTGTCCGGCGCGGCCTTCATTACGGCACCGGCGTTCGCCTTTGCGGGCCAGGCCTTTCCCTTGATAGCCATGCCGCCGCTGGCGCGGGCCTGGGCGGAAGCGTTGCCGCTCACGCATTATCTGCAGTTGCAAACCAAATACTGGCTGGCCGGCGCGCCGTGGCGTTATGGCGTGCAGGAAATGCTGATCCTGGCCGGCTTTGCGCTCGGCTGCGGCGCCGTGGGCCTGTTGCTGCTGGCGCGCCGCGCGAATGTCCCGGCCGCCTGGGGGCGCACATGAGCTGGTCCGCCTTTCTCGCCACCTGGCGCGCCATGCTGACGGACAAGGGCGCGCTGACCTTGCTGTTCATCGGCGGCATCATTTACTCGTTTTTCTATCCCTTGCCGTACTCGACGGAAATCGTCCAGCGCGTGCCCGTGGCCATCGTTGACCAGGACCGCAGCGCCATGTCGCGCCAGATGACGCGCTTCGCCATGGCCCACCCGTCGCTGGAAGTGATCGCCGTCACGCCCGACTTGCCCGTGGCGCAGGATTTGCTGTGGCGCGACAAGGTGATGGGCGTGCTGATCATTCCCGACGGCTTGCAGACGGACGTGCTGGCCGGGCGCGCCGCCCATGCGCAAGTGGCGGGCAACGGTTTATATCTGATGCTCAACAAGGTGGCCTTGAATGGCCTGGCCGAAGTGGTGGGCACGGTCTCGGCCGGCATCGAACTCAAGCGTCTGGGCGCGGGCACGCCGTCCGGCATCCAGGCCAACGAACAGCGCGCGCCCATCGCCTTTGACGCCGTGCCCCTGTTTAACGTGAAGGAAGGCTATGGCGCCTATGTCGTGCCCGGCGTGGCAACCCTGATTGTGCAGCAGACTTTGCTGATCGGCATGACCATGCTGTTCGGCACCTGGTACCAGCGTAAAAGTTTCCCGCTGGCGGGCCAGCGCACGGCCGGCGGTTATCTTGGCATGCTGCTGGCGTTCGCCTCGGTGGCGTTTTTGAACTGCTGCTATTTCTTTGGCTTTGTCTTCTGGTTCCAGGATTACCCGCGTGGCGGCAACTTTGGCGGCATGCTCTTGCTGCTGGTGCTGTTCTCCTTGGCCGAAGCGGCGTTCGGCATGCTGCTGGGCATGCTGTTCCGCACGCGCGAACGGGGCACGCAGCTGATGATCGCCACCTCGATGCCCGTGCTGTTCCTGGCCGGCCTGACATGGCCTGTGTCGTCCATGCCCGTCGTGCTGCAATGGCTGCGCTGGCTGCTGCCCTCGACGGCGGGCATCCAGGGCTTTGTCGCGCTCAACCAGATGGGCGCGTCCCTGTATGAAATCCGCCATGAAGTGGCGGGCTTGCTGGCCTTGCTCGTGGCCTGCGTGGCGCTGGGCTGGTGGCGCTGGCGCAAGGGGGAAGAAACGGCTGTTGTCCCGCAAGGCTGAGCATGCAGCCAGGGAAAGAGCTGGAGCCATAACTGCCCGCATCGTTGGCGACGGAATCGATCATGCTTTCTGCAGTGCCGCCAGCAGCAGCTGGCAAAAACCGTCACGCGCGGGGTCGGGCAGGTTGACATTGGCCCGCAGCAGGCTGGCGACGCGGGGCAGCGGTGCCCGCCGCTCCAGTGCCGCGTGCCGGTGCACGCCCTGGCCCAAGTTGCGTGCATTGACCACCGCGATGCCAAGGCCGGCGGCAACCGCGGTCAGCATGCCCGCCACCGATGGGCATTCCAGGCCCACGCTCCACGCCATGCCGGCCTGGCCCAGTTTTTCCTCGGCCAGCCGGCGGTAAAAGCAGTGCGGCCCGTAGGTGATCAGTTTGACGGCGTGTCCCGGCAAAGCCTGCTCTGCCGTGGCAGCGCACCAATGCAGCGTTTCTGTCCATAGCAGCGTGTCGCCCGGCGTCGCCTTGCCGGCAAAATCCTGGTGCAAAATCACATCGAGCACGCCGTCGGCAAAGCGTTCGCGCAATACCTGGCTTTGCTCCACCACCAGTTGCACATCCACCTTGGGGTGATGGTGCGAGAACTGCGACAGCACCGCGCACACGTCCGCCAATGAAATCTGCTCCGTCACGCCGATGCGCAGACGGCCTTGCATCGCCGATGGCGAAAAATGGGCAACGGCGTCATCGTGGGCGTCGAGTATGTTGAACGCATGCCGCAGCAGCACGGCTCCCTGGTCGGTCGTGCCAAACAGCCCGCCGCTGCGCGCCAGCAGCTGGCAATCGAGCTGCTGCTCCAGCCGCTTGATTTTCCAGCTGACGGCCGACTGGCTCAGATGCAGCAGGCTGGCGGCCTGGCTCATGCTGCCGGTTTGTGCCACCGCCCTGAACACACGCAGGGCGTCGATGGATAGACGTAAATTCATGGACTATGACAAAAGTTGGATTGAAGATTAAAAGAATGTCGCTGGCGTCATGTTCAGTCTAGCCTTAGCCTGCAGGTTCTGCAAACAAAAGGACATCTGATGACGAGTCAAGAACCGCTGTTGAATGGCCACGCCCTGATCCACGGCCAGCGTATCGCCACCGGCATCCATGGCGCAGGCACGCCGCTGGTGCTGGTGCATGGCACGCCGGCGCACAGCATTATCTGGCGCGAACTGGTGCCGCTGTTCGTCGATGCCGGTTTCCAGGTGCACCTGTATGACTTGCTGGGCTTTGGGCAATCCGAGCGGCCCGCCCAGGCCGATACCTCGGTAGCGGCGCAGGTGACCTTGCTGGCGGCCTTGTTTGATCACTGGCAACTGCCGGCCACGCATTTGTTCGGCCACGATATCGGCGGCGCCATTGCGCTGCGCCTGGCGTTCGACCACGCGGCGCGGCTGCGCAGCTTGAGCATCGCCGACGCGCCCAGCTACGATTCCTGGCCATCGCCCACCTGGAGGCATCTGCGCGATGACTTCGCCCGGTATGCCTTGACGCCGGCCAGCGAGCATCGCGCCACGATGGCGCGCCAGCTGGGCATGGCCGTTTTTCACAAGGACAGGATGCAGGGCGAGCTTTTGCGCCGTTACCTGGAGCCGCTGTGCGGCGTGGTGGGGCAGCCCTCGTTTTACCAGCATCAGGTGGCGCACTATAACGCCTGCCATACGATGGACTTTGCCGAAAAACTGCCGCGGTTAGCCTTGCCGGTACAGGTATTATGGGGCCGGCAGGACGAGTGGCAGCCGGTGGCTTATGCTCATCGCCTGCAGCGCGATATTCCCGGCGCCACCTTGCACCTGTTTGACGAGGCCGGGCACTTTCTGATGGAAGATGCGCCAGCGGCCGTTGCGGCACAAGTGATCGCGTTTATTCATCAGCTGGAGAGGAGAAAACCATGATATTGATCGGAATGCTCGATTCGCCTTACGTCAGGCGCGTCGCCATTGGCATGAAAGTGCTGGGTCTGGAATATGAACACCGGCCCTTGTCGGTGTTTTCCGATTTCGACCAGGTACAAGCCATCAATCCTGCCGTCAAAGTGCCGACCCTGGTCACCGGCGACGGCCAGGTGCTGATGGACTCGACCCTGATCCTCGCGTATCTGGAAGAACTGGCAGCAGATGCTCCCCGCATCAGGCCGGAGCCGGGGCCTGCACGCCTGCGCGCGCTGTGCCAGACCAGCTATGCTTTGGCGGCCTGCGACAAAGCCGTGCAGATCGTCTATGAGCGGCGCTTGCGCCCGCAGGAAAAGCAGCACCAGCCCTGGCTGGACCGCGTCCAGCTGCAGTTGCATGGCGCCTGGCGGCAGCTGGACGCGTCACTGCGCGAAGAGGCGCCGGACTGCCTGAGTATTGCCGGCATCACCATTGCCGTGGCCTGGAGTTTTGCTCGGCAGATGGTGCCCGACGTGATGGCGGCCGGCGACTATCCGGCCGTGGCCGCGCTGACGGCGCTGGCCGAGCGGCAGCCGGTGTTTCTGGCTACGCCGATGGCCGGCTGATCCGCTTTCATCCGAACCGGTATTTGCAGGCGGCTTGTGCAATAATTTCATTTCCTTAACGGAAGAGTATTGCCATGCCGTCTTTTAATCTGTTCCAGCGCCTGTCCCAGGCCCCCACCAAGCCTAAAGCGGCGCCTGCTGCGCGGCAGTTTGACGTGGCCGACCTGTACCAGGGGCCCATTGCGCTGGGAGCGGAAGGCGAGGCGCAAGCGCGGCCTTTCGATGAAAAGCTGCGCCAGGCCTATTTCTGGATCGTCAACCACGCCATCATCAGCCCCCATTACGACATCGAATACAACGATGGCCCGTCGCAGACGTATGCCGTGGGCGACAGCCGCCGCACCCTGAATCTGCCGTCGGCGCAAAGCTATTCCAGCTTCATTTTGCTGCCCCTGCTGACCTTCGCCACGCGCCGCAAATGCCTGTTCGTCGGCGGGCCGGGGCGGGGCAAGACGGCCAGCGCCTTGCTGATGGGCGTGCTGGCAGGTTCCACCGTCAAGGAAGTCAAGCGCGCCATGCAGCACGGCCACCCGCAGATGACGGTGGCCGACCTGCTGGGCAACCCGCTGCCGGCCGATCTGGTCAACGCGCAAAGCATGGACGATATCCGCATCGCCTGGCGCGCCTGGCTGGGCATGCGCGTGAAAATCGTCGATGAATACAACCGCATTCCCACGCGCACGCAAAGCGCGCTGCTCACCGTGATGGGCGACAATTACGCGGAAGTGCTGAACCATATTTACGAGTGTCCGGAAGCGGCCTGGTATCTGACGGCCAACGATGACCAGGGCGGCGGCACCTACCAGGTGATCGAGGCGCTGCGCGACCGGGTCGACGTGACGGTGCAGGCGCTGGCCTTCAACCCGCGCTTCCTGAACGAATTGCTGCTGCGCGTGGAAGAAAACGTGCGCCCCGAAGAGCTGGTGCCGCCCGATATCATCTTCACGGAAGGGGAGGTGGACCAGATCGGCGAAGCGATCCGCCAGGTGGCCGTGCCCGACGCCGTGCGCCGGCGCCTGGAATTTTTCGCCAGCCAGTTCGAGCTGTTCGAGACGGCCGGCGGCCAGTTCGAATACATGACCAAGGATACGGCACGCCTTGCTGGCGCCGACCGGGGGCAGGCGCAGGCGGCCGACAATGGGCGCGACCGCCTGAAGGACCTTGGCTGCCAGACCTTGAACGGCATTTCCGTGCGCACCCTGATGGCGCTCCTGATCTACGCCAAGGCCATGGCCTATTTCCGCGGCAATGATGAAGTGGCGCTGGACGACTTGCGCCAGGTGCTGCCGTTCGTCCTGCATAACAAGCTGCAGCCGGACCCGGACGCGCCATTCTTCGCGCTGCCGGAAAACGCCGCCTACCGCAGCGACAGGCTGGGCTGGCTGCGCCGTTTGTTCGATCTGTCGAACGATGAATTCAACCGCCTGGACCTGGACCGCGACGACCCTGTCGGCGTGTTGTCGGCCGAATTCGACCTGGGCCTCGACGGCGTCAGCGAACGCGAGACTCTGGCGCGTTTGAACCGCATCGAAAAGCTGATCGGCGAACGCACGAAAGGGAGAAAACTGTATGGTCCCCTGTACGACGACCTGTTGAAACTCAAGTACCTGCACCAGCGCTATACCAACTACCGCAGCTGGCTGCGTTCGCAATGAGCGTGCTGCGTTGTCAAGGCTTCCTGGAAGCGCTGTCCCTGCTCAATGGCGAAGCCAGTGACCTGTGCGCCAGCTACGAGTTGCGGCGCCTGCCCGATGCGCCCGATTTGGCCACGGCGCTGGGCATGCGCGTGGAAGATTACGCCTTGCGCGTCATCGCGCCCGCGCGCGACTTGCCTGCGCCGTTGTGGGATATCAAGCTGGCGCCGTGCGGGCGCGCGCAGCTGGAGCAGGTATGCCAGCGCTGGTTTTTCTCGTCGCGGCACATGCAGGCGGCGCCGCCCGGGCGTTTTCGGGCGCAGCTGGTGGCCGCCTTCCTGGAATCGCTTGACGAGGCGCTCGGTGGATTTTCCCTGCACGCCGTGACGATGACGCCGCCATCCGGCTTCTGGTATGCGATCCACTGGGACGAGATCGCGTTCGAATCCGGGAGTGAACGCTATCTGCTGCACTTTTCGCACAGCGACTGAGGAAGAACGATGATTTCTCCTGCCTTCGCATCGATACTCGCCAGCGGCCGCGCCCAGTTCAACGGCCGCGCCGTGGAAGCGCGCCGGCGTTTTCCCGCGCTCGACATGGCCGCCTTTGGCGCCTTTTTGCACGATGGTGTCGATCCGCTGGTGCTGGCCGTGGCCGCCGCCGCGCCCGAGCGGGTGGGCGGCGTCACCCTGGCCGCGTATGACATGGCCCTGGAACTGGTGGGCCATGGCCTGGCCGGACCGGCCGCGAAAAATCCCTTGTTGAACAGCGTATGGCGCGAGCTTGCGCCGCAGTTGGCGCCACTGCTGGCGACGGCGCCGGTCGACGTGCTGGGCATGCTCAGCAACGCCGCCATCCACCTGGGCGGCGTGGCCGGCGCGCGGCCCGCGCAATGGCAGCGCGAGCTGGCCGCCC
>NZ_NRDQ01000240.1 GCF_002878455.1 Janthinobacterium sp. AD80
CCGGGCTCAGTCCCAGTGCGATGGCCAGCGACAGCAGCGCCAGCGGCGACGGCGCCGCTTGCAGGGCAGTGGCGGCGACGGCCGCGCAGATGCCGAAGAAGGCGCACAGCAGCAGCGCCACGGCCAGGCGCTCCCACGCGCGGCCTTGTGAATGTACAGGATGCATCAGTTACCTCCAATCAGGGTCAGGGACAGGACGACGGCGGCGATGCCCAGCACGGCCAGGGCCAGCGCGCCCGAGGCGTGCAGGACTCTTTCCTGGCGGCGCGCCCGTTGCAGCGCGTCGCCATACGGCATGGTGGTGTGGGCGATCATGGTGTACAGGGGCAGCCAGCCGCGCGGCCACACGCGGTTGAGCAGCAGGTCGAGCTTCTTGCGGGCGACGAACCACGGCGATTGCACTTTTTGCCGCAGTTCCGTGAAGTTGGATTTCGACAGCTGCGCCAGCGCATCTGTGTGCCGGCGCCGCGCCAGCTCGTAGCTGGCAAACGCCGTGGCCGTGTCGCCCTGCGCCGTTTCCAGCGCGTTCATCAGGGTGCAGCAATCCTCGAATGCGGAATTCATGCCCTGGCCATAGAACGGGTACACGGCGTGGCAGGCGTCGCCCACCAGCACGGCCCAGTCGCCAAAGCGCCAGGGCGCCGTGCGCGTGGTGATCAGGGTGCCGGTCGGGTGGCGCGACCACTGTTCCAGCAGGCCCGGCAGCAGCGGCAGCAGGTCGGGGAAGTACTTGGCGAACAGCGCCGTCACGTCGGCCTCGCTGCGCACGCTGGCAAAACTGTCTTCGCCCTCGAACGGCAGGAACAGGGTCAGCGTGTGCGAACCGTCCTGGTTCGGGTGCGAGACGAACAGGCAGTGGCTGCGCGGCCACACGTGCAGGGCCGTCAGCTCGATGGCCGAACTGCCGTCCGCGCGCGGCGCCAGGGTCAGCTCCTTGTAGCCCCATTCCAGGTATTCCTGCTGGTAGTCGGCGCGCATGCCGTGCTGCAATTCGCGGCGCATGCTGGAAAACGCGCCGTCGGCGCCCACCACCCAGGCCGGATGGGCGCTGATGCGGCGTCCGCCCGGCGCTTCCAGTTCCAGTTCGCGCTGCGCCTTGTCGGCGCGCAGCAAACGGTGCTCGAAATGCAGTTTCACCTGCGGATGCTGCTCGGCCTGGTCCAGCAGCAGGTGGTTGAGCAGGTTGCGGTCGATTGAATGCAGCACTTCGCTGTCATCCTTGCCGTACGCCTGGTAGCGCGTGCTGCCGTCCGGCGCGTGGATGACCCGCCCGCGCATGACGACGGCATGCGCCAGCACCTGTTCCAGCAGTCCCACCATCTGCAACGCTTGCATGCCGCGCTTGGACAGGCCCAGGTTGATCGAGCGGCCCGCCGCGCTGTCCTGGCGGCGCGGGTCGGCCCGGCGTTCATACACGTCGACGCCATGGCCTTGCCGTGCCAGCGCCAGCGCCAGCAAGGAGCCGGCCAGGCCGCCACCGACGATGGCGATACGGCCGCTGCGGGCGTCGTGGGCTTGATGGATGTGGTTGGCGGCGCTCATGCCATCTCTCCCGCAGCGTCGGCATCGGTATCGGGTTCGCCCAGGCGCGCCTGCCACTGTTCGATTTCAGCGGCCACCACGCCGTCGAGCGCCTGCTCGAAGCGCGACCAGCCCAGGCTGCCCGCCAGGCGGAACAGGTAGGCGCGCAGATAGGCGGCCCGCACGGGCGCCGCGTAGGCCGTGCGCAGCAGGAAGGGCAAGTCCGAATCGACCATGTGGCGCATGGCCAGCATGGGGATGGGACTGCGCAGCGGGCGGAATTCGGCATTGCGCAAGCCGGGGCTTTCGTTGCTGGCGTGGAATTCACCGAGCATCAAGCCCTTTTCCACGAAATCCTTCTTCAGCAGCTGCTGCACTTCATCGACCACCCCCGCACCCTCGGCGCCCAGGTTGGGGAAGATCACCAGGAAAGCCTTGTTGATGGCGTCCGGGCCGCTGGTCGGTTCGGTGGCGAGGAACAGGTCGCGGTAATACAGGATCACGCGCGAGATGCTGTCGAGCGTGGGTTCGCGCTCGGCGATCTCGGCCATCCAAATGCTGTCCTGTTCCAGCGCCACGGGCACGAAGGGGCAAACGGCACCCTTGCGGCCCAGTTCAGGGTGGCTGCGGGCGAGGAAGGCGCGCATCCATTCCAGCACGCTGGCCAGCGCCGTATGGCTGGGATAGTCGCGCGCCACCTGGGAAACGCGCATCAGTCCGTAACCTGGACCGTGCGCCGCGGCGGCTTGGTTGTCGTGATGGGCGACCGGGCACTTTTTGGGCGCCGGTGCCGTGTGCAGCATGTCTGTGTCAGTCATCTTGCTTGCTCCAGTGGGTCGTGGTTGTTGCGAGGTCGTGGTCAACATCGTTGTTTATTTGTTATTGCATTGCGTTTTTGAAGAAAAAGCGTCCCCACAACGCTGCGTGGCAGCGCTTTTCCATTCAGCTTGGTACTACCGGGAAAGAATCAGGCGGGCTGCGCGTCCCCTTCGGCCGCCGGCGGCGGCTGGGTCCAGGCGTCGGGCAGCTCGTCGGCGCGGCGCAGGGCGGGGATGCTGTAGGCCAGCATGGCGACCAGGCTCATCGCCAGGCCCAGCACGATGAACATCAGGCCCATGCCGCGCCCCGCGCCCGTGCCGATCAGCTGGCCGATGGAGCCGGCCAGGGCGCCGCCCGGCATCAGCAGCGGCTCGAACACGTGTTCGGCCAGCGGCCCCGCCAGGCAGTAGCCGATGGGCATGGCCGCTTCCGACAGCACGCGCTGGATGGCGAAGCAGCGCCCCTGCAGGCCGGGCGGCACCTTGCTTTGCCACAGCGAATCGTTCGAGGCGCTGATCACGGGCAGGGTCAGGAAGAAGATGAAGCCGGCCGCCGTCACCAGCACGAACGATGGCGCCAGGCCGTGCGCGGCCAGGGCCAGTCCCGCCAGCAGGGAAAAGCCCAGCACGCCGTTGATGCGCTTCTTCATGCCGCCCGATGCCGCCATCAGCACGCCGCCCAGCAGCAGGCCGGCGCCGCCGATCGACATCTGCACGCCCAGCAGGGCCGGATCGGCCATCGACAGCACCAGCGGCGTGATGGTGATGGCGGCGATGCCGAACAGGAAATTGCAGGTGCCGAACACCAGCAGCAGGCCGAACAGGCTGTTGCGTTCGCGCACATAGCGCCAGCCCGTCGCCGCTTCGCGCCACAGGCTTTGTCCTTCGCTTTCCTTGCTGCGCGGCGGACGGGGGATGCGCGCCATCAGCATGGCAATGAAGGCGGCCACAAACGACAGGGCGTCGATCAGCAGCACGCCGGGCAGACTGATCAGGCTCACCAGCACGCCCGCCAGCAGCGGTCCGGCCACCTGGGCGATGGCGCCGCCTGTCTGCACCAGGCCGTTGACCCGGCTCAGCTGGCCGTGCGGCACCAGCAGCGGGATGCTCGACGCGTAGGCGGGGCCGTGGAAGGCGTTGGCCAGCGCCGTGGCGCCCACGCACAGGTAAATGTGCCAGATGGCCAGCTGGCTGTTCATCAGCAGGGCCGCCAGCACCAGCTGGGCGCTGGCCGAGACGATGTCGCAGCACAGCATGATGCGGCGCCGGTCCCAGCGGTCGACGAGGGCGCCCGCGAACGGCGCGATCAGCAGCGCCGGCACGGCCATGGCAACGAAGATCAGCGCGAACTGGGTGGTCGACCCCGTCGTGCGCAAAACCCAGATGCCCAGCGCAAAGCTGGACAGGCGCGAGCCGATGCCCGACGTCATCTGGCCGAACCAGATTAGCAAAAAGTCGCGCAAGCCCGCATAGCGGCGAGTGGAGGTGGTCATGCGCAGGCCCTTTCTTGTGGTGTGGCGCCGATGGCCGGCAGGTAGCCCTGCCGGTGCATATAGGCGAGGTAGGTGGCGAACAGGGCGCCGTCGGCCGGCGGGCAGACGTGGCCCAGCGCGGCGGCCATGCGTTCGGTGGCGCCGCAGTCGAAGCCCGGCTCGCGCGCGTCCGCCTGCTCCGGGAACAGGGCGGCGAAGCTGGCCAGGGCATTTGCCTGGCCTGCGCTCACGGCCTGCTGCAGGGCCGCGCGCCATTGCGCGTAATCGACCAGCCGCACCGGGTGGCCGGCGGCGCGCAAGCCTTCCACCAGGGCGCTGGTCGGCAGGCGCGCGGGATTGAGGAAATGCCAGGTGCCGTCGGCGCCGGCGCCGTTCTGCGCCAGCACGCGGCAGGCGATGACGGCGCTGACGTGGTTGACGGGCGCCATGTCGTAGCTGGCGCCGGCGATGTCGGGCACCATGCCCAGCTGCGCGCAGCCCTTGACCCAGCTGCTGAAATAGTCGCCCAGGTTGGCGCTGCCGCTGCCGCTGTCGCCCGTGATGCGGGCCGGCCGGTACAGCGCCACGGGCACGCCGCGTGCGCGCGCCGCCAGGGCCAGCTGTTCCGCCACCCATTTGCTCTGGTTGTAGCCGCCTTGCTGGCTGTCGGCCGTGGGCGGCGCGTCGCTTTCGCGCACCGTGGCATCAAGATAGTCGGCGCTGACGTACACGCCCAGGGTCGAGACCATGTGCACGGCTTTCAGCGGGCCCGTGGTGGCCAGGCGCAGCACTTCCAGCGTGCCGCCCACGTTGGCCGGCGCCAGGCTGGCATATGGCGCGAGGAAGTTGACCTGGCCGCCGTTGTGCACGATGGCGTCCGCCTGGCTGGCCACGGTGGCGTAGCCGTCGTCCGTCAAGCCCAGCCGCGGCGCGGCCAGGTCGCCCGGCAAGGGCGTCAGGCGCGCCGCATCGCTGTCCTGCCACAGGCCGTACTGCC
>NZ_NRDQ01000241.1 GCF_002878455.1 Janthinobacterium sp. AD80
GCGCGAAAAGGTCGTGAACGCCGCGTGCAATGCCAGGCCCAGCAGGAACAGGGCGGGCGCCGTTTGCCAGCGCGCGGCCGCGCGCGCCAGCCATAGCGCGGCAAAAGGCAAGCTCAGCGCGAGATAGCCATCGAGCGCGGCGCCGCCCGTGTGCATGGCGGAAAATGGCGCCGTGATGCGGTAGTCGCTGGAAAAATTGAGCAGGCCGGGAAACACGGCCCTTTCCCACAGCGCGCACAGCGCCACCATGGCCAGCCCCGCCAGCATGCCCGGCATGGCGTAGCGGCGCAGGCCATCGGCGCCGCCGTCGCGCAGCAGCAAGGGCAGCAGCAACAGGCTCCAGGCCCACGCTTTGCCCAGGCGCACGCTGTTGTAGCTGCTCAGATAATTGTCCCAGGCGTTGGCGTCCAGCGGCGGCAGCGGCAGCAAGCCGCGCAGCAGGGCGCTCAGCCAGGCCAGGCTGCACAGCAGCAGCCACAGGCAGGCGGCGGACGACAGGCGCGCCGACGCGGCTGCCCTTTGCCGGGCCAGGCGCCAGTAGCCGCAAGCCACCGTCAGCAACAGCAGCAGGTCGATTTCTTCGATAAAAAACCAGCCCGTCCAGGGGGCCAGGTCGAGCACCGGCAGCAGCGCGGGCAGGCAGAACAGCCAGCTGGCGGGGCGCCAGCACAGCAGCAGAAAATAGGCGGGCAGCAGCACGGCAAACAGCAGGCACGGCCAGCCGTGGTCGAGCGGATAGTGGCGCAGGGCCAGCACGCAGGCGCCGGCTGCCAGCAGGGCCAGCAGCCGCGCCGCCAGGCTGGGCAAGGCCGCGTGCGCCGCCATGGCCTAGAGCTGGGTCAGCAAGGCCTGCGCCTCGGCCCGCTGCGGGAATTCCTTGTTGGCGGCAAGCAGCTGCTCCAGCTGCTTGCGCGCGCCGGGCTTGTCGCCGGCCTTGACCAGCGCCACGCTCAGGTGATACTGGATTTCCGGCGCCTTGGGCGCCAGGGCCGCCGCCTGGCGCAGCAGGGCCGTGCCGCGTTTCACGTCGCCCTGCTGCAGCACGATCCAGCCCAGGGTATCGAGCACGGCGGGGTTGCCGGGCGCCAGCTTGTGCGCCTGTTCCGCCGTCGCCTGCGCGCGCGGGTCTTTTTCCTGCTGGTAGGCCCAGGCCAGGTCGTTCAGCGCCACCACGTTGCCTGCATCCTGCGCCACGATGCGCTGGTAGTACGCGATGGCCGCGCCGTATTGTTTCGCCGCCAGCCTGGTGCCGGCCAGGTAAGTCAGGGTCGGCAGGTCGTCGGGATGCTCGTGCAGCCAGGCGCTCATGCGCGCCTCGGCTTCGCGCACCTGTCCCGCCTCGCTCATGGCGCGGTACAGCTGCACTTGCAGGTGGCCGATGCTGCTGATCCGGAAGGCCTGCTCGTACAGCCTGGCGGCCTGCTGCGGCTGCTTTTGTTCCATCAGCACGTCGCCCTCGAGCTTGTAGCCGGCCGCCAGCGTTGGCTGTTGCTCCTGCACCCGGCGCGCCACGGCCAGCGCCTCGCGCTGCCGCTTCAGGGCCAGCAGCATGGCCACCTCGACCACTTGCGCGTCGAGCAGCCCGGGCTCGAGTACCTGCGCCCGCTTGACGGCTTGCAGAGCACTGCCGTGTTCACCCAGGGCCAGGTGCAGGCTGGCGATGCGCATCTGCAAGGGCGCCGAACCGGACTGGATGGTGGCCAGCTTGCCGTAGCTGTCGAGCGCGGCCTGCGCCTCGCCGGCGCTGTATTCCACCTGTGCGCGCAGGGCCAGCGCATCGGCGTCGCCCGGATGCCCCGATTGCAGGGTGCGCGCCAGTTCCAGCGCCTTCTCGGGCGCACCCGTCTTCAGGTAGAAGTTGCTCAGCAGCAGGGCTGGCGCGACGGCGTCGGGATTGTCGCGGTGCGCCCGCTCCAGCCAGCGCCTGGCCTCGTCCGTCTTGCCCTGCGAGGCGGCCAGCTTGGCCAGGGCGGCGCACAGGTCGGCATTTTTCGGCGCCTTGGCCAGCGCCTTCTCAAAGCGCAGGCGCGCCCGTTCCGGCTGTTTCTCCGCCACGTCGATCTGCGCCAGGTTGTTTAACACCGGCAAGTACACGGGATCGATGGTCAGCGCCTGCTCGAAACTGGCGCGCGCGGCGGCCACGTCGCGCAGGGCCAGGTAGACGCCACCTTTCAGGTTCAGCAGCATGGGATTGGTGCCTTGCTGCTGCTCCAGCAGCTTGACGCTGGCCAGGGCCTTGTCGTTCTGCTGGCTGCGCAGCAAGGTCATCACCAGCATGGTGCCCGCTTGCGGCGTATTTTTGTCGAGCACGCTGGCCCGTTCGAGCTCGCTGATGGCGCGGTTGTTCTCGCCCATGCCCAGGCGACTGATGCCCAGCGCCGCGTGCAGGCGCGCCGTATCGGGCGCCAGCCCGCTGGCCTTCTCGAAATAGTCGCTCGCCTGCGCATAGCGGCGCGCGCGCAGCTGCGCTTCGCCGGCCAGCGACAGCAGTTCCACGTCGTCGGGAAAGGCCGTCAGCGCCGGCTGCAGCAAGCCCAGCGCCTGTTCGCTCTGGCCCCGCTGCAGGGCGATCGATGCCATCATCTTGAGCGCATACAGGTGGCGGGGGTAGACGGCCAGGAAACGCTGCAGATAGCCTTCCGCCAGGTTTGGCGAGCCCAGCGCCAGTTGCACGGCGCCCGCCAGCAGGATCGACGGCATGTGGTCGGGCGCCGCCTTGAGCACCAGCTGCAAGCCTTGCAGCGCCGCCTTGTGCTTGCCCTGGCGGAAGTCCAGCAGCGCCTGCGCCTGCAGCAGGCCCAGGCTGTTGGGCGCCGTCTTGCGCGCGCCAGCCAGCTGCGCCGCCGCCTCCTGGAAGCGGCCTTCGCCGATGTCGAGGTTGGCGATGTCGATATGCGCTTGCGTATTGTCCGGCTTCAACTTGAGGATTTGCAGGTAGGCCAGGCGCGCCGGCGCCGGCTTGCCTTGCAGCCGCAGCAGGTCGCCCTGCAGGCGCAAGGCGTCGATGCTGGCGGGCGCGCTCTTGAGCGCCTGCGCCACCAGCAACTCGGCGGCCGTCACATCCTGTTCCAGCGCGGCGATGCGGGCCAGGCCCAGCATGGCTTCGACCAGCCCGGGATGGCTTTCCAGCAAGCGCGCATACAGCGCCCGCGCCGCGTCCTGGCGGCCCAGGGCCAGCAGGGCGTCGCCGCGCAGGGCCAGCAGGACCGGCGGCTGCGCAGCATCGTCGGCAATCTCGGCCAGGACCTTCTCGTATTGCCCCAGCATCAGCCACGTCTTGCCCAGCAAGGGCATCACCTGCCGCTGCGCCAGGCCCAGCGTTTGCGCCTTGCGCAATTCCTTTTCGGCCGACAGCGCTTCGCCCGTATCCATGTAGATACTTCCCAGCAGCAGCCGCGCGGCGCCGTTTTCCGGCTCTTTTTGCAGCAGGTTCTTCAGCTGGATGATGGCGGCGCGCGCCTCGCCCTTTTGCCGGTACTGCTGTGCGTCGGCCAGCAGCGTTTCGCTGGCGGGCCGGGTGCATGCCGTCAACTGGGGCAGCAGCAGGGCGGCGCACAGGGCGGCGGCTGGCAGGCGGTGGGACGGACGCAGGAAAGGCAAGGCCATGACGATCTCCGGTAGCGGCATGCACGAGGGCGGGCAGTAGTCAGGGTAGAAAAAATGCGGCCGGCACTCATTGATTGCGCTCAACAGGCCGCCGAATGGCGCCGGCCATGGCGGTATGCGGCGGCGCTTCCTTGTTCCTGCTCAAGAATCGCCGTGCCCGCAACCGTAGAATTTCCCAGGCGGCGGCAGTCCGGCCGCACCCATTCGTAGCACCTGATAGTCGTGGCACCTGGATCGGAGCACAGCATATGGATAGCAACGCGGGCGTGGTGGCGGTGGTAGGGCTCGGTTATGTGGGACTGCAGCTGGCCGTGGCGTTCGGCACGCGCCAGCGCACCATCGGCTTTGATTTGTCGCAGCGCAAGGTGGACAGTTACCGGCGCCACGTCGACCCCACCGGCGAAGTCAGCCCGCAGCAGCTGCTGGCGGCGCAATGGCTGAGCGTGGGTTGCGATCCGGCCGAACTGCAGCTTGCCGATTTCATAGTCGTGGCCGTCCCCACGCCCGTCGACAATGCGCACAACCCTGATTTTTCCGCCCTGGCGGGCGCCAGCGCGGCCGTCGGCCAGCACATGAAACGGGGCGCCATCGTGATTTTTGAATCGACCGTGTACCCGGGGGCCACCGAGGACATCTGCATTCCCCTGCTCGAACGCCATTCTGGCCTGCGCTGGAAAGAGGATTTTCATGTGGGCTTTTCGCCGGAACGCATCAACCCGGGCGACAAGGCACACACCCTGCACAGCATCCGCAAGGTGGTATCGGGCGACGACGCCGCCACCCTGGACAAGGTCGCGGCACTGTATGAAGGCGTGGTGGACGCGGGCGTGCACCGGGCATCGAGCATTCGCGTGGCCGAGGCTGCCAAAGTCATCGAAAACACGCAGCGCGACCTGAATATCGCGCTGATGAACGAGCTGGCCATCATTTTCGACCGCATCGGCATCGACACGCTGGAAGTGCTGGAAGCGGCGGGCACGAAATGGAATTTTCTGCCGTTCCGGCCCGGCCTGGTTGGCGGCCACTGCATCGGCGTCGACCCGTATTACCTGACGCACAAGGCGGAAATGCTGGGCTACCACCCGCACGTGATCCTGGCCGGACGCCGCATCAACGACGGCATGGCCAAGTTCGTGGCGGAAAAGACCATCAAGGAAATGGTGCGCGCCGGCTTCAAGCTCAAGGGCGCCCACGTCAACGTGCTGGGCCTGACGTTCAAGGAAAACTGCCCGGATTTGCGCAACTCGAAAGTGGTCGACATGATCCACGAACTGCAATCGTATGGCGTGCAGGTGCACGTGCACGACCCCGTGGCGGACGGTCGCGAAGCGTTCGAGGAGTATGGGCTGACCCTGGAAAGTTGGGGCGAACTGCCCCAGGCGCAAGCCATCATCAGCGCCGTGTCGCACCACGCGCTGCTGGAACGTCCGCTGGCCGACTTCCAGGCAAAAATCGTGGAAAACGGCTGCTTCATCGATATCAAATCCCACTTCGACCCGCGCCCGCTGGAAGCGGCTGGCCTGCACGTGTGGCGGCTGTGATGGCGGCCCGGGACGGCAGGCTGGAGGGAACTGCGGCCGTGGAAGCAGCTGGGCGGCTGGCAGCAGGGCTGGCTGCCGGGGCCGCGGCAAAGGCAGCGCCATTGCCCCGG
>NZ_NRDQ01000242.1 GCF_002878455.1 Janthinobacterium sp. AD80
CTTGCAGCCCGTGAAAGTGCCGCACTGGGTGCGGCGGCGTGGAAACGGCGGAGATCGTCGACTACGCGGGCGCCCGCAAGGGCGTCAGCCAGCGCGTGGTGCTCACGGCCCTGGGCGGCTCCGGCGCCACGCCGGCCGCCGGCCTGACGGCGCCCGTGATCCTCGTGAAAAGCTTCGAGGAACTCAAGGCGCGCGCGGCGGAAGTGAAGGGCGCCATCGTGCTGATCGACACGCCGTTCGATCAGGAGATGGCCGAGCGCGGCCTGGCCGGCGTCACGTATGGCCAGGGCTCGCGCTTCCGCTTCAACGGACCGAAGGCGGCCGCCGAACTGGGCGCCGTGGCCGCGCTGGTGCGCTCGGTGGGCGGCGCGGACTTCCGCATCCCGCACGCGGGCGCCACCGGACTGGAAGACGGCAAGCGGATTCCCGCCGCCGCCGTCACCGTGGAAGACGCCTTGCTGATCGGCCGCCTGGCCGCGCGCGGTCCGCTGAAAATGCACCTGACCCTGACGCCGCAAAACCTGCCGACAGCTACAACGTCATCGCCGACTGGCCTGGCACGGACAAGGCCGACGAAGTGGTGGTGGTCTCCGGCCACCTCGATTCCTGGGACCTGGCGACGGGAGCGCACGATGATGGCGCCGGCGTGGTGGCGGCCATGGGCGTGGTGGAAACCCTGAAAAAGCTCGACTATCGGCCGCGCCGCACCATCCGCGTGATCGCCTGGATGAACGAGGAAAATGGCGGCCGTGGCGGCCAGGCCTATTTCGAGGCCAACAAGCAGGCGCTGGGCAAGCAGTATGCGGCCATTGAAATGGACAGCGGCGCCGGCCGGCCGTTCGGCATCAAGGCCAGCGTGGCCCCGAAAGCGGAAAAACTGTTCGCCCCCTTGCTGGCGGCCTTGCAGCCGATGGGCGCGCACGCCTTCACGCGCCGCGACGCGCTGGGCACGGGCGACTTGCACCGCCTGGAAACGGGTGGCGTGCCCAGTTTCGAGCCGCTGGTCGACAGCCACAGCTACTTCCACTACCACCACACGGCCGCCGATACGCTGGACAAGGTCGATCCGGAGAACCTCAAGCGCAACGTCGCGCTGATGTCATCGCTGGCCTGGTTCCTCGCCAATATCGATGGCGAGATCGGCCGCGCGCCGGCGCAGGGCGAGTAATTCACGCTATCGCGGGCCGCCGGCTTGCCGGCGCGGCCCGCGTGCTGTTGACCACATCCATCGAACGCATGCCATGACCTCATCTTCCGCCGCCATCGACAGCGCCATCCACCTGATCCGCACCTACATGGCCCTGCATCCCCGCAGCGCCGACACGCTCGAGGGCGTGGCGCAGTGGTGGCTGGACGGGCAAATTCCCCTCGACGTCACGGCGGCCGCGCTGGCGCAGCTGCGTGCGGCCGGCGAAATGGAGCATGTCGACGTCGGCACGCGCCAGCTGTGGCGCCGGCACCGGTCCGGCGACTGAACAGGGGCGGGTGGCCAGTCCACCCCTCAGTTTTTCAGATACCAGCCCTCCGCAAAGATAATTTGCCTGGATGGGGCGGCAATCATAAGATGTGCAGCTGTAAATAATTCTCATTTAGTTGGGAATCCATCCTACGCTGCATACTCGCCTGGCCCATGGCGGCCCGGTTTGGCCTCTCTTCTGATTGTCAGGAACGCTGGTGCCCCGTCTTCGCTTGCTTTTGCCCCTTTTTCTTGCCGGCTGGCTGGCGCTTGCCGGCGCCCGCGCGCAAGCGCTGGCCGCTGCGCCCGCGCCACGCATCGAGCGCTGCACCATCGCCGATGAACAGGGCGACTTCGGCTTGCCCACGCCCTATACCCATGCCAGCGGCGGCATGGGCTATACGCTGACCAGCCTGATTTTCGACACCCTGGTGTGGCGCGACGCCACTGGCAAGCTGGTGCCGGGGCTGGCCAGCGCGTGGCGGGAAAGCGCCGACCACCGCACCATTGAGTTCACCCTGCGCCCCAACGCGCGCTGGCATGACGGCAAGAGCGTCACGGCGGCCGACGTGGTGTTTACGTTTGCGTATCTGCGCCAGCACCCGCATCCGCTGTTCGACCTGGGCGCCATCGACAATGTGGACGACCTGGGCAAGGGGCGGGTGCGGGTGCGCCTGAAGCGCGTGTATGCGCCATTCGTGGCGCAGCTGGCCGGCTCCGTGCCCATCCTGCCGCAGCATGTGTATGCGCGCCTGGCCGATCCGCAGCACATCAAACAGGCCGATATCGTCGGCAGCGGTCCCTATCGCCTGGACGCGTATGACAAGGCGGCGGGCCGCTACCTGTTTACGGCGAACGAACAATACTACCTGGGTCCGCCCAGGGTGCGCAGCCTGCTGTTCCTGCGCATGCAGCCTTCGCTTGCCGTGGGCGCGCTCAAGCGGGGGCAGGTGGACATGATCCGCAGTCTGCCGGCGCCGCTGGCCGCCGAAGTGGCCCGTTTCGCCAGCGTGGTCAGCGCCCCTTCCGGCCATCCCGTGCGGCTGCGCTTCAATCATGCGCGTGCGCCGTTCGACGACAAGCGCCTGCGCCAGGCCATCGCGCGCGGCATCGACCGCCAGGAGCTGCTGCGCGTGGTCGAGAACGGGCAGGGCGAAGTGTCCGCCGGACGCTTCGTGCGGGGCAGCATCTGGCAGAGCGGCGCGCCGTTCGATGCGTATGCCTACGATCCCGCCGTCGCGCGGCGCATGCTGGCGGAGCTGGGCTACCGCGCCGCGCCCGATGGCCGCCTGCGGG
>NZ_NRDQ01000243.1 GCF_002878455.1 Janthinobacterium sp. AD80
AGGCGCTGCTGCTGTACCTGCAAGCGTTCGAGGACCAGCCCGGCGTCAGCCTGCCGTGGCGCGTCCTCGACTATGAACGCCTGGCCGGCTGGCTGGGCACGGCGCAAGCGCTCGATCCGCGCAGCCAGTACGCGCTGGTGGCCGCCAGCGAGGTCTACGCCGGCGTGGCCGACCCGGCCCGCGCGCGGCGCATGCTGGACTTTATCGCCGCCAGCTTCGCCGCCGATCCGGCGCGCCGCTGGCCCGCCATGGCCCAGGCCGTGCTGGTGGCCAAGCACCAGCTGCACGATCTGCCGCTGGCATTGCGCTACGCGCGCCAGCTGCGCCTGCTGGCGACGGCGCCGCAGGTGCCCCACTGGGTGCGCGAAATGGAAGCCTTCATTCTCGAAGACATGGACCAGCTCGACAGCGCCCGCCTGGTGATCGGCGGCCTGATCGCCAGCGGCCAGATCAGCGACCCGCACGAGCTGGCGTTCCTGGCGCGCAAGCTCGACGCACTGGCCGATGAAATTGCCGTAAAGAAAGCAACATTGGCGCACTGACATGGCGCTGCGCACTGCGGCGCACAGGCCATTCACGCGTCCCGCCATTTGCAGTAAACTGCCCCGTAAAGTGCCTACGCGGGCCCACGTTCTTGATAAGGAAATCCCATGCTCCCACGCCGCCAGCAAGGCTTCACGCTCGTTGAAATCGCCATCGTCCTGGTCATCATCGGCTTGCTGCTCGGCGGCGTGCTGAAGGGACAAGGCCTGATCGACAGCGCCAAGGTCAAAAACATCATCCAGCAATCGAATTCGCTGACGGCCGCCGTGAATGCCTACCAGGACAAGTTCCGCGCCCTGCCCGGCGACGATATCCAGGGCACCGTGCACGTGCCCAATTCAGCCGGCAACGGCAATGGCGACGGCCAGATCGGCGACGGCCAGCCGCGCGAATTCACCCTGGCGCCGCAGCACCTGGCGCTGGGCGGCTTCATCACGGGGTCCTACAACGGCACCTCGCAATTCATGACCAGTGCCCAGGGCGGCGCCGTCTACCTGTACAACGACGAAGTGGGCGGACGGGCCGGCAACGGCATCCGTTTCGACAACCTGCCCGCCGGCTACGCGGAACAGATAGACAGCAAACTCGACGACGGCATTGCCAGCACGGGCAGCGTGCGGGCGAACATGCCATATGGCAATACCGGTGCTATCATTCCCCGCACCGCCGTCTTCTTCTGACCAGGCAGTCACTATCATTCAGGGACGCTGCGCCTGCGCTGCCGTTCCCCGCCATCGTTTCGCGCCCGTCGCGCATCATTGAAAGGAATACCATGCAATCGCACCGCAAACTCCTCGTTTCCCTGGCTGCCGCTGCCGCCTTGCTGGCGGGCAGCGCCCACGCGCAGTACGTGGGCCCGTCCACCGGTCCTGACGCGCCCAAGACGGTCGCCGCCATCCTGAAAAACCCTGTCGACGACCAGGCCGTCGTGCTGCGCGGCCAACTGCTGCGCAAGGTGGGCAACGAGAAATACACCTTCTCCGACGGCACGGCCGAGATCCGCGTGGAAATCGATGACAAGGTCTTCATGAACCGCAAGATCGACGCCAAGACCCAGGTGGAAATCCGCGGCGAAGTGGAGAAAGACTTCATGGAAAGCCCGGAAATCGACGTCAGCGTGCTGACCGTCGTGCCGTAACACCGTCCAACTCCTTCCCCGCCGCTCCCGCCGTCCTGGCGGGAGCCTGTTTCCCTGTCGCCGCCCGCCAGCCGCGGCGCATCGGCATTCTGTGTGCCCTGCGCAACTCTTTTTTCACCTCAGAAACTAGGCTTGTCAGAACAATCAATTTCGTCTAGCATCTTTTCATTCAACGTCAGCCAGCGCCAGCGTGAGCGGGCCTGTCGACTCATCCATTCTGGGAGCCTTCCGGGTGCAAGATTTGCCTTCGATACGCTCAAGAATTTCATGGCTGGTGCTCGCCTGTGTCATTCCAACGGCGCTGGTATTTTTCCTGCTGGTGGCGCAAAGCTACACGCGCGAACGCAGCCATGTCGTCAGTGAAACAGCGCAGGCGGCACGCGCCGTCGCGGCCGCCGTCGAACGCGACCTGGACGGCGCCCGGCTG
>NZ_NRDQ01000244.1 GCF_002878455.1 Janthinobacterium sp. AD80
CACGGGCTGCAAGGTGACTTTCGCGCCCAGCTGGCGCAGGGTGTCGGCCACCTGCTGCACGGCGGCCGCCGCGCCGGCGGAACCGGACAGGCGCGGGCCGATCAGGTCCGTCATGTCGGCCAGGCGGGCATACGCCCAGTCGCTGTGCAGGGCCGTGTCGCGCACCTGCGCCAGCGCCTGCGGCGCATTGCCTGGCGCGGCGGCAAAGGCGCCGGCGCTGAGCAGGCAGCCTATGCTCAGGGATACAGCGCAACGGCGCAGTGGCGCGCCAGTCAGGAAGGTCGTCATACGATGGGGTTTCCAGTCAAAAAATCAGTGCGGATACGCCATGCGCAGGGGCATGGCACAGCGTTCTACGATAACGCATTTATTCTGTCGCTGCAGCAACTTTTACCGCGCGCGATTGCCTGCGCCAGCCCAGGTGGATTACCATGCAGTTCGCACCCACCACTGGATACCGCCATGCTCAAGGGAACACTGTGTACCGTCAGGCACGTGCAAGCCGCCGACCTGAACAACTACATCGCGCTGGTCAACGACCTGCCTTCGCGCGGCGAATTCTTTTCCATGCAGTTCAAGTCGCCCGAGGTGATACGCCGCGAATTCATGCAGACGGGCCTGGTCACGGAAGACAGCGAACTGTTCCTGATCGAGGACCAGCACCAGCACATCATCGGCACCATCACGCATTTCAAGAGCCGCACGCCAGCCTCGCGCGAAATTGGCTACCGCCTGTTCGACCCGCAGCGCGGCGGGCGCGGCTACACCAGCGAAGCCACGCGCCTGCTGGTCGATTACCTGTTCCATGCCTACACGTATCACCGGCTGGAACTGCTGATGGACCCGCAGAACACGGCGTCAGAGCGCATTGCGCAAAAGAACGGTTTTACGCAGGAGGGACTGATGCGCCAGGCGTTCTTCATCAATGGCAGCATGCGCGATGTCAAAATGTACAGCCTGCTGCGCCCGGAATGGCAAGCCCGCTCGCGCTGACAGGCCCAGTTGTTACCGGCCGGGCTCGAATGTAATAAGTTGTATTAGACGTGGAACAAGCGCGGTGCAGCAGATATAGTCCACTTCATGCAGATCATTGTGATCTCGCCGGAATGGAAGGAAATGCCATGTTGAACAAGAAACTCCTGGGTGCGGTAATGGTAGCGGCAGTGGCTGTGTCTTCGGCCGCAGTCGCCGGCGACCGCGACTTCAATACCGTTGCAGGCGCCGTTGTTGGGGCGGCCATTGGCAACAGCACCGGCGGCCGTAACGGCGCGATCGTCGGTGGCGTCATCGGCGCCGCCGTTGGCAACAGCATCAATACGAATGACCGCTATTATGACCGTGGCGGCTATCGCGGCGGCTACCGCGAAACCTATTATGCGCCTGCGCCACAGCCTGTGTACTACGCACCGGCGCCGCAGCCAGTCTATTACGCACCGCCGCCGCGCTACTACGGCCCGCCGGCTGTCGTGTACGTGCAGCCGGGCCGCGGCTACTACCGCGGCCATGGCCACCGCGACCGCTACTATGACAACGACCGCGGCCATGGCCACGGCTGGGGCCATCGCCGTTAAGCCTTGCCCCGCTTCAAAAAACCTGCGCCAGCCTGCTGCCGCAGGTTTTTTTATTGGATAGGCAACGTATCGCCTGCAAGAAATATCAGCTAAGCTGTGTCCTATGATCAACATTCTTACCGCCCGGACCGCAGCAAACGATGCATTTCATTAAAGACGCGCTGGACTTTGGCCCCTGGCTCGATGCCGCCGCTGGCAGCAGCGTGGGCGCCGGCCCCGTTCCACGGCACGAGAACCAGGACAATTTCCTGCTGATCGATGCCCAGGGCCAGGCCGTGTACCTGTCGGGACAGGCGCCGCTGCGCTGCCAGGTGCCGGGCTGGCCCGCCGGCCATGTACGCGCCGCCGTGCTCGATGGCATGGGCGGCCACGGCCACGGGCGCGAAGCGGCCGAAGCGGCCGTGCAGGGACTGCTGGCCGTGCCCGCCTGTCACGATACGCGCAGCCTGTCAGCCCACCTCGACCAGTTGCACACGCGCCTGCAAAGCCAGTTCGCCGGCGAGACGCCGGCAGCGGCGCGCCAGCCCGGCACCACCCTGACCCTGCTGGAAATACCGGCCGGCCAGGCGCCGCTGCTCTACCATGTGGGCGACTCGCGCCTGTATGAAGTGGCGGACGGCACGGCCAGCATCCTCACCGTCGACCATGTGCCGGCCACCGTGCACGCCATGCGCGGGGTGCTGGACGAAGCCGGCTGGCGCGCTTGCGTGCATGGCATCCACCATCCGCAAATCTCGCAGGCATTTATCCTGGGTAACGCCATCGGCGATACCTTGCAGCTCGACAAGCCGCTACGCGCGCTCGATGCGGGCAATTTACCGTCCTTTCTGTCGCACCTGGGCGACCGCAGGGTGCTGCAGTTGCGGCCAGGCGCCTGCTACTTGCTGGCCAGCGATGGCTTCTGGGCCTGCGCCGACCCGCTGGCGCTGACCGCCCGCTGGCCATCGCTGTGCGCCGGCAAGAACGCCGGGCAAGCCGTCACGGCGCTGCTTGATGATTTTCACGCCCATCCGCCCGCCGGCCTGCACAGCGACAACCTCACCGTGCTGGCCTTGCGTTTTACGCGCTGACGTTGCGCACGAGGCGGCTGGCGGCCAGGTAGCCGGCCGTGGCCGCCGTGGCGGACAGCACGCTGCCCCACGCCATGTCGATCACCGTCAAGGCCAGCGGCCAGGCTTGCAAGGTGGCATAGTTACTCAGGTCATAGGTGCCATAGGCCACCAGCCCCAGCAAGCCCCCCAGCGCCGCAGCCCTGCGGCCGCTGCCCGCGCGCAGGGCCGGCGCCATGGCAAACACCAGCAGCCCCAGCAGGTACAAGACATAGAACAGCACGGCCGGAGTCCAGCGCGGCTGCGCGGCCAGCAAGGGCCCCAGCGCCTGCGCGTAGGTTTCCTGCATCAGCACGGCCAGCCACAGCGCATCGATGGCAAGGAAAGCAAGCAGGGCTGCGCCATAGGCAACGGCAAGCTGGAGCGGGCGTGGGGCGGGCATGGGGGTCCTCCGGGTTGGCAAGGTGAATGTTGCTCCAGCATAAAGCAAAATGCCGGCGGGGGCGGCACGCTGCCCCACCACGCCAATGTTGCCGGCGCACATACGGTGTGGGGTAACGGCGCATACCGGACGTGTCATCATCGCGCGCGCCCGCCTTGACACGACTGTTATCAAAAGCACATATTCAAAAAGTCACGGAATATGATTTTAGGCAATAGTTTCCATCGTGATTATGGCAGCGTGTGACGATTGGCATGAAATCGGGCAAAAAGAGCGTGTGCGCTTGATGTGAAGGTTGCCAAGCGGGCGCAAAAGCGCGTAAGCTCTCATGTATAACAGAGGGCAAAATGCCCCCGCTCGATTCGAGTCAGAATGTCATGAAAAAATGCAGCAACCCGGAGCACCCGCACTGTACGTTCTGGGTCTTGCCTGGGGAAAACGTCTGCGCGGCCAACCACCCGCAAGCGACGATTGCTCCCAGCAGCTACGACCTGTTGACCGCACTGCGCAGCGCCCGTTCCGAGCCATCGGCAACGGCGCCTTCGCACGCCCCTGCAGTTGCCGCGCCAGTTGCCGCTTCAGCTGCTGCGCCAGTTGTTGCTGCTGCAGACACTGCTGCTGACAACTCCAGACACACCTTTCCTGCCCCTGCCCCTGCCGTCGCCGTTGCCATGCATACGGGCACGGCAATGTCCGCTGGCACTCCCCTGGCGTCCAAGGCCCATGCGCCGGCGCCCGCCGCCACGCCTGGCGCTGCGCCGGCCAGCGTGGCCCGTGCCGCCTACCAGCCGGTGCAAGCCCATTTGCACATCAGCGGCTTCGATCCGCGCGCGGCAGGCGGACGGCAAACCCTGAAAATGGAATTGCGCGGCATGGCCGCCGCCTGTGCGCCGCAGCTGACCGTGCGCCTGCGCTCGGACCTGATCCCCCGCGGTGCCGTCCAGCATGATTTCGTGCGCACCACGCGCGGCGACTGGCGCCCCGTGTTTGTCGAATTTTCCTCCCGCAACAAGGAACATGGCCAGTACCAGATCGAGGTGGAAGTGCACAGCCACGTCGATGGTGCCGTGGCGCAGAAATGGGTGTGCACCTTCGTCATCCTGGTGCCGCGCCGCGATGCGACCCTGACGGAAATCCACCAGATCTTCCTCAGCACGCACAAGAACGTGCGCGTGATGGCCGACGACGCCTCAATCGCCCGCGTGACGGGCGGCGACGGCTGCAATCTCGATGTCACGGCGCGCAATGCCGGCATCGCCCACGTGGATCTGTCCGCGCCGCAGGGCAAGATCGACATGGGCTTTACCACTATCGCCTGGGACGAGGAATTGATCGAGGTCGACCTGCCCGCCGCCAGCCACTGCCACCCGCACCCCAGCCAGGCCGCCTGCCTCGTGAACGCGGCGCCGGAAGCGGGCGAACAGCGCCAGATCCGCCTGTTCGCGCTGGAAGAATGCATGCTGGGCCGCTTCGAACTGGTGGACCCGGAAGCCGATGTACTGCTCAGCCATTTCAGCCCAGACGGCCAGGACAACAATGGCTTGACGCGCCGCCTGTCGGGCCGCCACGCCATCATCCGGCGCGGCCAGCAAGGCTTTGAAATCGAGGACGTGTCGCGCTATGGCCTGCTGCTCGACGGCGTCTGGCCCGGCAAGCACAAGCCCGTCGCCCTGCGCCTGGGCATGCGCATCGAATTGTCCGCCAGCATCAAGGGCATCGTCGTGCTCAGCGTCACGGCCCTGCTTGCGCACGGCGTGATCCTGCACCGCATCGACCACGGCGCCCGCGCCGAATGTTTTTACCTGCTGCTGCCCGAAGCACGGCCCACGCCATCCAGTCACCTTGCTACGCCACAGGCTGCCGCACTGCCCGTCCTTTTCCACCGCAACGGCGGCTTCTGGCACCTGGACGCTGCCAGCGGCAAGGAAACACCGCTGGTGCCCGCCACGGCGCTGGATAAACTCAGCGGCTTCGCGCGGCACAACCGTTTCGCCAGCGAACCGTATCCGGAATGCTGGATCATCCGCACCGAAGGCGCGGCGCTGTGCGACAGCGGCGCACTGACCGCCTAGCAATAGCGACGCTGCGCTTCCGCACGCCGGCACAGGCCCCCTGCGGTACCCGCCCGACGCGCCGCGCCGTGACCGCCTGACAACGCTTGCCTCCACCCGACACTAACGCGGGACGAGCACGAGAAAAATCAGCGACAGGCCGATAATGAACACCGCTTCCAGCGAAAACACGATGGCGGGGATTTGCAATTCGCACGGGATTTTCATGGCAACACCTCCTCAAAACGGACACCTGCTTGCAGCATAGCGCGCGGCGCGCGGAATGCATTATCAGCCGCACAACACACTTGACCGGCCGGCATCGTCTGCCCGGTTCGCCATGATCCACCTCCCGATACACAATTTAACAAATATTTGACAGATATTCTGCAATATCCTCGCCTGCCGCCCTTGCATACTGTATATTCATCCAGTTAATATCCGCGACGTTTCACAATGCGCCTGCGTGGCGTTTTACATTTCCTATGGCTTCCAACAAAGCGCATCATGCGACCGGTTGGGCTGCCGGCGTGATCGCCGCGGCCTTGGTCGCGCACGCTGGCGCCGGCGGCCCGTATCAAGTGCTGAGCGTGCTCGCCTTTGTCATGGGCGCGCTGGGCGGCACGGCGCCGGACTGGCTGGAAGTGGCCTGGTGGGCGCGCACGCACCGGCTGTGGATCACGCACCGCACGTGGACCCACTGGGGCCTGGCCTGGATCGCCCTGCTCGTCTACACATATCTGCAATTGCCGCACCATCTCTGGGCGCCGCCCCTGTTCGGCTTTGCGGCGGGCGGCATCATGCATCTGCTGGCCGACTGGCCCAATCCGCTGGGCGTGCCGTGGATCTTCCGCCGCCATTCCTTGCGCTGGTGGAAGAGCGGGCGCCACGACATCATCGTCATCCTCGCCGCCTGGCTGGCCGCCACGATGGTCGCCGACCACGTGTTTTTCGATGGCATCCACTGGCACCGCAGCGTGCTGGCCTTCGACAGCCTGCTGCACTGGTTCGCCTCGGCCTTGCAGCAGGCATGGGCGGATCTGCAACAGTGGCAGGAGCGCTGGCGCCTGGGCAAGCAGCAGTAATTGACGCCGCCCGCATGGCAATGTGATAATGAGTATCATTCTCAATAGCCTAGCCAGCCGGCACCGCGCGTTCCGTCAGCCCAGCCCATCCTTTGCCTGGAGTCCGCAGTGAGCACCGTCAGTCCCATCCATGCCGCCCACCTCACTACCCTGTACAGCGAACATCACGGCTGGCTGTTTGCCTGGCTGCGCGGCAAGCTGGGCAATCGCGCCGAGGCGGCCGACCTGGCGCAGGATACGTTTCTACGCCTGCTGGGCAAGCGCGAGGTGACACCGCTGGCGCCCCTGCGCGAACCGCGCGGCTACCTGGCCACCATCGCGCGCGGCTTGCTGATCGACCGCTACCGGCGCCAGGCGCTGGAACACGCCTACCTGGAAGCGCTGGCGCAGCAAGCTGAACCGACGACGATCAGCGCCGAAACGCATGCCATCATCATCGAAACCCTGCTGGCCATCGACCGCCTGCTCGACAGCCTGGGCGCACGCACGCGGGCCATCTTCCTGCTGGCGCAGATCGAAGAACTCAGCTACGTGGACATCAGCCAGCGCCTCGGCGTCTCGCTGCCCACCGTGAAAAAGCACCTGGTGCGCGCCTACACGGAATGCCTGATGCTGGCGGCCGGCTGATGTTCTGCGCGTCCCCTTCCCCGGCCATCGCCCGCAAGGTGCTGGCGGCGGCAGCCCACTGGCACGTGGAAGTCAAGTGCGGCAGCGCGGACCCGGCTGCCCTGCAGGCGTGGCGCGACGCCAGCACCGAGCACGAACGTGCCTGGGCTTTGCTGCAGCGCATGGACGGCCAGCTGGGCACGATACCGCCATCGCTGGCGCTTCCTGCCCTGCAGGC
>NZ_NRDQ01000245.1 GCF_002878455.1 Janthinobacterium sp. AD80
CAGGCGCTGCAGGCGATGCTGGCCGCGTACCTGTCGCCCGCGCATATCGCCGCCATCGACGTGGGCTGCCCCGTCTCGGCGCTGGGCTCGGAAATGCCGCGCCAGGCGCCCGAAGTGCGGCGCGCCGCCACCATCCACATCAAGGAAATGATCGACCTGTTCGCGCGCCAGCTGCCCAACTGGGGCCAGCCGGAAGCGCACGCGCAAGCCATGGCCATGGTCTGCGCCATGATCGGCACCACCATCCTGGCGCGTGCCGTCGACGAGCCGGCCCTGTCCGAGGCGCTGTGCGCGGCCACGCTGGCGCAATGCCCGCAGGCAGACAAGTAATCCAGCGGCCCGTGGCGCCATCGCGCCGTGGGCTTTTTTTTGCAGCACAATATGACGACCGTCATATGATAACTTGCCGTCAGGCTCAGGGAACCACCATGAAAAACAAGATTGCTTTGGTCACCGGCGCCTCGTCCGGCATCGGCGCGGCCACCGCGCAGCGCCTGGCGCAGGCCGGCTATACCGTGTACGGTACCAGCCGCGGCGGGGCGCAGATCCCTGGCCAGGAATACGCCATGCTGGCGCTCGACGTGACCAGCGAGGAATCCGTGGCGGCAGCCATCGCCACCGTCATCCGGCGCGAGGGCCGCATCGACCTGCTGGTGAATAACGCCGGCTTCGGCGTGGCCCCGGCCGCCGCCGAAGAAAGTTCCATCGCACAAGCACGCGCCATCTTCGAGACGAATTTCTTTGGCGTCGTGCGCATGACCCTGGCCGTGCTGCCGCATATGCGGGCGCAGGGTAGCGGGCGCATCCTCAACATGGGTTCCGTGCTGGGCTTCCTGCCCATGCCTTACGGCGCCTTGTATGCGGCCACCAAGCACGCCATCGAAGGCTATACGGAATCGCTCGACCATGAAGTGCGCGGCTGGGGCATCCGCGCCAGCGTCATCGAACCGGCCTATACCAAGACGGCCTTCGAGGCCAATTTGCTGCAGCCGGACAACCCGCTGCCCGCCTACGAGCCGGTGCGCAGCGCCATCACGCGCCGCCTGCAAGCCATCCTGGCGGACGCAGAAGGGCCGGGCGCGGTGGCCGATACCGTCCTGCAGGCGGCGCAGGCGGGCCAGCCCAGGCTGCGCTATACGGCCGGTTCACTGGCTTCGCGCCTGCGCCTGATGCGCCGCTTCCTGCCCGCCGCGCTGATGGACGCGGGCTTGCGCAAGGATCTGCGCCTGGCGTGAACGCGGGCATCCCATTCAACCTGACCAAGAGAACAGCATGCACGCTCTGCAACTGAAAAATACGCCGGCCTCGACCATGTGGCCTTCGCCGAGGTGCCCCGCCCCGCCCTGCAAGCCGATGAGCTGCTGGTGCAGGTGCACGCCGTGGGCCTCAATCCCATCGACAACCTGATACCCAAGGGCGACTTCAAGCCCATCTTGAAAATGCGCCTGCCCGCCACCTTGGGCAGCGACCTGGCCGGCGTGGTGGTGGAAGTCGGCAGCGCCGTCACGCGCTTCAAGGTGGGCGACGCCGTGTATGCGAGCATTTTTGACACGCCACACGGCAGCCTGGCCGACTTTGCCGCCGTACCCGAGCATGCGGCCGCCCTGAAACCGGCCACGCTCGATTTCGTGCAGGCCGCATCGGTTCCCATGGTCGGCCTGACTGCCTGGCAAGCCCTGCACGAACGCATACAGCTCAAGCGGGGCCAGAAGATTTTCATCCCGGCCGGATCCGGCGGCATCGGCACCTTTGCCATCCAACTGGCGAAACACCTGGGCGCCCACGTGGCGACCACCACCAGCCCGGCCAACGTGGAGCTGGTGCGCGGCCTGGGCGCGGACGAGGTGATTGACTACAAGCGGCAGCAATTTGAAGAGGTGCTGCAAGGCTACGACGCGGTGCTGGGCACCGTGCGCGGCGATGGACTGGAAAAAGCCTTGAACATCGTCCAGCCCGGCAGCAAGGTCGTCTCGCTGATCGGCCCGCCCGACGCCGCCTTCGCCCGCGCGCGCGGCATGAACGTGGTGCTGAAACTGGTATTTGGCTTACTTAGCCGCAAGATCATCGGCCTGGCGAAACGGCGCGGCGCCCGCTATGCCTTCCACTTCGTGCGGCCCGACGGTGGCCAGCTGGCGCAGCTCGCCGCCCTGCTCGACGCGGGCAGCATCCATCCCGTCATTGACAGGGTCTTCCCGTTTGCCGAGGCGAAAGACGCCCTCGCCTATCTGGCGCGAGGCCGCGCACGCGGCAAGGTGGTGGTGCGGCTGCGCTAAAGGCCCTTACATCTGCCGGAAATGGTGCAGATAGCTGCGGCTGACGGGCAAGGTGTCGGCGCTGCCGCGCAAGTGCAGCTCCGCCGTTTCGTTGATGCCGCGCGTCACCACGCTGACATACGCGAGGTTGACGATGACGGAACGGTGGGTCTGCACGAAACGGGCCGGGTCCAGCTCTTCGCCCAGTTCCTTGATGCTCTTGCGTATCAGCGCCTCGCCCTCGTCCCAGGCCACCAGGGTGTATTTTTCTTCGGCCCGCAGGTAGCGCACCTGCTCGACGGGTATCAGGCGCACGCTGCTGCCGACGGAGGCCTTGATCCACTGCAGCCATGCGGGCGGCGCCGCGCGCTGGCCCAGCCTGCTGGCCAGCTGCTCCAGCACGTGGTCCAGCCCGTCCTCCAGTCCCTGGCCTGGCCGCAGCGGAGCGGCCAGCTGGCGCTGCAGGCGCTGCACCGTGTCCGCCAGGCGCGCGGGGTCGACGGGCTTCACCAGGTAATCGATGGCGCCCTGCTCGAAAGCCTGCAGCGCGTACTGGTCATATGCGGTGACGAACACCAGCTGCGCGCGGCGGGCCAGCGCGCGCGCCGTGGCGATGCCATCGATGCCCGGCATGCGGATGTCGAGAAAGACGATATCCGGTTGATGCAGCTCAAACAGTTCCAGCGCTTCGGCGCCATTGCGCGCGTCGCCGATGACCGTGAGCGCCGGCCACAGGGTGGCCAGGTGGCTGCGCAGGCGCTCGCGCAGCAGCGGTTCGTCGTCGGCGATCAGGGCGGAAGCTGGTTTCAAGCGGTGTCTCCTGTAAATGTGAAATGCAGTTCGGCGCGCACGCCATGCGGCGCCACCGCGTGCAGTTCGAGGCGGGCGCCGGCGCCATACACGGCCAGCAGCCGGCTGCGCACGTTTTGCAGGCCCGTGCCCGGCTGCGCCGTCTCCGCCATGCCCACGCCCGTATCGGCGACCCACACGCACATGCTGCCGCTGGCGGCGTCCAACTTGCCACCGACCTCGATACGTCCGCCATCGACGCCCGGGTCGATGCCGTGGCGCACGGCGTTTTCCACCAGGGTCAGCAGCGCCATCGGTGGAAAGCGCACGCTGGCCGAATGCGCAATGGCTGCCACGTCGAACTGCAGGCGGTCGGGCATGCGCATGTGCATCAGTTCCAGGTAGGCGCGCACCAGCTGCAACTCCTGCGCCAGGGTGGCGACTTCATCGCTCAAGCGCGGCATGGCGGCGCGCAGATAGGCGATCAGCTGGCGCAGCACCGGGCCCGCATTGGGTGAGCCGGACGCCACTAGCGCCTCGACATTGGCCAGCGTATTGAAGAGGAAATGCGGCTCGATCTGCGCCTGCAGCAGGCGCAGGCGGGCATCGAGCAACTGGCGCTCCAGGGTGTTCTGGGTCAGCTCGGTCTGCAGGCGGTCGGCCCGCTCGCGCTCGCGCCGTTCGCTGCGCATGGACAGCAGGGAAAACAGCAGGCCAAAGATAATGGCCAGTACGACCATGATGACGTGGCCGATGATGTCGGCCGTTTTCGCCATCGGCGTGGCGTACTGGCCAGGGCGCGTCGCCAGCAGGAGCACCAGGGCGGCCAGCGGAGCCGTCAGCACCACGGCGGCCACCCGCGCCGTGGACAGGGACAGCCAGCGCGGCCGCAAGGCGCCGGCCGCCGAATAGGCCAGCAGCAAGGCCGCGCCCAGGAAGCCGATGCGGCCGAACACCGCCGGGTAGGCCGTGCCGCTGAACAGATGCAGCAGCCACGACAGCAGCAAGGTAAACGCCGTCACGATCAGCGCCTGCCGCGCGGTGGGCAGGATGGCGGGCAAGCGGCGGACGGTGGCGGGCGTGGACGGCATGGCGCCACGATACCCGTGATACGTCCGCCGTTCAAGCCCTGAAAACCGCCGTTCGTCGCACGCGCGCGCGCCTTGCCGCCACTGGCCGACCGCCGCTGGCTATCTTGACGGCTGATTAACACCGTCAGGAGAAAGCCATGCCATCCGCAACTTCAGCAACTTCAGCCACACCAGCTACGCCGGCC
>NZ_NRDQ01000246.1 GCF_002878455.1 Janthinobacterium sp. AD80
CTCCTACGCGCCGGGGCCGGGTACTCGGCATGGACAGCCTGGCGCGCCGCCTCGACGCTTTGCCGTGCGCCCTGCTGCCGCCCGCGCGCCCCTACCTGGACTGGTTCGAGGGTATCGGCTGCCGCACCCTGGGGCAGCTGCGCCACTTGCCCCGGCCCGGCTTGCAGCGCCGCTGCGGCGCGGCCCTGCTGGACATGCTCGACGATGCGCATGGCCACAGCACGGAACTGTTCGTCTGGCTCGAAGCGCCGCCCACGTTCCGCGCCAGCCTGGAATTGTTCGACCGCGTGGAACACGCCGACGCGCTGCTGTTTGGCGCGCGCCGCCTGCTGCAGCAAATGACGGGCTGGCTGTGCGCGCGGCAATTCGCCGTCGAGCGCATCCAGCTGCTGCTGGCCCACGAGCGGGGCCGGGTGGCGCGTCCGCCCACCGTCATCGACCTGGCGCTGGGCGAGGCCGTCTGGCGCGACGAGCACCTGGTGCGCCTGCTCAAGGAGCGCCTGGCGCAGCTGGTGCTGGACGCGCCCGTGATCGGCCTGAGCCTGGAAGCGCTGCAAGTGCAGCCGATGGCGCCGCCCAGCGACAGCCTGTTTCCCGAGCCGGGCGGTACGCCGCAGGAACGCCAGCGTTTGATGGAATTGCTGGTGGCGCGCCTGGGCAGCGAGAATGTCTTGCAGGCGGCGCCGCGCGCCGATTACCGTCCCGAGGCGGCCAACCAGTGGCTGCCGCTGCCCACCAGGCCGGCAGGAAAAAGCGCGGCGCCGGACCTGCCGCCCGGCTTGCCCGGCATGCCCCGTCCCGGCTGGCTGCTGGCGCAGCCGGTGGCCCTGCTGATGCGCGAGCACCGGCCCTTCTATGGCTCACCCCTGAAAATGGTGTCTGTTGCCGAACGCATCGAGGCGGGCTGGTGGGGCCAGTCGCAGGCGCGCGATTATTTTATTGCCGAAGGGCTTGACCACGCTCATTACTGGGTCTACCGCGAACGCATCGCCGGCAGCGGCGAAGACGCGGCGCCGCGCTGGTTCCTGCATGGCTTGTTTGGCTGAGGGCCGGCCGTGGCAAGCCGGCACAAGCGGGCCGGCACAAGCTGCCTGGCGCAGGCAAGTTGGGACAGGCACGTTGGGACAGGCACGCCGGGGCCGGCCAGTTTCAGAGCTGCCCAGCAGAAGCGCCGAGGCTTGGCTATACTTGCCGGCATCGTTCCGCGCGCGGTATCCCGGCGCAGCGCCGTTCACCTGAAAGGATTTTCATGTCACAGCTTTCCGACTTTCCCATCACCCAGAAATGGCCTGCCCGGCATCCTGAACGCCTGCAGCTGTATTCGCTGCCCACGCCGAATGGCATCAAGGTTTCCATCCTGCTGGAAGAAACGGGCCTGGCGTACGAGCCGCACCTGGTCAGCTTCGAGCGCAACGACCAGAAATCGCCCGCGTTCCTGTCCCTGAATCCGAACAACAAGATCCCCGCCATCCTCGACCCGGACGGTCCCGGCGGCCAGCCGCTGGCCCTGTTCGAGTCGGGCGCCATCCTGCTGTACCTGGCCGAGAAGACGGGCAAATTTATCCCGCAGGATGCGGCCCTGCGCTATGAAACCATCCAATGGCTGATGTTCCAGATGGGCGGTATCGGCCCGATGTTTGGCCAAGTGGGCTTCTTCCATAAATTCGCCGGCAAGGACTACGAGGACAAGCGGCCGCTGGAACGCTATCTGGGCGAAGCGAAGCGCTTGCTGGGCGTGCTGGAGCAGCGCCTGCAGGGCCGTGACTGGATCATGGGCGAGCAGTACACGATTGCCGACATCGCCATCTTCCCGTGGGTGCGCTGCCTGGTGGGCTTCTATGGCGCGGGCGAACTGGTCGGCTTTGCCAACTTCCCCAACGTGCAGCGCGTGCTCGATGCCTTCCTGGCCCGGCCAGCCGTCATCAAGGGTGTCGACATCCCCCGGCGTGACTGATATCGGCCTGCCTGCGGCGGTGGCCGGACGGCGCTAGAATACGCCTTTGGCCGCCCTGCGCGGCAGCTTGAGACCTGATCCTGTATGAAATCCACCCGGCAAGACTTTCCCGGCGCGCATGGCCATGTACTGGCGGCGCGCCTCGATGCACCCGACGGCGCCATCCGCGCCTACGCGCTGTTCGCCCACTGCTTTACCTGCGGCAAGGATGTGCTGGCCGCGCGGCGCATTGCGCAAGGCTTGACGCAGCACGGCATCGCCGTGCTGCGCTTCGACTTCGCGGGACTGGGCGCCAGCGAAGGCGAGTTTGCCGCCACCAATTTCACGTCGAACGTGGCCGACCTGGTCGCCGCCGCCGACTACTTGCGCGCCAGACATTCTGCGCCACAATTGCTGATCGGCCATAGCCTGGGCGGCGCCGCCGTGCTGGCGGCCGCGTCGCAAGTGCCGGAGGCCACCGCCATCGCCACCCTGGCCGCGCCCAGCACGCCGGCCTACGTGACGCGCATGTTCAGCGGGCACCTGGAGCAAATCGCCGCCGAAGGCGAAGCGCTGGTGCAGCTGGAAGGGCGGCCCTTCCGCATCCGCCAGCAATTCGTCGACGACGCGGCCAGCCACAGCCTGAAAAACCATATCGCCGGCCTGCGCCGCGCCCTTCTGGTGATGCACGCGCCCAACGACACGACGGTGAGCCTGTCGAACGCGATGGATATCTTTACGGCAGCCAAGCACCCGAAAAGTTTCGTTTCGCTCGACGACGCCGACCATCTGCTGACGGGCCGCGATGACGCGGCCTATGTGGCCAACGTCATCGCCGCGTGGAGCGCGCGTTATATCAGCTAAGCGCTTACCCATGAAAAACGCCGCGGCAGCAGAAGCTGGCGCGGCGCGGATGGTGTCGATCTGGTCGAATAAACTGAGTGCTTGAAAAATGCCCATGGCTAGGCGCCTTGCCGAAGGCAGTACGAATGTACGACGAGGCACGGCAACAACGCCATGGGCTTTTTTCGGGCGCTCAGTCTTCGTCGAACTCGGCCGAAAGATCTTTCCAGCCCTTGCTTGCAGCAAAGGCCGAAAACTCTTCCGGCGCTTCCAGGACGATCAGTTTCTTGTCTTGCAGGCCCAGGTCGCCATGGCCGAAGTCGGGGCCGACGTAGCCGAGGCTGCGCAGGCGGGCCAGGATGTGGCCGACCAGGGTCTTGTCCTTGTAGGCGCCCGCTTCGAGCGGGGCGGCGAAATCGACGTACACGTCGATGATGCCGTAGCCTTCGTCGAAGATGCGGATGGCCTTGATGTCGTGGGCACGGCCGGAGCCGTCGGTGGCCTTGAAGGGGCCGCTGAGCTGGATGTCGGTATCATTGTTCATGCTGGCAGCATACACCAAAAGCCGGCCCCGCATAGGGGGCGCGGCGCAAAATTGCCCTTGATATGCCTGTCTCAGCGCGGCTGCAGGATGGCCGACAATCGGTCGCGCGTGCCGGCGATGCGCTCCAGCTGTGGATACTTCAGGCCGCCGTGGTAGTCGAGCGCCACCGTCTGGAATTGCTTGCCCTTGCGCACCAGCAAGTTGATCGGCTGCGGGCTGGCCCTGGCCGCCTGGATCGCCGTTTTCAGCAGCTTGGGCGTGTAGGCCGTGCCATTCACTGCCAGCAAGGTGGTGTTGCCGGACAAGCCAGCCTTGAAGGCGGGGCCGTCCCACAGCACCTTGCCCAGCTTGCCATCCTTGTCGATGCTCAAGCCCAGCGAGTACGTCAGGTCCGTGCTCTTGCTGCGTTCCTCATTGGCTTTCAGGAAGGGCGTGGGGGTGTCGCGGTAGACCAGTTTCCAGCCGGCGCGCGCCAGGCCGTCGAGCGGCGCACCGGGGCCGTGGCCGTCGAGGCGCGTGCGCAGGAATGTTGCCCAGTCGTGCGGCTGCACGGCGTTCAGGGCGGCCACCACATCCTCGAAGGTGTAGGGCAGCGGCGTGGTGCTGCCGTCCTGCACGCCGAAGAAGGCGCGCGCGAAGTCATCGAGCGAGCGGCGCTCGCCGGACAGTGCGCGGATGGTGGTATCGACGTCGAGCCAGATCAGCGCGCCTTCCATGTAGTAATCCTCGTCGCGCTGCCAGCTGCTCCAGCCGATGGGGCGCCGGCCGTTGATGATGGGATCGTTGGTCGTATCCTGCATGGCGCGCCAGCTGCGTCCCGGCATCACGTCGTAATGGGCCGCCGTCGAGGCGAACAGGTCGCGCATATTGGCCGTGGCCACCAGGCCGGAGCGGGCCGCCAGCACATTGCCCCAGTACTGCGTCTGGCCTTCGTAGACCCACAGCAGGCTGTTTTGCAGCGGCGTGTTGAAGTCCGGCGTGTCCTGGCCGGCGGGGCGGCGGAACTTGCCATTCCACGAATGCGTCAGCTCGTGCGGCAGCAGCACGCGGCCTGCCTCGTTCCTGTCCCACTCGCTGAAATAGCCGGGCTTGACGCCGTTTTCGCTCGACTGCATGTGCTCGCGCCCGATGCCGCCGAACTCGTCGCTCAAGGCCAGCAGGAAATCATAGTGTCGGAAGTGGCGCGCGCCGAACAATTTGTAGGCTTGCTGCATCATCGCGCGGTGTTTCTCGATCTGCTGCGGCGAAGCATCCAGGCTGTCGGCGCTGTCGGCCATCACGTTCAGGTGCACGCGGACCCTGGCGCCCGGGTCGAGGTCGATGCGCTCGAAATGGCGCCCGGCAAAGACGGGCGAGTCGACCAGGGTGTCGAGGTCCAGCGCTTCGAAATCGACTTGCTGGCTGGCCGGCGTGGCCGTCCGCGCACGCACTTCCAGGGCGCTGGCAAATTCCCAGCCGGCAGGCAGGGTCAGCGATGGCTGCACCATGATGTCGCGCGCGGGTCGTCCGGCCGGATACAGGGTCATCGCATGCCATTGCACGCCCAGCATGGCGTTCGTCATGGTGATGCGGCCCTGGCTGGTGTCCACGGGCGAAAGGAACTGGTATTGCGCCTCCACGGCAGTGGCGCCGGCCGGCACGTCCACGTGGAAGGCGAACATGTTGACGCTGTCGCGCTGCCACTCCAGCGGCTGGCCATTGGCGGACAGGCGCAAGCCGGCCAGCTGGTTCAGCGGGCCGCTGGGGCCGTGGTTGCCGGGTACCCATTGCGGGTACAGCAGGGTCAGCTTTCCGGGCGCGGCGGGAATGCTTTCACGGATGCTGAACAGTTGCTGCGCCACATTGCTGGCATCGACATGCAGCACGATGGGCGCTGTGCCGGGCGAGGCAGCCTGGGCGCCAATGGAAACGAACAGCGAGAAAGAAAAGCACAGCAGGGAACGGACGTAGGGCATGGGGCGAGGCGGCGGGAAGAGTAAAGGCCGAGTCTAGCATTCTGTAAAAATTTCTTACAAATTTGGCGCCGACTGGGGCGTTTTTCGCCGATTTCAAGGCCTTGAAGGCGGGTGCATCGTCCTTAGATTGGTAGCAAGCGGATGCTCATGGTGAGGTCCGCGATACTTATCGCTTAACTGAAAGGATAATCATCATGCGTAATTTTGACCTTGCTCCTCTGTATCGTTCCGCCATTGGCTTTGACCGCCTGGCACAGCTGCTCAACGAACAGCGCGCCGATGCACAGCCCAGCTATCCACCTTACAACATCGAACTGGTGTCGGACGATAAATACCGCATTGTGATGGCATTGGCCGGCTTCTCGCGTGAAGAGATCGATATCATCACCGAACGCGATTCGCTGCACATCACCGGGCGCAAGCAGAAAGATGGCGTTGAACGCACCTTCCTGCACCGTGGCATCGCGGCCCGCGATTTCGAACAGCGCTTCCAGCTGGCCAACCATGTGAAGGTCACGGGCGCCACGTTTGAAAACGGCATGCTGACCATCGACCTGGTGCGTGAAGTACCCGAAGCGCTGAAACCGCGCAAGATCGAGATCGAAAGCGGTGCCGGCAATACGGTCGGCGCACTGGAGCAGCGCCAGGCAGCCTGATCTGATCTGAGCTGATCCTCAGCCAGCGCCGCGCGCTGGCACCAGCGGGAGGGTTCCCGCCCTCCCCATGCCAGTAAAATACTGGCCGGTTTATCCGGCCAGTGTTGCGTCTGCACCTACGCCAGCACGCCGCCTTGCGTCACTTTCCTGGCGACGCCACAGAGGCGGCGCGCGCAAGATTAAGCCATGCTTAAAGGCGCAAATGCCTGTTTCCAAATGGAAAAATGTTAAGCACAGCCTAAGACTCGTGGCCCACTATTGCATACATCAAAATCTCATTCAATGAGGAGCAATTCATGGAACAGCAAGCCAATACCACATCGTTGAAAATCAAACGCACCGTAGCCGCGCTGGCCGCGATCGGTGTGCTGGGCGCCGGTGGCGCCATGGTGGTGCATCAAAACAATGCCGGTGCGAATGCGGCAGCGGCCGCCGCCGCGCCCGTGCCTGCCGCCGTGGCGCCTGTCGCCGAAAACGTCCACATCGCCGCCATGCCTTGCTCGCGGGCGTCATCCCCGACGGCTTGCGCCGGCCTCCCCGGCACTTGCGCGCTTAAG
>NZ_NRDQ01000247.1 GCF_002878455.1 Janthinobacterium sp. AD80
TTCACATGTGGCGGCAGCCGCTCCAGCAGTTGCTGCAGCAGCGGCTGCTGCGACAGCAGGCGCCGCTTGCTGATCGACAAGACCGTACCGCCGCCCGCATCGCCGCCGCTGGCATTCCTCACGCGCTGGGCCAGGCGTCCCGGCGCGCGGTTGCGCATGCCGCGCCACAGCAGGTACAGGCCGGCCGACAGCAGCAGGGCGGCGGCGAAGACGAGGGCGCCAAACAGCAACAAGAGCGCCATCTCACAAGCCCTGCCGCGTCGGTTCAAACAGCCCGGCCGGCACGCTGATGCCGAAGGTGTGCAGGCGTTCGAGGAAACGCGGGCGGATGCCCGTCGAGGAAAAGTGGCCCAGCACGGTGCCGCCCTCGCCCACGCCCGTCTGGCGGAAGCTGAAGATTTCCTGCATGGTGATCATGTCGCCCTCCATGCCCGTGATTTCCTGGATCGAGGTGACCTTGCGTTTGCCGTCCGTCAAGCGCGACACCTGCACCACCACGCTGACGGCTGAGCTGATCTGCTGGCGCATGGCCTTGCTGGGCAGGCTGGCCGCCGCCATGCTGATCATGTTTTCCAGCCGCGTGATGGCGTCGCGCGGGGTATTCGCGTGGATGGTGGCCATCGAGCCTTCGTGGCCCGTGTTCATGGCGCCCAGCATGTCGAGCGCCTCGCCGCCGCGCACCTCGCCCAGGATGATGCGGTCGGGGCGCATGCGCAGCGCATTGCGCACCAGCGCCCGCTGCGTCACCTCGCCCTTGCCTTCGATATTCGCCGGCCGCGTTTCCAGGCGCACCACGTGCGGCTGCTGCAGTTGCAGCTCGGCCGCGTCCTCCACCGTGACGATGCGTTCGGTGGCGCCGATGAAGCCGGAGATCACGTTGAGCATGGTGGTCTTGCCGCTGCCCGTGCCGCCGGAAATGAGGATGTTGATTTTCGCCTTGCCCAATCCCTGCAAAATTTCCGCCATGCCCGCCGTCAGGCTGTCGTAGGCCACCAGGTCGGCCAGGCGCAGCGGGTCGGCCGAGAAGCGCCGGATCGACATCACGGGCCCGTCGATGGCCAGCGGCGGGATGATGGCGTTGACGCGCGAGCCGTCGGGCAGGCGCGCATCGACCATCGGGCTCGATTCATCGATGCGCCGGCCCACGCGCGAGACGATCTTGTCGATGATTTTCATCAGGTGCGCGTCGTCGATGAAGCACACGTCCGTCAGCTCCAGCTTGCCGCGCCGCTCGACGTACACGCGCTTGTGCGTGTTGACGAGGATATCGGACACGCCGGGATCGGCCAGCAGCACTTCCAGCGGGCCAAAGCCCAGCATTTCGTGCTGGATGTCGCGCGTCAGGTTCTTGCGTTCGAGGTCGTTGATGACGACGGCTTCTTCTTCCAGCAGGCGCTCGACCAGCAGGCGCAGCTGTTCACGCACCTGCTCCGGCGACAGGCGCTGCAGGTTTTCCAGGTCCACCCTTTCCATCAGCAAGGCATGCATGCGCTGCTTGAGCAGCTGGTAGGCGCGATTGTCGATATTGCCCGCGCGCTGGTGCGTGTGCAGCTGGCCCAGGCGTTCGCGGATGGGGATGGGAGCGGTATGCATGCGGGGTCCTCGTCTCAGTCGGTGGTGTCAGTCGCTTTACGCGCGGCGCAGCAGGCGGCCCAGCCAGCCATCCTGCGCGGCGATGGGGGCCGCGCCGCCCAGGCGCCGGGCAAATTCCTGCAGCGCCCGCGTGATGGGGCTGGCCGGCGCCAGCTGCAGCACGGGGATGCCCTGGTTGACGGACGCGGCGGCCGCCTCGTAGTGGTTCGGCACCGTCATGTAGATATCGCTGGCATAGGCGTTGACCAGGTCGAGCACGCTGATCTCGCCGCCCTTGTCGTGGCGGTTGAGCACCAGGTGGACTTTTTCCATCGGGTATTCCAGCGAGCGGAACACGTCGAGCAGGCGCTTGCCGTCGCGGATGTAGGGCAGGGTGGTTTGCAGCACGGGAAAGATCATGTCGGCCTGGTCCAGCGCGCGGATGCTGATGGCGTCGAGGCTGCGGCCGATGTCGAGCACGATGAAATCGTAATGCCGGCGCGCCAGCTGCAAGATGGCGTCGACATGCTCGGGTTTCACGTCGTTGGCCTGGGTCGGGTCTTCCGGCGCGGCCAGCACGCCATAGTTGGGCAGCACGTTGAGCATGCTCGAGGCGAGGAACGAGGGGTCGAGGCGGTGGATCTGCTGCGCCACGTCGGCCAGCGTGGCCAGCGGTTTTTGGTCGGAGACAAACAGCGAGGCGTCGCCGAACTGCAGGTTCATGTCGATCAGGGCCACGCGGCTGTCGCCCTGCGCCGCCAGCGCATACGCCAGGTTGGTGGCAAGGAAGGTGGCGCCGCTGCCACCCTTGCAGGAAATAAAGGCCAGCAGCTTGCCATTCGCGTCGCTGCGTCGCTGCAATTTTTCTTCCACCCGTTCGATGGCCTGGTACAGGCAGCCGGGCGGCGCCGGATAGTCGAGCACTTCGCGCACGCCGGCGCGCATGGCTTGCAGCAAAAAGTCCGGCGTGTGCTGGCGGCACAGCAGGATGAAGGCGATGCGCGGCTGCACATTGCCCAGCCGCTCGACGGCGTCCAGGTCGCCCCGCTCGATGCTGGGCTGGTCGAGGATCAGCACATCGGGCGTGCTGGCCGGCGGCAGCCGGTCGAGCCGGCCCAGGATCTTCTCGATCTGGTGCGTCGGATTGCGCGCGCGCAACAGCGCGGCGAGCGCATCGAGGCTTTTGGCGTCGAGCGAGACGATGGCGACCTTCACGTGATGGCCTTTCATCGCTTGCCCAGGCCGATGACAGGCGCGGCGGCGGGCGCGGGCGGGGCCACCAGGCTGTCCTGGTAGCGCTCGTAGGCGGCCACGCCG
>NZ_NRDQ01000248.1 GCF_002878455.1 Janthinobacterium sp. AD80
GATCGAGTATCCATCGGGTGATACTGTCCGCAAAGTCAGCGACAAGGGAGAAATTTCTTTTCAGAACCGACGCTACTTTATCGGCGAGGGCCTGAGAACACAGTTGGTGGCCATCAAGCCAACCACGATTGACGATGTGTTTGAGGTGTTCTTCTGTCACAAGGAAATACGGCGAATCAACCTGCGTGATTCGCCGTAAAATGGAAGTCTGATGTGTAACCTATGTCTCCCGACAAAGTGTTACCCATGTCTGCCGACTAAACACCCTCAGGGTCCGACCCCAGTATTTCTTGGGTTTATTGGGTCATACCCGGCGGGTCCGACCCCAGCCTTTCTTTCGGGGTTACTGGATCACCGTATAGCAAGGCACATACGCCGTTCCCGCCAATTTCATCCGGTGCTGCGCGACGAACGATGCCAGCAGCGCATCCATCGGGCCCATGATGGCCTTGTCGCCATGGATTTCGAAATTGCCGTGTTCCTCGATCGAGCGGATGCCATCGTCCTTGACGTTGCCGGCCACCACGCCCGAGAAGGCGCGGCGCAACTGGGCTGCCAGCAAGTGGGTCGGCTGGTTCTTGTGCAGGCTCAGGTTGCGCATGTTTTCATGCGTGGGGTGGAACGGCTTCTGGAATTCATGATCGATCTTCAAGAGCCAGTTGAAATAATACGCATCGCTGTGCGCCTTGCGGAATTCGCGTACCTGGCGGATGCCTTCGAGCATTTCGCGCGCCACCAGTTCCGGATCGTCGATGATGATCTTGTAGCGCTGCTGCGCTTCCGGGCCCAGGGTGTCATGGATGAACTGGTTGATCTGCACGAAATACTCGCGCGAGGTTTCCGGTCCCGTGAAGATCAGCGGGAATGGAATTTCCGCATTATCCGGGTGCAGCAGGATGCCGAGGATATATAAAATCTCTTCGGCCGTGCCGGCGCCGCCCGGGAACACGACGATGCCATGGCCCGCGCGCACGAACGCTTCCAGGCGCTTTTCGATGTCCGGCATGATGACCAGGTCATTGACAATGGGGTTCGGCGATTCGGCGGCGATGATGCCCGGCTCGGTGATGCCCAGGTAGCGGCCATTGTGCAGGCGCTGCTTGGCGTGGCCGATGGTGGCGCCCTTCATGGGGCCCTTCATGGCACCGGGGCCGCAGCCCGTGCAGATATCCAGGCCGCGCAAACCCAGCTGGTAGCCCACTTCCTTCGAATAATTGTATTCGGCGCGGTTGATCGAGTGGCCGCCCCAGCACACCACCAGGTTCGGGTTGAGCTGGGTTTGCAGCACATTGGCGTTGCGCAGGATGTGGAAGACGGCATCCGTCACGCCTTCCGTGCTGTGCAAATCGAATTTCGGGTTGCCCGTGACTTCATCGCTGACAAAGATAATGTCGCGCAAGACGGCGAACAAATGCTCGTGGATGCCCTTGATCATCTTGCCGTCGACGAAAGCGATGGCCGGCGCGCCCTTGATGTCAAGCTTGATGCCGCGTTCGCGCTGGATGATGGAAATCTCGAAGGATTGATACCGCTCAAGCAAGGCGCGCCCATCGTCGATGGTGCTACCGCAATTCAATACCGCCAGCGCGCAACGGCGGAAAGTGTTGTACAGGCCGCCCTGGCTGGTGTCGAGCAGTTTATTGACTTCAGTCTTGGAGAGCACGTCAAGGCGGCCTTCCGGTGAAACCAGAGTATCGATAACGTCGTGTTCCATAATGCGAAAAATCCTTTTAAAATCGATCCTCGAATGTCTTGCAGCACCAATATACGACAAGTCAGGCAAGTTGTGCTGTAGTGCCGCAAATTCGCCGCCCCCACTCTGCGGCGCAAACCGGTTTGACTAATATGAAACAGTCATTCTTGCTAATGCGAATGGAAACCTTCGCTCAGCGCAATTTGTAGATTAGAATGCCAGCCTATTGGAATTCCCGTGCATGAGGTTCTTCAAAAGAGTCCCCGCCGCCCGCAGGCTTCCATAAGTTTGTTTTATCGATTGACTATAATAATTTTTCAGGAGGAACCGCATGAGCGGTGCGACTACGCCCAACAAGGAAGCCGTTATTCCCGAGTTCAAGCAGATTATGGGCCATCCAAGCCCATTGTGGATGTTGTTCATGACTGAATTCTGGGAACGCTTCGCGTTCTACGGAGTTCGCTGGGCGCTGGTCCTGTACATCGTGGCCCAGTTCCATGGCGGCGATGCCTCGGGCCAGGCTGCGGCCAACCTGACGTACGGTTCCTTCCTCGCGCTGGTGTACGCCGGCGCCCTGTTCGGCGGCTATATCGCCGACCGCATCATCGGCTACCAGCGCTCCATCCTGCTGGGCGCCATCTTCATGGCAACCGGCCTGTTCTGCATTGCCGTGCCAAACCAGGACATCTTCAACCTGGGCCTGGCGACCATGATCGTCGGTAACGGCATGTTCAAGCCGAACATCTCGACCATGGTGGGCAAGCTGTATGCGTCGGCCGATCCGCGCCGCGACAGCGGCTTCACGATCTTCTACATGGGCATCAACATGGGCGCGATGGTCGCTCCCGTATTTACCCAGTGGCTGGCCGAATCGATCTTCGGCACGGGCGGCATGCCGTCGTACAAGATGGTCTTCATGGCAGCCGGCGTGGGCATGCTGATCAGCCTGGTATGGTTCTACATCGGCCGCAACTCGCTCAAGGGCATCGGCGCGCCGGAAGCGCACGCCGCCAACCCGATGCGCGTCATCTGGGTCGCCCTGGGCTGCCTGTGCGTGATTCCGCTGATGTACTTCCTGCTGACGGTGGGCGCCGCCAACCTGCAGATCGTGCTGACCGTGCTGTTCGTCGGCCTGGCCGTCATGCTGATGGTCGAAGGTATCCGCGACGGCAAGGTGGCGCGCGACAAAACCATCGCCATGCTGGTGATTTTCGCCTTCAACATCCTGTTCTGGATGTTCTTCGAACAGGCTGGCAGCTCGTTTACCTTCCTGGCTGAAAACATCGTCAACCGCGACCTGGGCTTCTGGATCTTCCCGACCGCCTATTTCCAGAGCGTCAACTCGGTCGCCATCATCGTTTTCGCACCGATCATCGCCGCAGTATGGGTATTCCTGGCGCGCCGCAACGTCAACCCGTCGATCCCGCGCAAGTTCGGCCTGGGCTTGCTGGGCAATGCAGCCGCCTTCGGCCTGCTGATCTTTGCATTGTCGAGCCTGGTTGGCGCCGACAACAAGATCCCGTTCTGGACCCTGTTCATGGTGTATGTGATCCAGTCGATCGGCGAACTGTGCCTGTCCCCTATCGGCCTGTCGATGGTCACCAAGCTGGCACCGGTACGCCTGGTCGGCATGGGCATGGGCGGCTGGTTCCTGTCGACCGGTATCGGCAACAACCTGTCGGGCATCTTTGCCAGCCACGTCAGCGGCAACACCGGCATGACGGCCGATTCGGCGCTGGCCGGCTACACCTTCGGCTTCTGGTCGCTGCTGGGCGCCGGCGTCGTGCTGTTCCTGATCGCACCGCTGATCAACAAACTGATGCACGGCGTGAAGTAATTTTTCTGCCATAGCTAAAAACGGCGGCCTGCGGGCCGCCGTTTTTCATTCCGGCGCCAGATTTCCCCTTGGCGGGCGGTACAATACGGCCAGGGCCAGCGGCCATCCACCAACTTACACGAAGAATTCCATGTCCAGCATCTCCACTACCTCGCCCCTTTCCGACGACGAATACGCCGAACTCGACACCCTGCTGGCCGCGCCTGCCCTGGAAGGGCGGGCCATGGACGTGTCGATGCTGGAAGGTTTTCTCACGGCCGTCGCCCTCAGCCCGAAACAGCTCGCGCCAGGGCAATGGCTACCGTGGGTCTGGGACAAGGCGGCCGGCACCACGGCGCCCACGCCCGGCGCGGACAGCGACCGCGCGGCAAGCCTGGCCCAGCGCCACCACGCCTACATGGTCGAGTGGCTGGCGAAAGACCCGGACAGCTTCGAACCGATCTACGAATGCGGCCCCGAATGGAGCGTGCCCGCCTGGTGCGCCGGTTTTGTGCTGGGCACCACCCTGGACAAGCCGCAATGGGCAGCCCTGGCCGTCAGCCACCCGCAATATCTGGCGCCATTCCAGCACCTGGCCACGGCCACCGAACTCGATGACGAAGCGGCTGAAACAGCCATGGATGGCGTCACGCCGTCCGTCATCGCCATCAACGCGGCCTGGGCGCGCCAGCGCCACCTGAAAAGCCAGGCACAAAGCCAGACTGGCGCCACGGTGCTGCGCGAACTGCCGAAAACGGGCCGCAACGACCCATGCCACTGCGGCAGCGGCAAGAAGTATAAAAAATGCTGTGCCGACGCCGATAGCGCGGCCGGCTAAGAAAGCCTCTCCTTGCGCCAGCTGCTGACGGCCCTGCTGCGCTTCCTGCTGCGCCACGCGCTGCAGTTCGCGCTGTTCATCGTCATCCTGCTGGCCGGGCGCCTGTTGCTGGCCGAATGGCGCGCCTACAGCGCCGGCAGCGAGGCGATTGCCGCACTGCGCCAGGCATCGAGCAGCGCCGGCACGCATGGCGCCAGTCTGGCCGACACCACCACAGCGCGCGTCAACGCCTTGCGCCACGCCTCGCACGCCGCCATCTCGGCCCGCCTGGCGCAAGTGCAGTCACAATTGGCCGCCCTGCGCGCGCGCCAGCAACCCTCGCTGTTCACCCTGCCCCTGCCCGACGCGGACACGCTGGCGCAACACGCGCAGCAGGAAGCCGCGCGCCGCGTGGAAATCGAAGTGCTGGCGCAGGAAGCGCGCTATCTGCTGGCCCTGCAGGCAGCCCTGAATGGCGAGGATGCACGCCAGACCCTGGCGCGCCTGCATGCGGACCACGTGCGCGCGTACGCGGCGCTGCAAGACAATGTGCGCCAGCGCCAGCTGCTCGAAGCGCAGCATCCGCTGGCGGCCCGCCTGCCAGGCAGCGATGCCCATGCGCAGCTGTCGCAGCTTGAAAACGCAGGCCGGAGCCTGCGCGCGAGCAATCTGCAAGCCTACAATGCCTGGCTGGCGCAGCGCGCCCGCGCACGCGACGCCACCAGCGCCGCCCGCCCCGC
>NZ_NRDQ01000249.1 GCF_002878455.1 Janthinobacterium sp. AD80
GCGCCGCTGGCGCCGTGGCATGCGCGCGCGAGACGCCGGGCGCCTCTTGCGCGGCCAGCCCCTGGCCCAGCTGGAAACCCAGCGCGAACAGCAGCACCAGCAAGGCCGCCACCGCGAAAAACCCGACGGCCACCAGGCGCGGGGTAAGACTCAAGCGATATTCCATGGTTCACTCGGCAAGGTTAAGGTGCATCGGTCATAGCGGGCATAGCGGGCACTCAAGGCACGGCCACGGTCATCTGCCCCGGCATGCAGATTTCAATCACGCCGCCAAACATGCACATCAGCTTGGAAGCGTTGTTCAGGGTGGGCATATTGCCCAGCAAAACCGTGGGCGAACCGGGCATCCACGGCGCGCTGGTCATGGGAATGCACGGCATGGGCACCAGCACGCCCAGCGCCGCCGCCGTGGCCGCCGCCACCTGCGGGTTGGCCATGGACATGCACATGCCAAACGGCAAGATGTTGACCATGGGTTTGTTGTCCATGATGTTGGCGTCGGGCATGATCGTCATGACCTTGTTCAGCGGCAGCACCATCAAGGTGCCGGGCGCCATGCCGAACGAGCATTTCAGCATCGCCCCGGCGCAGACTTGTTGTCCCATCAGTCCCCCCTCACGAGTTTTTTCAGGCGCGCGAGCAGGGCCGGCGCCGCCTCGGCATTGCCCTGGCGCCGGCCCTGCGCATCGAAGCGGACGGGCGCCGCCAGCGGCACGCCATCGCGGTAAATCACTTCTTCCATCAGCGCGCCACCCGGCCAGTAGCGGCGCAGCGGCCCGTGCAGCAGGTTGGCGCGGTACTGGCAGCGCTGCAGCACCTGGCCATCGGCGTCGTAATCGGCGCTCTCGCCCTCCAGCAGGCCGGCGCGGTACCAGGCGCTGCGCACCTGCCGTCCCTCGTGGTAGAACAGGGCCTGGCCATCGAGCTGGCCGGCCACCAGCTGCAGCCGCGCCGTCATCTGGCCCGCCTCGTCGAACGACAGCGAAGGCCCGCTGGCCACGCCGCCCGACATGGTCTGCGCCGCGATGCGCCGGCCGTGGATGAAAGTTTCGATCAAGCCATGCGCCAGGCCGTGCTGGAAGGCGCTGCGCTGCACCACCACGCCGTCGTCGCCAAACAGGGCCACCGTGCCGTGCAGCTTGCCGTCGATAAAATGCGCCGTCATGGCCGGCTGGCCGTCCGGCCCATATTGCTCCAGCGGGCCATGCAGCACGCCGCCGGCCATGGTGCTGCGCAACAGCAGCACGCCAGCGTCATCGTGCTGCTCGACCACGCTGGTTTCGCGCGCGGCGGCGGGGCTGGCGTTAAAGTCGGTCGTCATCTAGTTCACCTTCGCCATGGCGCCCTTGAGCGTCAGCATGGCGCCCGCTTCCACCGTCTGCGTGGCGTCGGCCTTGCTGTTGATGACGGGCGCCTTATGGTCGATCTGCACGCCAGCCTTGGTGCTCAGCTTGGTTCCCGCCTCGCAGGCCAGCTCCGTGCCCGCCTTGTTGCTCAGCGCCGTACCGGCCTTGGCCGCCAGGGTGGTGCCCGCTTCCAGCGCCACGGCGCCGTCCGAGACGATCTTGATGGCGCCCTTCACCGTGATGCTCAGGGTGCCGTCGATGGTCAGCGCATAATCGCCCTTGACCGTGTGCTTGAACGCGGCTTCGTTGGCGTGCGTCTCGGCGCCCGTCACGGCCACGCCGCGCGTGCCTGCCACCTTGTGCGTTTCCTTGCCCTTCTTGACGTCCACCGTGCGGTCGCCCTCGTCCAGGGTATGCAGCTCGGCGCCCTTCTTGACGGTTGTCGTCAGCGCGTTCTCGATTTCCACCAGCATGTCCTTCTGCGCGTGCAGGTAGAGCTGTTCGGCGTCCTTCTTGTCCTCGAAGCGCAGCTCGTTGCCGGCACTGCCCTGCTTGGACGACAGGGTGCGCAGGATCGATTGCGTCTGGTTGGCCGGCAAGGTGGCCGGCGTGACATTCGTGCCGTTGTAGACGCTGCCCGTCACCAGCGGCCGGTCCGGATCGCCGTTCATGTAGCTGATCACCACTTCATGCCCCACGCGCGGCAGGAAAAAGGCGCCCACGCCCTTGCCCGCCGTCGCCTGCGCCACGCGTATCCATGGCGCGCGCTTGTCGTCGGCCGCGTCGCGGTCCCACGGAAAGCGCACCTTGATGCGGCCGTATTGGTCGGTCCAGATTTCCTCCCGGCCG
>NZ_NRDQ01000025.1 GCF_002878455.1 Janthinobacterium sp. AD80
CCGTACGGGCTGGCGTTGACGGTAAGCATGGCGCCGGCGCCGTGCGCGCTGGACGCCGACAGCCTGCAGATATTGCTGCGCAACCTGGTCGACAATGCGCTGCGCTATACGCCGGTGCCGGGGGCTGTCGCCGTCAGTTGCGGCGTCGAGGAAGGGCGCAGCTACCTGCGCGTGGCCGATACGGGGCCGGGCATCGCGCCGGAAATGCACGAGCGCGTGTTTGAACGTTTCGTGCGCCTGGGCGGCGCGCAATTGCCGGGCAGCGGACTGGGACTGTCCATCGTGCGCCGCATCGCCGAACGGCATGGCGCGCACATCGTGCTGGGTGCCGGCCTGCAGGGCAGGGGACTGGCGCTGACTGTCATCTTTCCATGACAGCTGCGCCAGCCGTGCCTGATGCTTACAGCGACTTGAGGAAAGCCAGCAGCGCGTCGCGGTCCGTCTTCGACAGGGTCTCGAAGCGCTGGCGCGCCTTGGTGCCTTCGCCGCCGTGCCACAGGATCGCTTCCGTCAGGCTGCGCGCGCGGCCGTCATGCAGGTAGCCGGCCTTGCCGCCGTTGCCCATGACTTTTTCCGTGTAGCCGATGCCCCACAGGGGCGCCGTGCGCCACATATTGCCCTGCGCCTGGCCTTCGCTGAACCTGTCGGCCAGCTCGGGGCCCATGTCGTGCAGCAGCAGGTCGGTGTACGGGCGGATGGTCTGCTTGCGCAGTTCCGCAAACAGGTGTCCGGCGCCCGTCTGCATTTCCACCGTGTGGCAGGCGGCGCAGCGCATGCCCTGGAACAGTTTTGAACCTGCGCTTACCTGCTGCGGGTCGACCTTGAGTTCGTCGATCGGCGCCACGCCTTTCGGGAAACCGCTGGCGATGCTGCGCTGGGCCGGCACGGCCACCAGGGCCAGGTACTGCGTGATCGACTGCAGGTCCGCTTCCGACATGCCGGGCTGCGCGCCGCCCGCCGCGCAGGCCACCGGTCCGGCCATGCAGGCGCGGTTGCGGTACACGGGCGAGGTGACGGCCATGTCCAGCAGCAGCGCGTCGGCCGCCTGGTGGCGCAGGGTGGCTTTCGAGGCTTTCCAGCCGAAGCGGCCCAGGCGCACGGCGCCCGTTTCCGGATCAAACACATAGTTGGGCTGTCCCTTGACGCCATCGGCGTCAGGCGCGCTGCGGGCGCGTGCCAGGATGTCGGCTTCCGGCACGGCTTCCAGCAAGCCCGTGCCGATCATCGGCGGCGCCGCGCGCAGCGAGACGACTTGCGGTACGGGGCCTTCGAAGGCCAGGGTTGGCTTGCGCAGTTCGATTTGCGTGCCGTCGGCCAGCGCCACCGTCCGCGCCGTGAAACCGCCCACGCTGACGCTGTTGCCCCAGTTTTGCGGCACGCCGGAAGGCGAGACGGCATTCATCTGGATGGCCGTGCCGTACTGCGGGTGCGGCACCTGCTGGCCCGCCGCATTGATGCTGGCGACGCGCACGGCCATGGTGTCGAGGCGCTGGTTCAGGGCCACGGGCGCGGGGCTGCGGCCATTGTTGACGTGGCAGGCGATGCAGGCCGACTGGCCGTAGCGCTGTCCCTGCAAACCTATGGCCGGCGCGTAGCGGTCGTTGCCGCCTTCGTTATGCTCGCCGGTGGTGAAATTCGTGTGCACCAGGCGGCGCCCTTCGACGAAGCGCTGCATGTTCTGCATGCCGATGTTGTTGTGCGGCTGCTGGAACATGAACAGGGCGTTGTCCGAGTAGTTATACGACACGGAACCGAGGCCGCCGGACAGCGTTTCTTCCGGCAGCGGCACCGAATTGAGGCGCGGCTGCACGCCGTACCATGGCCGCAGGCCGGCGCCCACGACATACGTCCACTCGTACGAGTAGTAGCGGATGCCGCCGGCGTCGCCTTTCGCTGCCATCGAGGCGGTGGTGGAGAACATCGATGGCGACACTTCGATGATGTCGCCGGCCGTCAGCGCGCGCGCCTTGACGTCGCTGCCGTCCGGCATGCCGCTGGCATCGAGGCCGCCATGGCCGGGATATTCCTTGATCAGCAGGGTGCAGGCGCCGTTGATGCCGTTGGCGTTCGTCAGGCGGTCATTGGCAGGGTAGGCCATGGGCTTGCAGACGGGGACATTGCGGTCCACCAGTTCGCCGGGCGACATCCAGCCGTAGCCCGTCACGCCCGGGCGGTCGAAGCCGCGGAAGAAGGCCACGCCGCCGGACAGGAAGTCGACGGTGGTGTACTGGTTGACGATCAGGGTCGGCTTGGTTACGCCGCGTACACGGCTGTTGTCGATGATTTCCACGCCCCAGGTGCGGTTCTTGAAGTACTGCGGCACGAAGGTCAGGTAATTGCCCGGCCCTTTGTCCTGCGGCAGGCCCGTGACGGCGTCCACCGTTTCATTCGGGCCGTAGCCGATTTCATTCCACTCCTCGCCCCGTTCGCGGCCGTGGCGCGCCAGGCCGCGCGCGCCGAAGCGCGTCACCAGGGTGCCGTCGGCGAGCGTGAACTGCAGGCTTTCCAGCGGCTGCGCGGCGGCCGGCAGCGGCGTCATGCCTGTGCCATCGGCGGGAAATTTCAGCGCCGAGGTGCTGGTCGATGGCAGGCTGTTGTCGCTGCCCGGCGTCTTGAAGCTCACTTCCAGCAGCGAGTAGCCATACTGCGTGGCGCGCGCCACGCCCTGCAGGCGGATGTAGCGCGCGTTCACGCCCAGGTTGAAGAATTCCTCTGTGCCGCCGTGGCCATTGCTCACGTAGCGGATCTGCGACCATGTCTGGCCATCGTCCGAGACCTGCAGCGCGTACTGCCTGCCGTAGGCGTTTTCCCACAGCAGCTTCATGTAGCCGACGGGCGTCTTCGCGCCGAAGTCGAACTGGATCCAGGCGCCGTCATCGAACTTGCTGGCCCAGCGCGTGCCGGTCTTGCCATCGATCGCCATGGCGGCCGACATGCCGTTGTTTTCCACCGGCGAGGAGGTGGCGGCCACGGGGCGGATTTCCACGCCGGGCTGGTTCGGGTCGATCGTCACGGGCGGCACTTCGGTGACGGGCGGGGTTTCCGGCGGCGGCACGGGCGTGCCCGAGAACGCCTGGATTTCAAAGATGGAATAGCCGTACTGGCCCGCGCGCTTGACGCCCTGCATGCGCAGGTAGCGTCCCTGCGCCGTGAAGCCCGTGAGGTCTTCGATGCCGCCGTGGCTGTCGTCGACGCGCTGCACGGTGGTCCAGTGCGCATTGTCGTCCGAGACCTGCAGCAGGTAGGCGCTGGCGTGCGCGTTTTCCCAGGCGATGCGCACGCGCGTGATGGTTTGCGCGGTGCCGAAATCAAGGGTCAGGTATTCATTGTCGGAAAAGCCGCTGCCCCAGCGTGTGCCGTCGTTGCGGTCGATGGCCGCATTGGCCGACAGGTCGCCCCGTTCCGCTGAACTGGCCGTGGCGGCGACGGGCGTGAGCGCCGTTTCAGACGCCGTTTGCGCCAGCAGGCGCTGCGCCGTGGACGGCGTGCTGGCCGTATCGCCGCCGCCACCGCAGGCGGCCAGCAGCATGGCCAGGGCCAGCGGCAGGCCCTGTCTGGATAAGCGCGTGAGGCCGTGCCGTTGCGGCCGGTACCGAAGCTGGGATAGGTGCATATTCTCTTCCTTGTTTTTATTGATTAATGTTGAGATTGCTCAGAATGTTGAGATTGCTCAGAATGCTCGTTCCACCTTCCCGCCACGGCCGCCGCACGACGGCACGGATGCCGCCATCACCGCGGCGCCAGGCGGCCCGAAGGCGGCAGGGCGTTGCACGGATGGATGAGTACGGGGAGAAGGGTATTTTAAATTGCCGTATGGCAATATTTTCCATAAGTTATAGAAGCGCAAGATGCCTGTCAAGCGGTCTGCCGCAGTTGTCATCAAATGTTCATGCTGGCCGGATTTTTCGCACTATCGCGGTGCGCAACATGAAAAAAATACGTGACAACATGAAAAACATTCAGGAAAAAAGCCCGGGTGCGCGGCGGGAATGCGGTATCTTCCTGAAATGCCTGCCGACGGCGCGCACCACCATTTTCTGAGGAATCTCCGACCTTGCCGACCTTGCCGACACCTGCCGCCACACCGCTGTCCCTCGCCGCCGCCCGCGCGCTGCACCTGGCCGCGCAGGGCCTGCTGCAGGCGCGCCGCAAGAAAGCCGTCAAGGCCGACGTGCTGGCCGCCATCCGCCAGATGGGCGTGCTGCAGATCGATACCATCCACGTGGTGGCGCGCAGTCCCTACCTGGTGCTGTGGAGCCGGCTGGGCGACTATCCGCAGCCGTGGCTGGAGCAGCTGCTGGCCGAAGGCGCGCTGTTTGAATACTGGGCCCACGAGGCCAGCTTCGTGCCCATCGAAGACTATGGCCTGTACCGCCACCGCATGCTTGACCCGGCCGCCATGGGCTGGAAATACTCGGTGAAATGGATGGCCGAGCAGGGCGACGCCGTCGCTTCCGTACTCGAACATATCCGCGCCAACGGCGCCGCGCGCTCGGCGGACTTCGAGCGCACGGATGGCCAGGCGGGCGGCTGGTGGAGCTGGAAGCCGGAAAAGCGCTCGCTCGAAGTCCTGTTTACCTCGGGCGTGCTGATGATCGCCAAGCGCCACAATTTCCAGCGCTATTACGACCTGGCCGAGCGCGTGCTGCCGGGCTGGCACGACAGCCAGCTGCTGCCCGAAGAGCAGGTGCGGCGACAGTTGCTGCTGGCCAGCGTGAAGGCGCTGGGACTGGCGCGCGCCAGCTGGATCAGCGACTACTTCCGCACCAGGCAATCGCGCGCCAGCCTGGCGCAGGATCTGCACACCTTGGTCGACGAGGGCGCGTTGCTGCGCTGCGCCGTGGCCGGCTGGGACGATGCCGTGTACGTGCATGCCGCGCATGGGGAATTGCTGCGCGCCGCCGCCGCCTGCACGCTGGCGCCCACCCTGACGACGATTCTGTCGCCGTTTGATCCCGTCGTCTGGGACCGGCGGCGCGCGCTGGAACTGTTCGGCTTTGACTACCGGCTCGAATGCTACACGCCGGCCGACAAGCGCCGCTACGGCTACTTTACCTTGCCGATCCTGCGCCGTGGCGCGCTGGTGGGCCGCCTGGACGCCAAGGCGCACCGCGCGCAGGGGCGCTTCGAGATCAAGTCGCTGGCGCTGGAAGAGGGCGTGCGCCTCAGTCCCCGCCTGGTGCAGGACGTGGCAGGCGCCGTGCGGCGCCTGGCGCTCTGGCATGCGTGTCCTGACATCGATATCGCGCGCGCGCAGCCGGCGCTGTTTGGCGGGCAGCTGGCCGCGGCGCTGCAGGACGGCGGCGCTGCCGCAAGGCGGGCCGCATGATGCTGCCACCGGCTCCGGCGCAGTTGCTCGACGCCGACGGCGTGCCGCATTTTGGCCGCTACACGGGCCAGCTGGCCGCCTTTGACTGGGCCGCGCTGGCCCCGCCGCACGCGCGTGGCGCCCTCTGGCGTTTGTTCCACCACAAGCGCTGGCATTACGTGGCCCTGTCGACGCCCACCCTGTTCTGCGGCGTGGCTATCGTCGACCTGGGCTGGACCAGCACGGCGTTCGCGTATGCCTTCGACCGCCACAAGGGCAAGATCGTGGCCACCTTCTCGCAGGACGGCATACCGGGATTGAGCGCGTCCGTGGCGCCGCATGCGGGGGCAAGCAGCCGTTTCCGCTTCCTGTCGCACAGCATCCGCATCGAGGCGCAGCCGCAGCAGCGCTGCCGCCTGCTGCTCGATTGCGGCCATTTCGGCATCGACGCGGAATTCGGTCCGCCCGTGTCGCCCACCCTGCTGGCCGTGGGGCCGGTGGCCGGCGGCGGCGCCGTGCATGCGACGCAAAAATCGGGCGGCTTGCCGCTATGGGGCACGGTGCGCTGCGGCGCCATGGGCTATAGCCTGGACGACGGCGTGGCCAGCTTCGACTATTCGAATGGCTTGCTGGCGCGCGAGACGGAGTGGCGCTGGGCCTCGGCGCACAGCCTGGACCTGGGCTTCAATCTGCAGGCCGGCTATTTCGGCGCGCATGAAAACGCGCTGTGGCTCGATGGCCAGCTGTATGCGCTGGGCCGCGCGCATTTCGACTTCAACCCCGACAACCCGCTGGCGCCGTGGCATGTGTGGACGGACGACGATTTGCTCGACCTGCATTTCAAGCCGGAAGGCGCGCGCCGCGAGGATAAAAACCTGTGGATCGCCGCCAGCCGCTACATCCAGCCCATCGGCACTTTCAGCGGCTGGGTGCGGGCCAGCGCGGACTCGCCCAAGCGCATCGTGGCGCAGCTGGCGGGGGTGACGGAAAGCCACCGTTCGCGCTGGTGAGCAGGCTTTTTCGTGAAACGCTTCACAAGGTCAAGTTTTTTTGCCGGCGCATCCTATACACTGGTGCGTAGCCGCTCCGGCGATCCATGAGGCCAGAACATGAGTATCCGTAATCTCGACAAGCTGTTCAAGCCGGCCTCGGTGGCGCTGATCGGCGCCACGGCGCGCGAACACAAGCTGGGCGCCATCGCCCTCGCCAATCTGCTGGGCGGTGGCGACCAGGGCGCGCAGTACCAGGGTGAGCTCTGGCCCGTCAATCCCAAGTACGACGAACTGATGGGCCTTAAATGCTACCGCAAGCTGGCGCAGCTGCCGAAAGCGCCGGACCTGGCCATCATCTGCACTCCGCCCGCCACCATCACGGCGCTGATCCGCGAACTGGGCGCGCTGGGCACGCGCGCCGCCATCGTCATGACCTCTGGCCTGGACCCCACGCGCGAACAGTCGCTGCGCCTGGCCATGCTGAAGGCGGCCAAGCCGCATCTGCTGCGCATCCTCGGCCCCAACAGCATGGGGTTATTGGTGCCGAAGCTGGGCCTGAACGCCAGCTTCGCGCACCTGGGCGCGACGAGCGGCAAGATCGCCTTTGTCTCGCAATCGGGAGCGCTGGTGTCGGGCGTGCTCGACTGGGCCAATGCGCATGGCGTGGGCTTTTCCAAGTTCATTTCGCTGGGCGGCAGCTACGACATCGATTTCGGCGACTTGCTCGACTACCTGGCCGGCGACATCGACACGGCCGCCATCCTGCTGTACATGGAAGATATCCACGCGGCGCGCAAATTCATGTCGGCCGCGCGGGCGGCGGCGCGCAGCAAGCCGGTCATCGTGCTGAAGGCGGGGCGCGAGGCGGAAGGGGCGGCCATGGCGGCCTGGCATACGGGCGCGCTGGCCGGTTCCGACGCCGTCTATGATGCGGCCATCCGCCGCGCCGGCATGCTGCGCGTGTACTCGGCCGAAGAATTGTTCGACGCCGTGGAGACGCTCACGCATATCCGCTCGCAGCGCGGCGAGCGCCTGGCGATTTTATGCAATGGCGGGGGGCTGGGCGTGATGGCCACCGACGCGCTGGTGGGCAGCGGCGGCAAGCTGGCGCAACTGTCGCCCGATACCGTCATCGCGCTGGAAAAGGCGCTGCCGCGCGGCTGGTCGCACGACAACCCGGTGGGCCTGCCCGGCGATTCTGCCGTGCAGCGCTATGCCGACGCCATCAAACCCTTGCTCGACGAGCCGCAGGCGGACGCCTTGCTGCTGCTGCACGCGCCCACGGCCATGGTCTCGTCGGTCGACATCGCCGAAGCCGTCACGCCGCTGATCAAGGCCACTTCGCGCACGGTGCTGTCGTGTCTTCTGGGCGGCACGGCGGTGGCGCCTGCGCGCCAGATCTTCAACCGCGCCGGCATTCCCACCTACGACACGCCGGAAAAAGCCGTGCATGGCTTCATGCAGATCGTGCAGTACCGGCGCAACCAGGAAACCCTGATGCAGGTGCCGGCGCAGCTGCCCATGTCGGCCACGCCGCGTCGCGCGCGCGTGCGCGAAATCGTCGCCGCCGCGCTGGCGGCCGGGCAGACGGTGCTGGGCGAATGCCGCTCGAAGGAAATCCTGGCCGCCTACGGCATTCCCGTCGCCATCACGCGCATGGCGGCCGACGTGGAAGAAGCGCTGGCCGTGGCGGCCGATATCGGCTATCCCGTCGCGCTGAAGATCCACTCGCCCGACATCGCGCATAAATCCGACGTGGGCGGGGTGGCGCTCGACCTCGACACGCCCGACATCCTGCGCACGGCCGCCGCCGCCATGCTCAAGCGCGTGCGCCGCATGCGTCCCGACGCGCTGATCGACGGCTTCACGGTGCAGCAGATGGCGCGCCGCCCGCAGTCGCATGAACTGATCGTCGGCGTGACGACGGACGCCGCCTTTGGCCCCGTGATCCTGGTGGGGCAGGGCGGTATCGCCGTCGAAGTGACGGCCGATCACGCCATCGGCCTGCCGCCGCTGAACATGGTGCTGGCGCGCGACATGCTGGCGCGCACGCGGGTATCCAGACTGCTGGCCGGCTACCGCAACCAGCCGCCGGCCGACATCGATGCCATCTGCTACACCTTGATCCAGGTGGCGGAACTGGTGGCCGACATCGGCGAACTGGCCGAACTCGATATCAATCCGCTGGTGGCCGATGCCGACGGCGTGATCGCCCTCGACGCGCGCATCCGGCTGCAGCCTGGGCAGAAAAGCGATCGCCTGGCCATCCGCCCGTATCCGCAGGAACTGGAAGAGCAGGTGACGTGGATGGACCAGCCGATCCTGCTGCGCCCGATCCGCCCGGAAGACGCGCCGCAGCACATGGACCTGTTCCACGCGCTGGACCCGGACGACGTGCGCCTGCGCTTTTTCACCTCCATGCGCGAGCTGCCCGTGTCGCAGCTGGCGCGCCTGACGCAGATCGATTACGACCGCGCCATGGCCTTCATCGCCACGCGCACGGGGCCGGACGGCCAGCCGGAAACGCTGGGCGTGGTGCGCGCCGTGGCCGACCCGGACAATATCCACGCCGATTTCGCCATCGCCGTGCGCTCCGCGCTGAAGGGCAAGGGCCTGGGCCACATCCTGTTCGAGAAGCTGGTCGACTACTTCCGCAGCCGCGGCACGGAAGCGCTGGTGGGCGAGGCCATGGCGCGCAACAAGGGCATGCAGCGGCTGGTGAAAAGCTTCGGCGGGGACGTCACGCCATCGGAGGAGCCGGGCGTCGTCAACCTGCATATCGGCCTGCGCTGAGGCTGCAGAAAGCGGGCCGCCGTCCCGCTTGGGTTTGTGCAGGATCAAGCCCGCCCCTGTCGGTACTCTTTACACTTTCACTTCCAGGATGATACATCCGGCGCGTTTTCGGGAGTGAGTGCATGCTTACGGCTACATATATATTGGTTTCCTTGTCGGTGGAACAGGCGAGCATCCGCATGAGCTTGCTCGCCTTTCAGAAATACATGCATGTGCAATTGCGTCATCAAAGCCGGCTGAGCCTGGCCCAACTGCAATACGCGGGCGACTGGCTGAACCGCCTGTACCAGGGCGGCTACTGGCGCAAGGTGGAAATGTACCTGATTCCCGCCATCCGCCAGGCCACGCCGCATGCGGACGGCTTGCTCGACGAGATCAATGGCTTGAACCACGCGGCGCTGGAAAGCATCAACGTGGTGCAGCAGCGCGCCGGCGCCGCCATCGACCATTCCGAATTGCAGGCCGAACAGCTGTGCGCGGCCATCGACGGCTTTTGCGCGGCGCTGCTGGAGCGCCTGGAAAAAGAGGAATGCGAACTGTTCGCCCTGGCGCGCAAGGTCATCGTCGGCGAAGCCTGGTTCGCCATCGCCTACCAATTCCTCGCCCACGATGCGCGCGCGCAGGAAGCGCGCCGCGACAAGGCGCAAGTGCTGCCCTTTGTTTTGCCTGCGCCTTTGCCTACCTCTTTGTCTGCCGCTTTGCCGGCATCCTTGCCAGGCCCTGTACCGGCGCCTGGCACGCCTGCCGATGGCGCAGAAACGGCCGCGCAAGGCAGCGCGCCCGCGCCGCTGGCCATGCCGCAGCCCCTGCGTGCGCGGGCTTGAACGGTGAGCGAGCGCACACCCCTGCAAGGCGCGCGCGGCGGTGGCGATTTTGCCGCCGCGGCGGCGGTGCTGTCATAGGGAAAAGATTCAGTTTACTCATTTGATAACTTGTTCATCCCTGTCCGATGCAATACCCCGGGCTTTGTTATGATGGTGGTTTTGATCCACGCGAAACCCGTCATGTTCGAATTTCTCTTCAAGCGTTCTGCCAGCAAGACTGCCGCACCCGATCCTGTCGTGGCAGAACAGGCCGCCGCCTCGGCGCAGAGCGCATCGCGCCGCGCCGAACAGGTCGCGCGTGCCCATGCGGTGGCTGGCGACGAAGCCGCCGCCGCCGATTTCATCCTGTCCAGCGAATTTGCCGATGCCCGTTTGATCGCGGCCGAACACGTCCTTTCCCTGCCCCTGCTGGAAAAAGTCCACCAGGCCATGCGCAACACGGACCGCCGCGTCGCCAAGCTGATGCAGGGCCGTATCGACCTGATCCGCCACCAGGCGGCCGAGACCCAGCGCGCCCAGGCCAGCATCGATACGGCGCAGCGCCTGTTGAGCGATGAAAAGCTGAGCCCCAACCAGGTGGCCGAGCTGGACCGTCAATGGCAAGTCATCAAATCCACGCCCGAGCTGGCCAGCGCTTTTGCCGCCGCGCGCGCCGCGCTGGCGCCCGCCTGGAAGCGCAAGTGCTGCTGCAGCGCGCCGTGATCGATGCCGTGGGCGCCATGCGCGCGCTGGCGGCCAGCGGCCAGTCCGCCGCCGAGCTGGCGCAAACGCTGGCCCGCCTCGATGCGCAGCACGCGCAGCATGCGCAATCGCCCGAGCGCGCCTCCTTGCCGAAACACCTGGAAACCGATTTCACGCAGGCGCGCGAGCAGGCGCAGTCCGTCCTGCAGGCGCTGCAGCAGCACCAGGCCGTGTTTGACGCGCGCCAGGCCGCGCTGGCCGAGTGGCAGGCGCAGGATGCCGCCACGCTCGACGCCGACACCCTGAAGCGCGCCTGGCAAGGCTTGCCGCGCTTGCCGGAGTCGCCCTTGTCCGACAGCTTGCAGCAGCAATTTGCTGCCCTGCTGGCCAGCGCGCCAGCGCCCGTGCAAGCCGCAACAGCAGAGGTGACGCCACCCCATGCCGAGCCAGTGCCGCGCAAGCCGCGCCAGGAGCATGCCCCCGTCTTGAAAGAAGCGACGGAACAGTTCTTCAAGACGCTCGACGCCATGGAAGCGGCCCTGCAGGAAGGCTTGCTGCATGTGGCATCCGAGCACGACAAGACCTTGCGCGACACCAAACATGGCCGTTTGACGCCGGCCCAGTCCGACCGCCTGGCCCATGTACGCGCACAATTCAAGCAATTGGCCGACTGGGCCCGCTGGGGCGGCAACGTCTCGCGCGAGGAACTGGTCAAGGCGGGCGAGGAATTGCCGGCGCAAGAGCTCCCGATGGCCGAACTGGCCAAGAAGGTGGGCAGCCTGCGCGAACGCTGGAAGTCGCTCGACACCTTGTCCGGCCCGGCGCCGAAATCGCTGTGGGAGCGCTTCGACGCCGCCTGCAGCGTGGCCTACGCGCCGGCGGCCCAGCATTTCAAGCAGCTGGCGGAAGAGCGCCATGGCAATGCGGCCAAGGCCCAGGAACTGATCACGGAAACGGCGGCCCTGGCAGCCGAGGAAAGCACGGACTGGAAACACGTGGCATCGGCCTCGCAGCGCCTGCGCCAGGCCTGGACACGCCTGGGCACCATCGACCGCAAGGAAAAGAAACGTCTGGATACGGAATTTGGCGCCGCGCTCGATGCCCTGTCGAAGCCGCTGGAAACGCAGCGCCAGATCGAGACGGCGCGCCGCGAGCAGCTGATCGTCGAAGTGGGCCTGCTGAAACCGTCCGAGCGCAACACGGTCGACATGCTGAAAGCCTTGCAGGACAAATGGCAGGAGCTGGCCAAGGCCCTGCCGCTGGAACGCCGCGCCGAGCAGGCGCTGTGGCAGCGTTTCCGCGCCGCCTGCGACGATATTTTCGCCAAGCGCAAGGAAACGGCGCATGCGGCCGACCACGAGCGCCGCGAACACCTGCATGCGCGCGAAGCGCTGTGCGCCAGCCTGGAAACGGCCGTCATCCCCGAGGGCGAAGACAAGAGCCGCACCGCCTTCATCAACCACTTGCTGCGCGACACGCGCGCGGCCTGGAACGCCACGGGCCCCGTGCCGCGCGCCAGTGAAGCGCAGATCGAGCAGCGCTACCAGGCGGCCGTGGCCGGCGTGCAGGCACAGGCCGACGCCATCGCCGAACGGGCCGGTGCGGCGCAGGCCAATGCCCTGCGAGACAAGCTGCGCCTGGTGCAATCGCTGGAAGCATCGTTGGCCGATGGCGCCGCCACCGACGCGCAAGCGTGGAGCGAGCGCTGGAGCGCCTTGCCGCCGCTCGATGTGCAATATGAACGCAGTCTGCAGCAGCGTTTTGCCGGCGCGCAGGCCGCGCTGGGCGAGGGCAGTGCCGCTTACGTGCAACAACTGCAGGCCAACCAGGCCAGACTGCTCGATGAAGTGCTGCGCCTGGAAATCGTCGCCGGTGTCGACAGCGGTGCCGAATTTGCCCGCGACCGCCTGAAGATGCAGGTGGAAGTGCTGCAATCGTCGCTCAAATCGGGCCAGAAGCCGCTCACGCAAGTGTCGCAGCTGATGCAGCTGTGCGCGATTCCCGCCGCCACCGATGCGCGCACGGCCAGCCGGATCGAAACCCTGCTGCGCCGCATCGGAGGCCAGGCCAAATGAGTACCTGCGTGCGCGTCCAGCAAGCCGATTTTGACTTGAGTGAAGAAATTGCACAATTGCGTGCAGGTAATCCCAAGGTGGGTGCCGTCGTCGGCTTCGTCGGCACCGTGCGCGACATGAACGAGGGGCTGGACGTGGCGGCCATGGAGCTCGAGCATTATCCGGGCATGACGGAGAAATCCATCGAGGCCATCGTCGAGCAGGCGCGCGCGCGCTGGCCATTGTCCGGGGCGCTGGTGATTCACCGCGTGGGGCCCTTGCTGCCGCAGGAGCAGATCGTGCTGGTGGCCGTGTCGTCCGCGCACCGGGGCGAGGCCTTCGCCGCCTGCGAGTTCATCATCGACTACCTGAAGACGGAAGCACCGTTCTGGAAGAAGGAAGACACGCCTGAAGGCGCGCGCTGGGTCGATGCGCGCGACAGCGACGAGACGGCGTTAAACAAGTGGAGCGCAAAAGCAAGCGCCATTTGAATCGAACATGCGCCGCACCGTAGCATTTGCCCAAGTGCATCAGTTTTCTGCTTTGTGTATGCTTGAAAAGTACTGCCTCACCCCAATTTGGTTAACAACTAATTAACCGGGAGCGCTTTTCATGCGACAAGATAAACTGACTACCAAGCTACAAGAAGCCCTGGCCGATGCGCAAAGCTTGGCCGTGGGCAACGACAATCCTTACATTGAACCAGTCCATTTGCTGACGGCCCTGTTGAACCAGGACGACGGCGGCGCCCGCTCGCTGTTGCAGCGTGCCGGCGTCAACGTGGGCGGCCTGTCGAAGGCCCTGACCTCGTCGATCGACCGCCTGCCGAAAGTGTCCGGCACGGGCGGCGACGTGCAGGTCAGCCGCGAATTCGTGGCCCTGTTGAACCTGGCCGACAAGGAAGCGCAGAAGGCGGGCGACCAGTTCGTTTCCAGCGAAATGGTGCTGCTGGCGATGACGGAAGACAAGTCCGACTGCGGCAAGCTGGCACGTGAAAACGGCCTGACCCGCAAGGCACTGGAAGCCGCCATCGGCGCCGTGCGCGGTGGCAACAAGGTCGATTCTCAGGAAGCCGAAGGCCAGCGCGAAGCCTTGAAAAAATACACCCTGGACGTGACGGAACGCGCACGCCAGGGCAAGCTCGACCCTGTGATCGGCCGCGATGATGAAATCCGCCGCACCATCCAGATCCTGCAGCGCCGCAGCAAGAACAACCCCGTGCTGATCGGCGAACCTGGCGTGGGCAAGACGGCTATCGTCGAAGGACTGGCGCAGCGCATCGTCAATGGCGAAGTACCCGAGTCCCTGAAGGGCAAGCGCGTACTGTCGCTGGACATGGCCGCCTTGCTGGCCGGCGCGAAATTCCGCGGCGAGTTCGAGGAACGCCTGAAATCCGTGCTGAAGGAACTGGCCATGGATGAAGGGCAGACCATCGTCTTCATCGACGAGATGCACACCATGGTGGGCGCGGGCAAGGCCGAAGGCGCGATGGATGCGGGCAATATGCTCAAGCCTGCGCTGGCGCGCGGCGAACTCCATTGCGTGGGCGCCACCACCCTGGACGAGTACCGCAAGTACATCGAGAAGGACGCCGCGCTGGAGCGCCGCTTCCAGAAAGTGCTGGTCGACGAGCCGACCGTGGAGGCGACCATCGCCATCCTGCGCGGCTTGCAGGACAAATATGCGCTGCACCACAAGGTGGAGATCACGGACGCGGCCATCATTGCCGCGGCCGAACTGTCGCACCGCTACATCACGGACCGCTTCCTGCCTGACAAGGCAATCGACCTGATCGATGAAGCGGCGGCGAAGATCAAGATCGAGATTGATTCGAAGCCGGAAGTGATGGACAAGCTGGAGCGCCGTTTGATCCAGCTGAAGATCGAGCGCGAAGCCGTCAAGAAGGAGAAAGACGAAGCATCGTTGCGCCGCCTGGGCCTGATCGAGGAAGAGATCGTCAAGCTGCAGCGCGAATACAATGACTTCGAGGAAATCCTGAAGGCGGAAAAAGCCGTGGTGCAAGGCAGTACGCACATCAAGGAAGAGATCGAGAACGTCAAGCTGCAGATGGAGCAGGCCACGCGCGAGAGCAATTGGCAGAAGGTGTCGGAACTGCAGTACGGCAAGCTGCCGCAGCTGGAAGCCCAGCTCAAGCACGCCGACAGCGGCATGCCGAAGGTCGATCCCGACCATCCCAAGCTGCTGCGCACGGAAGTGGGCGCCGAGGAAATCGCCGAAGTGGTGTCGCGCGCGACGGGTATTCCCGTGTCGCGCATGATGCAGGGCGAACGCGACAAGCTGCTGCACATCGAAGAGAAGCTGCACGAGCGCGTCGTGGGCCAGGATGAAGCGATCACGGCCGTGGCCGACGCCATCCGCCGCTCGCGCGCCGGCTTGTCAGACCCGAACCGTCCGTATGGCTCCTTCATGTTCCTGGGGCCTACGGGTGTCGGCAAGACTGAGCTGAGCAAGGCGCTGGCGACCTTCCTGTTCGATACGGAAGAATCGATGATCCGCATCGACATGAGCGAGTTCATGGAGAAGCATTCCGTGGCCCGTCTGATCGGTGCGCCGCCAGGCTATGTTGGCTACGACGAAGGCGGCTACCTGACGGAAGCCGTGCGCCGCAAGCCCTACAGCGTGATCCTGCTCGACGAAGTCGAGAAGGCGCACCCTGACGTCTTCAACGTGCTGCTGCAAGTGCTCGACGATGGACGCATGACGGACGGCCAGGGCCGTACGGTGGACTTCAAGAATACCGTCATCATCATGACCTCGAACCTGGGTTCGCACAAGATCCAGGCCATGGAAAGCGATGATCCTGGTGTCGTGAAGCTGGCCGTGATGGCCGAGGTACGCTCGCACTTCCGTCCCGAGTTCGTCAACCGTATCGACGAAATCGTCGTGTTCCACGGCCTCGACGAGAAGAACATCGGCGCGATCGCGAAGATCCAGCTGAAGATCCTCGAAGAACGCCTGGCGCGCATGGACATGGCGCTGAGCCTGACCGACGCGGCCTTGCAGCAAATCGCCGAAGCGGGCTACGACCCGGTGTATGGCGCCCGTCCGCTGAAACGGGCGATCCAGCAGCAGATCGAAAATCCGCTATCGAAGCTGATCCTGGAAGGCAAGTTCGGCCCGAAAGACGAGATCCGCATCGACGCCCAGAACGGCAACCTGGTGTTTACGGGTGCGCAGGTGGGACTGGACAAGGTGTAATGTTGGCAGGTCAGTCCCTGCGGGATTGGAAGCTCCCTCCGTCGGGGTAGCTTCTCCCGCAGGGTCTGCCCCCAGTTTCACTGCATTTGCAGTGAGGAAGATTTTGGACGTCTAGCAAAACCGTAGCGAGCGGCAGTGATTTGTGGCAGAGAAGCGCAACCGTACTTAAGTACGGTGAGCATCGCAGGCCGCAAAGCGCGACGCGCAGTAGGTTTTGATAGACGTCCTCACGCAGGGCGGTATCAGGCTAGACCTGATGCCGCCCTTCTTGCTATCATCGTCACTATTTTCTGACTATTTCCGGAGGCGGTACGATGGCATACACATGGCAAGCAGGGCGGCGCATTAGAGCGGGACTGACGTTGGCGGCGGCCGTGCTGGCATTGCCTGCCCACGCCCAGGAAGAAAAAGTCCTGAATATCTATAACTGGTCGGATTATATCGGCGACGATACGATCAAGAATTTTGAAAAGGAAACGGGCATCAAGGTACGCTACGACGTTTTCGACAACAACGAAATCCTCAACGCGAAACTGGTGGCGGGCAAGTCCGGCTATGACATCGTGGTGCCGACGGCCCAGTGGGCGCGCCTGCAGATCGATGCGGGCCTGCTGCGCAAACTCGACAAGAGCAAGCTGACGAATTTGGGCAACCTCGACCAGAACCTGCAAGCGAAGCTGTCGAAAATCGACCCGAACAACGACTACCTGGTCGACTGGCTGTGGGGCTACACGACGGTGGGCATCAATGTGAACAAAGTCAAGGCGGCGCTGGGCGGCCTGCCCATGCCCGAAAACGCGTGGGACCTGATCTTCGACCCAAAATACGTCTCGAAGCTGAAGTCCTGCGGCGTTTCCTTCCTCGACTCGCCGTCGGAGGTGCTGCCGGCCGCCCTGCAGTACCTGGGCAAGCCTGCCTACTCGAAGAGCGCCGCCGACTACCAGGAAGCGGGCAAGGTGCTGCAAGCCATCCGTCCCAACGTGACCCTGTTCAGCTCGTCCGGCTACATCAATGACATGGCCAACGGTTCCGTCTGCGTGGCACTGGGCTGGTCGGGCGACATCAATATCGCGCGCCAGCGCGCCATCGATGCGAAGAATGGCAACGTGATCCAGGTGCTGGTGCCGAAGACGGCCGCGCTGATGTTCGACACCATGGCCATTCCCGCCGACGCGCCGCATCCGAACAATGCGCACCTGTTCATCAACTACATCCTGCGCCCGCAAGTGCATGCCAGCCTGAGCAACAAGGTCTTCTACGCGAACCCGAATCCGGCCAGCATCAAGTATGTGCGCAAGGACATAGGCGAGAACAAGGCGATCTTCCTGTCGGACGCCGACAAGCAGCGCATGGCCGCGCCGGAAGCGACCACGGCCGATATCCGTCGCCTGATGACGCGCATCTATACCAAGTTCAAGACGGGAGTGTAAGAGGGGATAGTCGCTGAGTGTAAAAACAAGGATGGCGCGAGGGACGGGCCTGTAGGCCGTCGCTGGCGCCATGCTAGATTGCCGAGGTGAGCGCTACTCGTGGTAGCGGTCCATCAGCTTGTGGTGACTGCCGCGCGTTTCTTCGATCAGTTCAAAGGCGACGAAGCCGATGATGGCAGCGAAGATGGCGATGAAGAGGAAAACGAGGAAGGTTAACATGGTCTTTCAGCCGCCGTTGGACGGCTGTCCGCTGGGTTGCTCAATGTGCCGGAGCGGCGCTCCCGCACGTAGTTGATGCAACTAAACTCTAGCAGATCAGCAGCGCTTTACAAGGCCGCATTGTTGTAAATTCCACCATTATTTGTCCCAGCGCATCATTCGCGCATTTGCATCCAGGCGGCAGTCGCTTCGCGATCGGAATACGTCCCATCGTGACGTATTCCCCCGGCGGGTGACCCCATGTTGGGCAGTCCCTTATTTCACCACCAGATCATGCGCCATCACGGCCTTTAAATAGACGCTGACGGCGTCGCCTGGCTCGCGCTGGGAGAACCTGTCCATTCTGCGCTGGCCTTGCGCATTTCCTTATTTCACCACCAGATCATGCGCCATCACGGCTTTTAAATAGACGCTGACGGGGTCGCCTGGCTCGCGCTGGGAAAACCACCATGCGCTGGCCTTGCGCATTTCCCAGTCCTGTTCCTCGCCCGTCAGCAGCAGGGCGGCCGCCTGGCCCAGGGTGGGCTGGTGGCCGACGATGAGGACGGTTTCCTTGCCGGCGGGCCAGTTCGCCGCCTTGAGGATGTCTTCCGCTTCGGCGCCGGGCGCCAGTTCCGTCATCAGCTTGAACTTGCGCCCCAGCGCCTCGGCCGTCTGCAGGGTGCGCAGGGCGGGGCTGACGAGGATGCGGCAGTTCTCCGGGAGTTGCGAGGCGAGCCACTCACCCATGCGGCGCGCCTGCTTTTGCCCTTTGACGGTCAGTGCGCGTTCGAGGTCGGGAACGCCCGGCTCGGCTTCTGCGTGTCGCCACAAGATGAGATCCATGCTGTACTCCTCTGTGTTGAGTGTGAAATAGCCTTATTCGCCGACCTCCGCGCCCGGCGTGCCCAAGGTCTGCATCAGGTATTGCTGGGCGCTGAACGGACTTTGCTTGCCGCGCGGCTTGCGGCGCGCGTAATGGCCCGTCGGCTCCAGTTCCCATGCATTTGTATTATCCTTCAAATACGGATTCAGGCCCTCGGCGATCACGCGCCGTTTCAGCGCCCGGTCAAGCACAGGGAAGGCCACTTCCACCCGGCGGAACAGGTTGCGGCTCATCCAGTCGGCGCTGGCCAGGTAAACATCGTGCGCCAGGTCGTTGCGGAAGTAGTAAATGCGGCTGTGTTCGAGGAAACGCCCGATCACGGAGCGCACCTTGATGTTTTCCGACAAGCCCGGCACGCCCGGCTTCAGGGTGCAGGCGCCGCGCACGATCAGGTCGATCTTCACGCCATCGGTCGAGGCCGCATACAGGGCGCGGATCACGGATTCATCCACCAGCGCATTGACCTTCACGATGATGCGCCCGCGCCGGCCCGCGCGGGCGATCTTCGCCTCGTTGCGGATAGCCTTGATGATCTCGCTTTGCAGGCCGAACGGCGCCAGCCACAGATGGTTCAGATTATGCGGCTTGGTCAGGCTGGTCAGGTGGATGAACACTTCGTTCACTTCCACGGCCAGGTCCTGGTTGGCCGTCAGCAAGCCGAAATCCGTGTACAGCTTGGTTGTGGTGGGGTGATAGTTGCCGGTGCCCAGGTGGGCGTAGAAACGCAGCGCGCCTTCTTCGCGGCGGATGACGAGCGCGACCTTGGCGTGCGTCTTCAAGCCCACCACGCCGTACACGACTTGCGCGCCCGCCTGCTCCAGCTTGTCTGCCCAGTTGATATTGGCTTCTTCGTCGAAGCGCGCCATCAGTTCCACGATAACGGTCACTTCCTTGCCAGCCTTCGCCGCCGTGATCAACGATTCCATCAGGTCCGAATTCATGCCGGTGCGGTAGATGGTCTGCTTGATGGCGACGACGGACGGATCGTAGGCGGCGCTGCGCACGAAGTCGATCACCGTCTGGAACGACTGGTAGGGGTGGTGCAGCAGGATGTCGTGCTTGTTCAGCGCGGCAAAGATATCGTTGCCGATGGCTTTGTGCGCGAGGCCGGGGAAGAAAGGCGGGAAGCGCAGTTCCGGCTGCTTGACGTGGTCGATCATTTCCGACAGGCGCACCAGATTGACGGGGCCGTTGACGCGGTAGAGGCGGCTTTGATCCAGGCTGAACTGGTCGAGCAGGAACTGCGACAGTTCCGGCGGACAATTGCGCGCCACTTCCAGGCGCACCGAGGTGCCGAACTGGCGTCCCACCAGCTCGCCTTTCAGGGCCTGGCGCAGGTTCTTGACTTCATCCTCGTCGACCCACAGGTCGCTGTCGCGCGTGACGCGGAACTGCGAATAGGCAATGACTTCGCGTCCGGCAAACAGGTCGGAAATGTGTGCGTGGATGACGGACGACAATAAACAGAAGGACACGCCATCGCCGGAAATCTCGTCCGGCAGCTTGATGACGCGCGGCAAGACACGGGGCGCCTTGACGATGGCGATCGCCGTACCGCGGCCAAACGCATCCTTGCCGCTCAGCGAAACGATGAAATTGAGGCTTTTATTCACCACTTGCGGGAACGGGTGGGCCGGGTCGAGGCCGATCGGCGTCAGCAAAGGCCGCACTTCGCGGTCGAAATACTGCTTGACCCACGCGCGCTGCGCCTCGTTGCGGTCGCTGTCGCGCAGCAAATGCACGCCCGCTTCGCGCAGGGCCGGCAAGACTTCGCTATTTAATATCTCGTACTGGCGTTCCACCAGCGCATGGCATTCCTTGCCGATGCGCTCCAGGTTGGCCGCCAGGGCAGGGTGGCCGGCCAGCGAGCCGCCGATGCTGCCGGCCGCCAGCAGGCTGGCCACGCGCACTTCAAAGAATTCATCCATATTGCTGCTGACGATGCACAGGTAGCGCAGGCGCTCGAGCAGTGGAATGTTCGGGTCTTCCGCCTGGGCCATCACGCGTCGGTTGAAAGTCAGTTGCGACAGCTCGCGGTCCAGCAGGATGCCCGACTTGGTCACTTCCATGTGCAGTTCAGGTTTCATATTCTTTTGTCTTTTCAGATAGTTAATTCTAGCCGTATTTCAGCATGTATGACGCGTTGTGAGTGTAATCATGAAATATGACGTAAGCGTGACATAAGCTGTCATAAAGCGTCGCCCGTCCTGTCATTTTTCAGACCGAAAATGGCGATTCCCCGGGCGTAGGCAAATATTTCAGGAAATTTTGCGCATGTCATAAAGCTGTCATATTCGCTTGCTAGACTGCGCAGCATTCAACCGGGACTTTGTGCCCTAACAACCCTGAGGACTTGATATGCAAATGAAGCAAATGTTCAAATTTATCGTCGTGGGTGCTTCGGCAGCGATGGCATTTTCTTCCGCTTCCGTCATGGCGGCAGATATGACAGGTGCTGGCGCAACCTTCCCGTACCCGATCTACGCCAAATGGGCTGAGACGTACAAAGCCAACACGGGCAACGGCCTGAACTACCAGTCCGTCGGTTCCGGCGCTGGCATCAAGCAAATCAAGGCCAAGACTGTTGAATTCGGCGCCTCGGACATGCCGTTGAAGGCAGAAGAGCTGGAAGAAGCGGGCCTGATGCAATTCCCGGCCATCATGGGCGGCGTGGTCACCATCGTCAACCTGGACGGCGTCAAGCCTGGCCAGCTGAAGATGACGGGCAAGGTCGTTGCCGATATCTACCTGGGCAAGATCACCAAGTGGAGCGCGCCAGAGATCGCTGCGTTGAACACGGGCGTCAAGCTGCCGGACACGGAAATCACCGTGGTGCACCGCGCCGACGGTTCGGGCACGTCCTTCCTGTTCACCGACTTCCTGTCGAAAACCAACCCGGAATTCAAATCGAAAATCGGTGCTGGCTCGGCTGTGAAATGGGCCGTGGGCGTGGGCGGCAAGGGTAACGAAGGCGTCGCCGCCAACGTGCAGCGTATCAAGGGTTCGATCGGCTACGTCGAGTGGGCTTACGCCAAGAAAAACAATATGTCGCACACCCAGCTGCAAAACAAGGACGGCAACTTCCTGCAGCCTGACGACGAAAATTTCAAGGCAGCTGCCGCTTCGGCACCTTGGACGCAAACCCCAGGCTTCGGCGTGGTCCTGACCGACCAGGCTGGCAAGAACAGCTGGCCGATCACCGGCGTGTCGTTCATCCTGATGCACAAAGTCCAGGCTGACGCAGCCAAGGCCAAAGAAGTCCTGAAATTCTTCGACTGGGCCTACAAGAACGGTGGCGCCGCCGCCGTTGAACTGGACTACGTGCCAATGCCGGCATCGGTCATCAAACTGGTGCAGGACTCGTGGAAAGCCAACCTGAAAGATGCATCGGGCAAAGCCATCTACTAATCTGATAGCTTGACCATGTAAGTACCGATCCTTGCCCCTCCGCCAGTAGCACGGCGGGGCAGGGAGTTAGCCAGGACCGCCCGCAAGCCCTTGCAGACGGTCCTGGCTAAAGAAGCAAAAATAAAACAAGAGTTCACAACAGCAGTACCTGCAAACAGCGACACCGGCAGTACCACCCACATCTGGCACACTATGAGCGCACAATCTACCTCTTCCACGATCCCCATGCCAGGCGGCACCATGACCGATTCCATCAGTCACGCACAGATGCTTTCCACCATGCGCAAGCAGCGCTTCCAGGACTTCATGTTCCACAAGGTGACGATGCTGTTCGCCCTGTCGGTGCTGATCGTGCTGGTCGGCATCATCATTTCGCTGATCATGGAATCCATACCGGCCTTCAAGACCTTCGGCCTGCATTTCATCGTTTCGGCCGAGTGGGATCCCGTCAATGACCAGTACGGCGCCCTGATCCCCATCATCGGCACCCTGGTGACGTCGGTGATTGCCCTGCTGATCGCCTTTCCTGTCAGCTTCGGCATCGCCCTGTTCCTGACGGAAATCTGCCCGGCCTGGCTGCGCCGCCCGCTGGGCACGGCTGTCGAACTGCTGGCCGGCGTGCCATCGATCATCTACGGCATCTGGGGCCTGTTCGTTTTCGCGCCCCTGTTCGCCGACCACGTCCAGCCCATCCTGAAAGCCACCCTGGGCAACGTGCCTGTCATCGGCCAGCTGTTCAGCGGCCCCATGATGGGCATCGGCCTGCTGACGGCCGGCCTGGTGCTGGCCATCATGATCATCCCCTTCATCGCTTCGGTGATGCGCGACGTGTTCGAGATCGTCCCTGCCGTGCTGAAGGAATCGGCCTACGGCCTGGGCTGCACGCGCTGGGAAGTGGTGCGCAAGATCGTTCTGCCTTACACCAAGACCGGCGTCGTCGGCGGCGTCATGCTGGGCCTGGGCCGCGCGCTGGGCGAGACCATGGCCGTGACCTTCGTCATCGGCAACGCAAATAAACTGTCGTGGTCGCTGTTCGCCGCCGGTAACAGCATCACCTCGCTGCTGGCGAATGAATTCGGCGAAGCGCAGTCCGAACTGCACGTGGCGTCGCTGTTCTCGCTGGCACTGATCCTGTTTGTCATCACCTTTATCGTCTTATCCGCCGCCAAGCTGATGCTGGCTGGCATGTCCCGCAAGGAAGGCACGAAATGAGCCAGCTCAGCCAAGTTAGCAGCACCGACGTACCGGCCAAGCCGGCCATGAATCCTGTCTACCGCAAGCGGCTGCTGATGCACCGCATCGGCATCGCCCTGTCGGTAGCCGCCATGGCCCTGGGCCTGGCCGTGCTGGTGTGGATTCTGTTCACCCTGGTAGTAAAAGGCTTCGGCGCCCTGTCGGTCGACCTGTTCACGCAAACCACGCCGGCTCCCGGCAGCGAAGGCGGCGGCTTGATCAACGCCATCGTCGGCAGCGCCCTGATGGTGGGCCTGGCCACCGTGGTCAGCACCCCGATCGGCATCCTGGCCGGCATCTACCTGGCCGAATACGGCGAAGAAAACAAGCTGGCGCAAGTGACGCGCTTTGTGACGGACATCATGCTGTCGGCGCCATCGATCGTCATCGGCCTGTTCGTGTATGCGCTGTACGTAGCCCATGTGAAACACTTCTCCGGTTACGCCGGCGCCATCGCCCTGTCGCTGATCGCCGTGCCGGTGGTGGTGCGCACGACGGACAATATGCTGCGCTTGGTACCGAACAGTCTGCTGGAAGCCGCGTTTGCCCTGGGTGCGCCGCGCTGGAAGGTCGCCACCCTGGTGCGCTTGCGCGCCGTCAAGGCGGGCGTGATCACCGGTGTCCTGCTGGCCCTGGCCCGCATCGCCGGTGAAACGGCACCGCTGCTGTTCACGGCCCTGAATAACCAGTTCCAAAGCTTCAACATGAATGCACCAATGGCCAACTTGCCGTCCGTCATCGCTTCGTTTGCGATGAGCCCGTACGACAACTGGCGCTCGCTGGCCTGGGGCGGCGCACTGCTGATCACCTTCAGCGTGCTTGCCTTGAATATCCTGTCGCGCACCGTGTTCAGCCAAAAAGTCCCTAATTAAACAGATACCGAGCGAAGCGAACCCATATGAATACGCAAATGAATCCAGCACAAGACCTGGCACCAAAGAAAAAAACCATCGAGATTTCGGGCCTGAACTTTTTTTACGGCAAAACGCAAAGCCTGCATAACGTCAACCTGGACATCCACGAGAAGAAGGTCACGGCCTTCATCGGCCCGTCCGGCTGCGGCAAGTCGACCCTGCTGCGCACCCTGAACCGCATGTACGACCTGTATCCGGGCCAGCGCGCGGAAGGCTCGATCCTGTACCGCGGCCGCAACGTGCTCGACGCCGACCAGGACGTCAACATGCTGCGCGCCAAGGTCGGCATGGTGTTCCAGAAGCCGACGCCATTCCCCATGTCCGTGTACGACAACATCGCCTTCGGCGTGCGCCTGTATGAAGACCTGTCGAAGGGCGAGATGGACGAGCGCGTCGAATGGGCGCTGAAAAAAGCCGCGCTGTGGGGCGAAGTGAAGGATAAGCTGAGCAAGAGCGGCCTGTCGCTGTCGGGCGGCCAGCAGCAGCGTTTGTGCATCGCGCGCGGCGTGGCCGTGAAACCGGACGTGCTGTTGCTGGACGAGCCGACGTCGGCGCTGGACCCGATCTCGACCTCGAAAGTGGAAGAGCTGATCAGCGAACTGAAACAGGATTACACGATCGCCATCGTGACGCACAATATGCAGCAGGCGGCACGCTGCTCCGACTATACGGCGTATATGTACCTGGGCGAACTGGTGGAATTCGGCGAAACGGACCAGATCTTCATGAATCCGGCCCGCAAGGAAACGCAGGATTACATCACCGGCCGCTTCGGCTGATCCGCCCCGCATAACGACATACAAGACAACTGAATACGGAGAGACAGCATGATAGGCGAACATTCATCCAAGCAATACGACAACGAACTCGAAGCGATCCGCTCGAAAGTGCTGCTCATGGGCGGCATCGTTGAAACCCAGTTCCTTGACGCGATGACCTGCTTTCGCATTGGCAACCCGGAGCGCGCCGACCGCGTGATGCGCGAAGACGACGTCGTCAACCAGCTGGAAGTGTCGCTCGATGATGCCTGCAGCCATCTGATCGTGCGCCGCCAGCCGGCCGCCAACGACTTGCGCACCATCATGGCCACCATCAAGGTGATCACGGACCTGGAACGCGTGGGCGACGAGGCGACGAAAATCGCCCGCGTGGCGAAGAATCTGCACAAGCGCGGCAACGCCGTCGTCAACCATTACGAAATGGTGCGCGGCATCGCCAACACGGCCACCGACATGCTGCACGACGCGCTGGACGCGTTTGCGCGCAATGATGGCAAGCAGGCATTACAATTAATTGCACAAGATGCCATCATCGACCATGAGTTTCGGTCTATCATGCGCAACTTGATTACTTTTATGATGGAAGACCCGCGCACGATTTCGGCGGCGCTCGATACCCTGTGGGTGGCCAAGGCCATCGAACGGATCGGCGACCATGCGAAAAACATCGCCGAATACGTGATCTACGTGGTTGAAGGCAAGGACATCCGCCACACCAAGGTGGCTGCTCCCGCCATTTCCGAGGAGCTCCCTGAGTAAGCTTTATGGCATCTGATAAAACCACGGTATTGATTGTTGAAGATGAGCCGGCCATCGTTGAACTGGTGACCTATTCGCTGCGCGAATCCGGCTGGAATTGCTGTTCTGTACAAAACGTCGCCGATGCCTGGGAATTCATCCAGCACCGCACGCCGCACTTGATCCTGCTGGACTGGATGCTGCCGGATCAGACGGGCTTGCGCCTGCTGTCACGCATCCGCGCCGACCGCAATTTCGCCGCCATCCCCGTCATCATGCTCACCGCCAAGAGCATGGAAGAAGACAAGCTGGCCGGCCTGAACAGCGGGGCTGACGATTACGTCACCAAGCCGTTCTCGCCGCGCGAGCTGCTGGCCCGTGCCAAGGCCCTGTTGCGGCGCAAGAGCCCGGAACACGCGCAGGCGCCCATGCGCGCCGGCAACGTGGCCCTGGACCCCGTCAGCTGCACCGTCATGATGGATGAACAGAAGATCGATATCGGCCATGCCGAATACAAGCTGCTGAAATTCCTGCTGGCCCATCCGGAACGCGTGTTTTCGCGCAGCCAGCTGCTCGACAAGGTGTGGGGCGACCATGTGGTGATCGAGGAACGCACGGTCGATGTCCACGTATTGCGCTTGCGCAAAGCCTTGAAAGAGGCGGAAAGCCTGATCAAGACGGTGCGCAGCGTCGGCTACATGTTGTCTGAAAAATAAAGCTGTCCACTATGAATCCGAAATTGCTGTTCTGGGTACCGGCCGCCTTGCGCATGGTGCTGGCGCTGCTGGGCGTGGGTGTCGTCTGGTATCTGCTGGGCGCCACGTACGCGCTGGGCATTGCCTTCGTGCTGATGGCCATGATGGTGTTCGTGCAGCTGTCGTATCTGTTCCAGCTGAGTAACTGGCTGGACAATCCGCAAAGCGCCAAGCTGCCCGATGGCTGGGGGGCCTGGACCAGCATCTTCGCGCGCCTGTACCGCATGCGCCGCGACGACGAGAAAAACCAGGCCGAGCTGACGGAGTGGCTGGCGCGTTTCCGCCAGGCCATGCACCTGCTGCCGGACGGCGTCGTCATCATGGATGACGTACTGTTCCTCGAATGGTGCAATCCGGCCGCCGAGAAACACCTGGGCCTGACGCACGAACGCGACAAGGGCATGCGCGTTACCAACCTGATCCGCAGTCCCGAGTTCATGGATTACATCATCCTGGGCCGCTACGACCAGCCCTTGACGATCACCTTCCGTAACCGCAAGCTGATCGTGCAGATCATCCCGTTCGAGAACCGCCGCCAGATTCTCGTCACGCACGACGTGACGGAAACGGAACGCATCGAGATGATGCGCCGCGACTTCATCGCCAATGCCTCGCACGAGCTGCGCACGCCGCTGACGGTCATCGTTGGCTTCCTGGAAATCGCTTCCGCCGAGCTGGACCTGGACGCCGCCACGCGCGCCGCCCACCTCAAGCTGATGACGGAGCAGGGCCACCGCATGCAGCACCTGATCGAAGACATGCTGACCCTGTCGCGCCTGGAATCGGTCGACTATCCGCTGCGCCCCGAACCGGTGGATGTCAAAAAGCTCATGCAGCAGGTCTTGCGCGATGCCAAGGGGCTGTCGGCCGGCAAGCACGAAGTGACCATGGAATGCAATGGCCCCGACGTGCTGGGCAGCTACGATGAGCTCTACAGTGCGTTTGGCAACCTGGCGTCGAATGCCGTGCGCTACACGCCGGCTGGCGGCGCCATCACCCTGCGCTGGCAGGATGGCGCGGCCGGTCCGCAATTCATCGCGCAGGATACGGGCATCGGCATCAGCCCCGAGCATATCGCCCGCCTGACGGAACGCTTTTACCGCGTCGACAAGAGCCGTTCGCGCGAAACCCAGGGCACGGGCCTGGGCCTGGCCATCGTCAAGCACGTGCTGCTGCGCCACGGCGGGACCCTGGCCATCCAGTCCGTTGCCGACAAGGGCAGCAGCTTCATCGCCAGCCTGCCCAAATCCGTCATCACGCCGCTGCAAGGCGAATTGCTGGTCAAGTAAATGGCACAGGGGAAGCGTCCCCTGTGTGCCACAGCGACTAGTGCAATGTTGGCAAAAGTCGTTACAATCAGGCCATGACTTTAATCAACGCTTCCTTTCGCCATGCAGGCGCGCAGCAACTGGCGCAATCGCTGCTGGCCGCGCGCCAGGCCACCCTGTCCCTGTTCGACTGCTACACGTATGCGGGCCTCGACGTGGTGGCCGGCATGCCGCACCATCCTCAACTCAGCCCGCCGCTGTGGCAACTGGGCAATATCGCCTGGTTTGCCGAGTGGTACATCCTGCGCGAAGCTCCCTCCAGCCACCCGGCGGACGCCGTCTACAATTCGCTGCTGACGCGCGGCGACGATTTGTTTGACGCGAACATGGTCGATCACCGTGCGCGCTGGTCGCTGGACTTGCCCAGCCCCGGCGCCGTCAAGACGTATTGCCACGAGGTCCTGGACCGGGTGCTGGACAAGCTGTCGCGCGAAGCCAATGTCGACAGCGCCCTGGCGCCGTACCGGCTGGCGCTGGCGCATGAAGACCTGTGCGGCGAGCAATTGCTGGCCGGCCTGCAATGGCTGGGCCTGAAAGGCCCCGAGGCGCAGCCGGCAAGCCCTTCCTTGCCGCTGGCGGCGGGCGAGATTTCCTTTCCGGGCGGTACCATCGAGCTGGGTTCGCGCCGCGACGGGGGGTTTGCCTTCGACAATGAATGCCCGCCACACGCGTGCTATGTGCCGCCGTTTACCATCGATGCCGTGCCCGTGTCGAATGCCCAGTTCGCCGATTTCGTGTCGGACGGCGGCTACCAGAACCGCCAGTTCTGGAGCGCGGCCGGCAGCGCCTGGCTGATGCAGCAGGAGCGTTCGTCGCCGCTGTACTGGCTGCGCGACGGCATGCAGTGGCGCACCATGCGCTTTGGCCAGCGCATGACCTTGCCGCTGCACGAAGCCGTGCGGCACATCAACCTGTATGAAGCGCAGGCGTATTGCGCCTGGGCCGGGCGCCGCCTGGCGAGCGAAGCGGAATGGGAGTATGCTGCGCTGTCCGGGCATCCGGTGTTCCAGTGGGGACACGTATGGGAATGGACGGCGACGCCGTTCGAGCCGTATCCGGGCTTTGCCCCCGATGCCTGGCGCGAATATTCGGCGCCGTATTTCATGCAGCACCAGGCGCTGCGCGGCGCCGCGTTCGCCACGCCGCTGCGCTTGCGCTCGGCGCGCATGCGCGCCTTCCAGGCGCCGCAGCGGGTCGATGGCTTCACGGGCATGCGCACCTGCGCCTGGTAATGCCCGGGGAGCAGGCATTCGCCCATCATTTCAGGAATACTTTTGAGTACAGATAACGCCCCGCAGTTCATTCCCAAACGCATCACGCCCACGCCGGAACAGGTCGCCATCCAGACGGCGCAAAAGAAGGTGGTGCTGATCGACGCCAATGCCGGCGCCGCCAAGACGACGACCCTGGCCCTGCGCCTGGCCGAAGCCCTGCACCGGGGCCGCGCGCCCGAACGCATGCTGGCGCTGGTGTTTACGGAAGCGGCGCGCGTGGCCCTGCGCCAGCGCCTGCTGGAAGTGGGCGTGCCGCTCGGTGTCGTCAAGCGCCTGACGATCGACACCTTCGACGCCTTTGCCGCCAAGGTGCTGCTGCAGATGGAGCGCGTGCAGGTGGCCGCCATGCGCAGCGACGAAGAACTGCGTCCCGTGGCGTGGGAAGCGCTCGAAGTCGTGTCCGAGAAATATGCACACCGCTATGCGCTGGAAATCAATACGACGAATGCGGCGATCGCCGAATTCCTGAAGTTGCAACTGCGCACCAAGGCGCGCATGGATTTCCAGCATCCGGACTTCGAAAGCAATTCCCTCGAAGATAATCTTGAGTTGCTGGGCATGTCGCGCACGCATTATCTGTGGCTGCGCGAATACGAAGGCTTGCGCGGCGCCGACACGGGCGATATCCAGTTCCGCGCGCCGTTCGACGCCACCTACGACCTGGTGCGCATGCTTGACGGCGACGAACCGCTGCGCCAGCAGTTGCCCGCCTTCCAGATCATCGTGGCCGATGAATTGCACGATTTGAACGAAGCGTCGTTCCGCCTGCTGACCATGCTGATCCGCCGTGGCAACGCCTTTTTCTGTGGCGCCGGCGACAAGGATCAAGTCATCTACACGTGGTCGGGCGCCGATCACCGCTTTTTGCGCCAGCGTTTCGAGCAGGAATTCCCCACCTTGCAGCGCCTGCCGCTGACGGCGTCCTACCGCTATGGTCCGCAACTGGCGCACGCCGTCGGCGTGCTGAAGAACAAGGCCAGCGTGTCGGCCCTGTCGCGCGCCACCCACATCGAGGTGCTGCAATACGCGCATACGCAGGCGCAGGCCTGCAGCGCACAGCTGATCGCCGCCCTTGAGCACGCGCATGCGGGTACCACGGCGATTTTGCTGCGCGACCGCGACCAGGCCATCCGCGTGGAAACGGCGCTGTTCCAGAGCGGCATCGCGTATGGCCTGGTGGACATGAACAGCTATCTGCTGAGCCAGGAAGTGCTGATGCTGCGCGGCATGGTCGCCATCGCCCGCAAGGATTTGCACGCGATCAAGAGCGGCCCGCGCCGCGGCGATATCCTCGAAGCCCTGGTGGCCTTCGCGGAAATCCCGTTTACCCGCACGGAGCTGCAGCAAGCCAAGGCCGACGTCGCCAATTACCCGGACTTGCTGGAAGGCTTCCTGACCAACCAGCTGGCCAAGTCCCACAACCAGGCCAAGGCGGCCCTGACGCAGGCGGCCGTCGACTACCTGCGCGCGTTGCCGCCCGACGCGCTGGCCGGTGACGCCCTGCAGCATATCTTTGCCCTGATGCAGCTGGAACAGACGGCGCGCCGCATTTATGTCGACCCGGCCCAGGCGCGGGTCGTGGCCCGTTCCCTGCACGGTTTCATCGCTGTCTGCCGCGAGGCGGGCGTGGCGCTGGGCGGTTTTGCCGGCTGGCTGGGCGAGATGGAAGAGGCCGTTGCCGTCACCAGCGGCAAGGCGCAGCTGGTCATCGCCTGCATCGACCAGATCAAGGGCCTGGAATACAGCCACGTGATCTTGCCTTACCTGGCCGTCGATGAATTCCCACGCAGCAAGACCGACCCGCTGGAAGAGGAAAACCGCTTCTATGTGGCCGCCACGCGCGCGCGCGACAGGCTGACCTTGCTGACGCCGGAAGATCCCGCCTACCAGAGCCGCTACATCGCCGCCCTGCAGCTCAACCAGAAAATTGTTGCGTCCAAGTCATAGATCTTTTGCTGTGTGGCTGCTTTTTGCGAAGGCGGAAACGGCGCATACTTTGTCGGACTGATCACAATCGATCTGAACTTACAAAGGAGGAACGACGCCTAACAAAACCGTAGCGAGCGGCGATGATTTGTGGCTAAGAAGCGCAACCGTGCTAGAGCACGGTGAGCATCGCAGGCCGCAAAGCGCGACGCGCAGTAGGTTTTGTTTGGCGTCCACGGCATGAAGATTTTCTTGACAGGCGCGGCAGGTTTCATCGGCAGTTCCATCGCGGCGGGCCTGGTGCGCGCCGGCCACCAGGTCACGGGCCTCGTGCGTAAACCGGAGCAGGTGGCCGAGCTGGCCAGCATCGGGGTGGAGGGTATCGTCGGTACCCTGGACAACCGTGAACTCATCATCGGGCAGGCGAGGGCGGCCGACGCCGTCATCAATGCGGCCAGCAGCGACCACAAGGGGGCCGTGGAAGCCATCATTGAAGCGCTGGCCGGCAGCAATAAGCCTTTCCTGCACACCAGCGGCTCGTCCATCGTGGGCGATGCCTCGGGCGGCGAGGGCACGGAGCAGATTTATTATGAAGACAAGCTGCCGGCGCCGACGGCCGACAAGGCGGCCAGGGTCGCCATCGACGACCTGGTATTGGCCAGCGCCGACAAGGGCGTGCGTGCCAGCGTACTGTGCAATACCCTGATCTATGGCCACGGCGCCTTGCCGCGCGACAGCGTGCAGCTGCCGCGTTTGCTGAAACAGGCGCGCAAGAGCGGCATCGTGCGCCACGTGGGGCCGGGCCGCAATATCTGGTCCAATGTGCACATCGACGACGTTGTCAGCCTGTACTTGCTGGCGCTGGAAAAATCGCCGGCCGGCACCTTTTACTTTGTCGAGTCGGGCGAGGCGGCCTTCCGCGACATGACGGCCGCCATCGCCGATGCATTGCAACTGGGACCTGCGCAGGACTGGCCGCTGCCGGAAGCGATCGCCGAATGGGGCTATGAAATGGCTTCCTACGGCCTCGGCTCGAACAGCCGCGTGCGCGGCGAACGGGCGCGCAAGCTGCTGGGCTGGCAGCCGCAGGGGCCAGGCGTGCTGGAGTGGATCAAGCATGACATGCTGAATCCGCCCCACTGATTGCCGGCAGTATTGATGCAACTCAGCAAAACAGATGCTGTGTGCGCTAGCGAACGGTGCATTTGCGTGAACAGGGGTATGATGACTTTGCCTGGTTGAGACGCACTGCCGTGAAGTTGGCGGCATGTTCGATCTTCCTGCAGGTCAGCCGGTCGCCTCAAGGATCGGCACCAGATTTTGCCTTGCATGGGCTGCCCCGCCAGGGACTGCCCATCGGCGCCGTAAGTCGTGTACTGCATCAACCCCTTCAAGGCCGGCGCTTGCCGGTCTTTTTTTTCGCCCGACGTTTTGTTGCGTGCCGTTTCGCCATCCACCGCCCCGTATCTGCCATTCGCCGAACAAGGCTATCGCCGTGCGCCCATGGCGCGTATCTTTACGATTAACCAACAACAAGGGGATATCGTGAAACCAGAACAAGCGTATTGCCGGCGTACCCAGCTGCTGTGGGGCGTGCTGCTGATCGCCATCGGCGCCGTCATCCTGCTGGACCGGCTCGATGTGATCATCCTCCACGATTACTATTCACTATGGCATTATTGGCCATTGATCATGGTTGCCTTCGGCCTCAACAAGCTGGTCGCGCCCGTGTCCGCCAAGCAGGTGTTGAGCGGCCTGTGGCTGATCTTCTTTGCCGCCTGGTGGTATGTCTCGTATGAAGAGCTGTGGAACTTGAATTTCTACAATAGCTGGCCAGCCCTGCTGATTGCCTGGGGCGTGGGGCTGGTGCTGGAACCGCTGCTGAACAAACACTTTATTGCCTACCGGGAGTCCGAGCATGAAAAATAAACCGCCGCTGCATTCGCCATCGCAGATCGTGCTGGGCGTCATCGTCATCGGGCTGGGCCTGCTGTTCCTGCTCGATAACCTGGGCTTCATCAATGTCCGCTACACCTTCCGCTTCTGGCCCACGGCATTCATCGTCTTCGGCCTGCTGAAGCTGTCGCAAAGCCGCAGCGCGAATGGCTATTTGCTTGGCGGCATGCTGGTTTTCCTGGGCGTGGCCTGGACCCTCAAGCACATGGGCATCTTCTACATGAACTGGGACGTGCTGTGGCCCTTGCTGATCATCGGCGTGGGCGTGGCCGTGGTTTCGAAGTCCTTGCCCGGTTCGCAGCAGCGGCTGCGCCGCCGGCGCTTTGCCGCGCAACAGGACGGCGCGGCGCCGGGCGATGCGTTTGGCCAGGCTAGGAATGGCGCCGTTTCGCTCGACAAGCAAGCCGATACGGCAGCGCCCGGCGCTGGCGCTGAGGGACATGCCGACGACGACAGCATCATCGAGGTGACGGCCATCCTGGGCGGCTATGTGCGGCGCGTGTCGTCGCAGCGCTTCAAGGGGGGCGACATCAATGTCATCATGGCAGGCTGCGAAATCGATTTGCGCCAGGCCTCGATCGAGGGTGAAGCCGTGCTCAACGTGTTTGCCCTGTGCGGCGGCATCACCATCAAGATTCCGCCTGACTGGAGCGTCGTACTGCAGGGCACGCCCATCCTCGGCGGTTTCGAAGAAAAGACCATCGTGCCGCCGAACAAGAACAAGCGTTTGTATGTGACTGGCTACGCCATCATGGGCGGCCTGGAAATCCGCAACTAGGCGCGCATGTCCGGGCCATTGTCGAAGCGGCGCGGCGCCGTGGCGCTGTTCCTCGTCTGCCTGGCGCTGGGCCTGGCCCTGGCGGTCATGCTCGCCAGGGTGGCACAGGCGCCGTGGCTGAATGCGGCCCTGCTGGTCGTGCCCGCCACGCTCGTGTATGCGATCGGCACGGGCTTTTCCGCCTTTTACCTGTGCCGCGCCTATCCCCTGAATGCCCGCCATCCGGCTGCCATCGCCGGCGTGATGGGCGTGGCGGCCCTGTTTGCGGGCTTGCTGTGGGCAACCCTGCTGCAGTTCCTGAACAGCGTCAGCCTGTTGCTGGATGTGCGCTGGCTGGGCGTGAACCTGAGCCAGTCGCTGCTGGCCCTGTTCTTTGGCGTGGGCGTGCTGCTGTATTGCCTGGTGGCCGCCGTGCATTATCTGCTGCTGGAATTCGTGCGCGCCAAGACGGCCGAGCAACGGGGGCTGGAAGCGCAGCTGATGGCCCAGGAAGCCCAATTGCGCATGCTGCGCACGCAAATCGACCCGCATTTCCTGTTCAATAGCTTGAATTCCATCAGTGCCTTGACGTCGATCAATGCGGCGGGCGCGCGCCAGATGACCTTGCAACTGGCCAGCTTCTTTCGCCAGAGCCTGAGCCTGGAAGCGCACAAGAAAATCGCCTTGCAGGAAGAGCTGGTGCTGATCCGGCACTTCCTCGCCATCGAGCAGGTGCGCTTTGGCGCGCGCCTGCAAGTGGCGGAAAGCATCGATGCCGCCGCGCTGGCGTGCCTGCTGCCGCCCATGCTGATACAGCCGCTGGTGGAAAATGCTGTCAAGCATGGCATTTGCGGCTTGACGGAGGGCGGCCTCATCACCATCGAGGCGCGGCGCGCGGGCAGCCTGCTGCACATTCGCGTGAGCAATCCGGTGGAGGCGGATCAGGCACCGGCGCGCGGCAATGGCGTGGGCCTGGAAAACGTGCGCCAGCGCCTGGCCGGCGCCTATGGCCATGAAGCCGGCGTGCACTGGGCGCGGCGCGGCGCGGCGTTTGACGTGACGATATCGATGCCGGCGCAGACCGGCGATATGGAGGAAGAATGATGCAGGCAAAAATGCGGGTAGCCATCGTCGACGACGAACTGCTGGCGCGCGGCGTGCTGCGCGAATACCTGGCGCGTCACGACGATATCGAGGTCGTGGCCGAATGCGCCAACGGCTTCGAGGCCGTCAAGGCCATCGCGGAACTGGAACCGGAGCTGGTGTTCCTCGACATCCAGATGCCGCGCCTGGACGGCTTCGAAGTGGCGGAACTGATAGGCGCAAAGACGCGCCTGATCTTTGTCACGGCCTACGACCAGTACGCCTTGAAGGCCTTCGAATGCCATGCGCTCGATTACCTGCTGAAACCGTTCAGCGAGCAGCGCTTCGAGCAGGCGCTGGCCCATGCCCGCGCCCACCGCAGCGCGCCTGAAGCTGTGCAGGCGGCGGCGCGCGAGGCGGCCACGCGCGCCGCGCCGCTCGACCGCGTGCTGATACGCGACGGTGCGAAAGTCCACGTCATCGCCAGCGCGCGCATCGACTACATCGAAGCGCAGGACGATTACATCAGCATCCGTTCGGAAGGCAAGTCCTACCTGAAAAGCCAGCGACTGTCGGAGCTGGAAACCCAGCTCGATCCCGCCAAGTTCCTGCGCGTGCACCGGTCGTATCTGCTCAACATCGACGGTATCCGCCGCATCGAGGCGGCAACGAAAGACAGCCACGTGGCCATCCTGCGCGACGATACGAGGATACCCGTGAGCAAGGCGGGCTACCAGAAGCTCAAGGTTTTAGTTGGCTAGCTGCACATCCCACCAGGTGGGCAAGAGTTGCCGGATTTCCGGGCGCGAAAAGCGGTCGTCGATCAGGTAGACGACGCCCTTGTCCGACTGCGTGCGGATGACCCGGCCGGCCGCCTGCACCACTTTCTGCATGCCCGGGTACAGATACGTGTAGTCGTAGCCGGCGCCGAAGATGTCGCCCATGCGCTGGCGGATCTGTTCGTTGACGGGGTTGATCTGCGGCAAACCGAGGGTGGCGATGAAGGCGCCGATCAGGCGCGCGCCCGGCAAGTCGATGCCTTCGCCAAACGCACCACCGAGCACGGCAAAGCCGATGCCGCGCGTCTCCAGGCCGAAGCGCCCGAGGAACTGGCTGCGCGCAGCGTCATCCATGCGGCGCGGCTGCTGCCAGAGGGGCACGTCCGGATAATGCTGGGCGAACAAGTGGGCCGTCTTTTCCATGTAGTCGAAGCTGCTGAAAAAGGCCAGGTAATTGCCCGGCGTTTCCCGGTACTGGCGCGCCATCAGCTGGGCGATGGGCAGCAGCGAGGCGGCCCGGTGCTGGTAGCGCGTGGAAATATTGTCGGCCACGCGCACGGACAATTGTTCCGCCTGGAACGGCGATTCCACGTCGACCCAGGCCGTGTCGGCCGGCATGCCCAGGGTATCGCTGTAGTAATTCCACGGACTCAGGGTGGCGGAAAACAGGGCCGTGCTGTGGCTGGCCGCGAAACGTTCCTTCAGGAACGGCGCGGGGACGATGTTGCGGATGCAGACGGTGGAACCCGTGTCCGTTTTGCTGACATCGAACAGCGAATGTTCGGCGAAGCTTTCCGCCAGGCGGTTGATCAGCAGCACGTCGAAATAGAAGCGCTGCAAGTCTTCGTCCAGGGAAGTGGCGTGCTCGGCCATGTAGTCGCCGATGGCCGTGGCCACGCCTTGCAGGGCGCCAAAGAATTTCTCGGGCAAGGCCGCATGCACGTGGTAGTCGCCGTCCTGTTCTTTCAGCAAAGCCGTCCACTGGCGCGCGAGGCGGTCCAGCGGCTTTTTCAGTGCCTCGGGCGCGAACTTGCGCAGTATTTTCAGATTGATCTGCTGCAGCTCGGCCGAGTACATGCTGCGTGCGCGAGAGACCATATTGTGCGCCTCGTCGACCAGCACGTTGACCTTCCAGTCGTGGGCCAGGGTCATGCCGTACAGCATGGCGCTGAGGTCGAAATAATAGTTGTAGTCGCCGATCACGACATCGCTCCAGCGCGCCAGTTCCATGCCCAGGTAATACGGGCAGATGCCCTGCTGCAAGGCGATGGCGCGCACGGCTTCCTTGTCGAGTATCAAACCGCTGGCCAGCGCCACTTCGCGCGCCAGCGGCAAACGGTTGTAAAAACCCTTGGCCAGCGGACACGCTTCGCCGTGGCAGGCCTTGTCAGGATGCTCGCAGGCGCTGCTCTTGGCGCTCAGTTCCAGCACGCGCAAGGGCAGCAGCGGGGCGCTATCCTTCAGGATGGCGCAGGCGTCGAGCGCCATCTGGCGGCCCGGCACCTTGGCGGCCAGGAAAAACAGTTTATCCAGGCCATGCGCGGCCGTCGCTTTCAGCATCGGGAACAGGCTGCCCACCGTCTTGCCGATACCGGTCGGCGCCTGCGCCAGCAAGCCGCAGCCACGGCTGCTGGCCTTGTACATGGCCTCGGCCAGCTGGCGCTGTCCCGGGCGAAAGTGCGCGTGGGGGAAGGCCATGCTGGTGAGCTGCCCGTCGCGGCTGGCGCGGTGCGCCATTTCCTGTTCGGCCCAGTCGAGGAACAGCGCGCAATGCTGCTCGAAGAAGGTACGCAGCGCCCCGGCCGTGCATTCCTCGTGCATGAGCGTTTCCTTCTGGCTCGCGATATCGAAATACACGAGCGCCACGCGCAACATGGGCAGGTTCAGCTGCTGGCACAGCAAGTGGCCATAGATGCGCGCCTGCGCCCAGTGCAGCTGGCGGTGGTTGGCGGGCATGGCATCCAGGTCGCCCCGGTATGTCTTGATTTCTTCCAGCTGGCGCCGCGCCGGGTCGTAGCCGTCGGCGCGGCCCCGCACGTGCAAGGGCCCGAAGTTGCCGGACAGGCTGATTTCGCGCTGGTAATCATCGTCGCGCCGGCCCGTGACGGTGGCGTGGCCCGCCATGCCTTCCTGCGCCGTGGGCGAAGGCGTGAAGCGCAAGTCCAGGTCGCCCACCTTGGCCGTGAATTCGCACAGGGCGCGCACGGCGATCGTGTACGTGTTTCCTCTCATGCCGCCGCCTGCCATTGCAGGTAGCACACGCTGACGGGCATGGCGTGCCGGGCGCAATAGGCGATCCAGCGCAGCTGGTTGTCTTGCAGGCGGTCGCCCGGCCCCTTGACTTCGATCATGCGGTAGCGCTGCTCCTGCGGCCAGAACTGGATCAGGTCGGGGAAGCCGCTGCGGTTGCTTTTGATGTCGAGCAAGATGCGTTCAAACGCTTTTTTCAGGTGCGCGGCCGGAATGCAGGCCAACGCCAGGTCCAGCAAGCCATCGCCCAGCACCTCCCAGCTGACGAAGGGCGAGGCGATGCCGTGCTTGGCGGCCAGGGTGGCGCGGATGCTTGCCTGGTAGCTGCCGTCGTCCAGCCGCGCCAGGCAGGCGGAAAAATCGCCGCTGCGGCGCAGGTAAAAGTCGGCGCTGTGCAAGTCGGCGGGGCCACGGTGGAACGGGTGGAAGAAGGCACCGGGGATGGCCTTGAAGATGGCGGGCCAGCACAGCAGGCCGAACAGCGAATTGATCAAGGTGTTCTCCACGTAATACACGGGCGCATCGTCGTGGCTCAGGTGCTGCCTCACGACGATTTCCACATAGCAGGCCTGTTCCGGATGCGGCAGCAGCAGGTCGATGCGTTCCACGCTTGCCGCCGCACTGGCCGCCTGCTTGGCATGGCCCAGCTTGCGTCGCAGACGGGGCGCCATGCGCAGCAGCAATTGCTGTTCCGCCTCGCTTTCCGGCGCCGCCAGGGCGATGGTCAGCCTGTCGTAGGCCGCTTGCGGTTGCTCATCTTTTTCCAGCACGCGGATGGCGCGGCCGCGCGCGCCCGGATAGCGGCAGTCGGCATAGGCGCGGTAGGCGGCGGGCCAGTCCTGGCATTTTTCCAGGTGCTGGGCGATCTGGAAGGTCAGCTTGTCGCGCCGGCTGGCCAGCCAGGTATTCTCGGGCGGCAAAGGCAGCGCGGCCAGTTCCCGCAACACTTCGTCGGCCGGCGCGCTGTCGTTGTAGCGTTCGCGGCACTGGTGCAGCACTTCATAGTGCTCGATATCCTGGCGAGTGCGAAAACCGCGCGACTGCGGCGAGAATTCCACTTTTTCGTATTGGTACACGCCCAGGTCTGACAGCACGAATTCCGACCAGTCCTGGTGATAGTTGCCAAAGTAAATCAGGCGCAGGCGGTCGCACAGGGGCTGCATGCCGATGCGGTACAGCACGTCGGTGCAGGCCGGATACCACGCGGAGAACGCTTGATCGTCCGCATGCTGTTCGCGCAATGCCTCCAGCTGCTCGGCCTTGCGCGCCACCCTCAAGGGCGCGGCGAGGTCGAAGGCCTGGGCGATTTCCGCCTTCAGCAGCAGGTCGAACAGTTCTTCGAGCGAGATGACGGGATCGGCCACCACCCAGCCCGTCGCCAGCAGGGGCAGGGCGGCGGCGCGCGTGTCGCCGATTTCAGGGTAATTGAGTTTGCTGGCGCGAAACAAACAGCCCTTGCGCATGACGAGGCGCACGAACAGGGCGCGCGAGGGCAGCGGCAATGCGCCGAACTGGGCGATGAATTGCGTTTCTTCAACGCTCAGCAGGTCGGCATAGCGTGTGGCTATCCAGCTCAGCACATCCTGGAAATTGTCCAGATAGTACAGGGGATTTTCCAGGACTCTCAGCATGGGAATATCAATAGGGCAAGATGCAAGGTGACGGGTTTTACTGTGTTTATATACAGTTTAAACCTTCATCCGCCGCTTGCCCAGCGATTTTGTGTTCAGCCAGCCGCGCCGTAGGCAAAACAGTCGTCGTATTTATCGTAGGCAATCAGTTCCGCGCGCAGGCTGGCCAGTTCCATATCGGTCAGCAAGCCCCGGTGCGCTTCCGTGCGTCCTTTCGGCAGCGCCACGTCGTAATCGATGATGTCCCTGGCCAGCAGCGCCTGCAGCACTTCCGCCTGACGTGCCGTCAGGTAGCGCGCATGCGTGCCCATGGTTTTTTCCAGCTGTTCCCTGAATTCCTCGTCGCTGACTTCGTTGTACGTGTCCTGATCCGCCATGCTTTGGAGCAGCATCAGGAACAGGAAGTCGGCCAGGTTGCGCGCCAGGTGCTGCGCTTCCTCCTGGTCGTGCCACAGCAGCACGACGGGCAGGTCGGCGTCTTGCTGGCCGGAAGCGAAAAAGCAGTAGTGGTCGCCGGCGCCCGTCTGCGCGAACGGAATGAAGCGCAAGGCAGGATCGATCTGCCGGTAATCGTCGGGATCGGCAAGCTCGTCGAGAGCCTGCGCGACAGCCGTGACGCTCAGCAACTCGAAATCGTCGGCGTGCAGCAGCAGGGTGGGGCGATCCTTCAAGGTGGGGTAGACCTGCTGGTACCAGGCGGGCCCGTACTCGCCCACGTTCAGCATGCCGTCGTGTTCAAGCTGCTTGTAGAGTGGCGGATAAGTGAAGCCGTAGTGTCGTTCGATGTCGGACAAGGTCATGAGGTGTCTGGTGTCGTGGCAATGCCGCGCACTGTAGCACGGGGCTTTGACCGTGGGCGCGACGCTTGCCACGGTGTGGCATCAATTAATAAACAATTTAGTTTACTTATCTAATGGCCCCGGCTATTCTTGCCAGACCAATATAATCAAGACACCCGCTGAGGCTGCATGAAAAATATCATCCTGATTTCCGCCGCCTGTTTGCTGGCGCTGCTGTCGACCATCGGCGCGTCCCTGCCGTACCCGATCCTGCCGCCGCTGTTCGCGGCCGAGGCGCCGAATGCCTTCAATAATTTCCTCGGCTTGCCCTCCAAGCTGCTGTTCGGCCTGGCGCTGACCATCAATCCGCTGGGCTTGCTGATCGGTTCGGCCTTGCTTGGCCCCTTGTCTGACCGCTATGGCCGCCGTCCGCTGCTGATGCGCACGGCCGTGGGCGCCGCCATTGGCCACGCCATCACGGCCTGGGCGCTGGTGATCCAGTCCTATCCCTTGTTCATCGTCGCCCGCTTCATCACCGGTTTGCTGGAAGGAAATGGCGCCGTGGCGCGCGCCATGCTGGCCGACCAGCTGACGGGAGCGCTGCGCCTGCGTGCCATGTCGTGGCTGAACGGCGCGTTTTACCTGGGCTGGCTGGTGGGGCCGATCCTCGCGGGCGCCACCCTGGTATGGGGCGTGACGGTGCCGTTCTGGATCGCCGCTGCCGCGCTGATGCTGGTCGCCGTGCTGGTGGCCGCAGGCTTGCCGCGCGAAACGCCATCGTTGCTGACGACCTCGTGGTGGCAGGTGGCGCGCGACCAGCATTCGCTGAACCTGCTGCGCCACGACGAGCTGCGCACCCTGTTCATCGTGCAGCTGGCGCTCACTTGCGGCGTGGCCAGCTTTTACGAATTCTATCCGCTGTGGCTGGTCGAGACGGCCAACTACAATGCGCAGGCGATTGCCTGGGTGAATGTGGGCCTGTGCGGCACCATGACCATCACTTCGCTGCTGGCGGGCGGACCCAGCCGCCATGCGCCCTTGCTGCGCGCCTGCTGGTATGCCTGCGGCGTGGCGCTGGCCGTGGGCGTGCTGGCCATGGGCAATATCTGGGTGGGCATCGCCGCCATCGTGCTGTTCGGCATTCCGAACGCGCTGTACAACACGGTGATCCAGGGCTGGTGCGCCGAGCGCTTCAGCGCGCACGGACAGGGTGCCGTGATGGGCTTGCTGGCCACCACCTTTTGCATCGCCAACATCGTCGTCGCCCTGAGCGGCTCCGTGCTGACCCTGATCGACACGCGCTTGATCCTCATCGCCGGAGCCTGTTCGGCCGCCTGGGCCGCCTGGCGCATGGCGGCCTGGCGCCGGCAGCTGGACGGCGCCGTCGATGCCAAGGCGGTGGCATGAGCACGAGCACTAACGTGAGCACGAACGTGAGCACATCGGAGCAAACCTTGTTCCTGCTGAAAATGCGCGGGCCGCAGACGGCGCAGCAGCTGGCGGCCTTGCTCGATATCACGTCCATGGGCGCGCGGCGCCAGCTGGAGGCGGCGCACGAGCGTGGCCTGGTGGCCTTCGACGATGTGGCCGACAAGGTGGGGCGCCCGTCGCGCCGCTGGCAGTTGACGCAGCAAGGCCACGCGCGCTTTCCCGACCGGCATGCCGACCTGACGCTGGAATTGATCGGGCAAGTGAAAACCCTGTTCGGCGATGAAGGACTCGATAAACTGATCGGTGCGCGCGAGCGCAGCAGCGAAGCTGCCTACGGCAAGCTGGTCGACCCTCGGCTTGACTTGGTACAACGGGTGGACAGCCTGGCGCGGGCGCGCGATGGCGAAGGTTACATGGCCCATGCCGAGCCGCAGGACGATGGCAGTGTCTTGCTGGTGGAAAACCATTGCCCGATCTGCGCGGCGGCCACGGCGTGCCAGAATTTTTGCCGCTCGGAGCTGGCCATCTTTCAACGCGTGTTGGGGGGCGATTGCACGGTGGAGCGCAGCGAATATCTGCTGGAGGGGGGAAGGCGCTGCGTGTACCGGATTGTGCCGGTGAGATGAACCCAAGCAAAGGCTGGGGTTAGACCCGGCGGGTCTGACCCCACATTGAGTCACCTTACTTCTTGGCAGCCTTCGGCTTGGCTGCCGGCGCTGCCTTTTCAGGTGCAGCGCTGGCGCCGCTCGTGGCTTTTTCCGTGGCCTGCGCCACTTGCGCGCTGGCCTTGGCGATCTGCTCTTCCACCGTTTTCACGGCCTGTTTCGTGGCCTTGGTCACTTGCTCGTAGCCGAGGAAGGCGTTGTCGATGGCGGCCTTGACGATGGCGACGGCGTTTTCCGAGCCGGGCGGCACGTTTTTCGTGACGTCGTAGATCAGGGCGCTCAAGTTGCTTTTCGCTTCAGCCACATGGGCTTCGGCGGCCGTGGTGAATTCCGTGTGGATTTCCTTGATGATGTCGTCGAGCTGCTGCTTGTACGCTTTCGCGCCGGCCACGCCCGGTTGCAGCTGGGCGGCAGCGGCGGCCATGGCGGCCTTCGGATCCTTGGCCTGGCTGATTTCCTTGCCGGCGGCAAGGCCATCCTCGATGCCGCTCTTGGCGGTGGCCATGTTCAATGCCAGCACCTGTTCCACGCCTTGCACGGCCTTGGTGGTGAGGGTGTTGAAGGTCATCAGCTGGAATTCAAACAGGGCCTTGGTGGCCGATGCGAATTGTTCCGGATTCGTAAACATGTGGTCTCCTCGGTTTGAATAGATACGTTCTTATCGTTCCATACTCTTTCGATGCCGCATTGCCATCGCTTGATCTCAAGCCGGTTCCCCGTGTGGTCATGGCCCCATTATTTAGCAAGCGCCGGTTTTTCGCAACGGCTATCTTTGTACGGTCCCGAGGCCAGTTCCCAGCCAAATCCCAGGGTGGACTGGGCGCACGACAGGGTGCCGTCGACCTTGCTGCGCCATTTGTACCAGGGGGCCGGTTCGGCCCAGGCGCCGGCGCACATGGCCAGCAGGACCGTGGCGAGCAGGTATTTCATGGTCTTGCTCCATCAGAATGCGATGGCGACATTGTAGCGCGCCTGTGCCTCAGACGGCACCCGACTGGGGCGCGGCGATGGGCAGCAGCAAGGTGAAGGTAGTGCCGGCGGGACTGCTGCTGGCGTCGATATGGCCGCCCAGCACGCCTGTGACGATGTTGTGCGCCACGTGCAGGCCCAGGCCCGAGCCGCCCGAGCCGAGCTTGGTCGTGAAGAAGGGGTCGTAGATATGCGTGAGGTCGTCGGCGGCAATGCCCACGCCCGTGTCGGCGATGGACAGGCGGATGTTCCGGCCATCGTCGCTGCCGTGCGCGGTGATGGCGATGCTGCCGCCGCTGCGTCCTTCGAAGGCGTGGCGCAAGCAGTTTTCCAGCAGGTTGCTGAGCACCTGGCCCAGCGGGCCGGGATAGCTGTCCATGGCCAGCTCGTCCGGTACATCCTGCGTCAGGCTCACGCCGGCCGCCTTGAGCGGAGTGGACATGGGCAGCATCAGTTCTGCCACGAACTGGCGCAGCAGGAAGTGGCGCCGCTGCGAGCTGGCGCGGTCGACGGCGATCTGCTTGAAGCTGGACACCAGGTCGGCCGCGCGCTGCAGGTTGCGCAGCATGATGGCGTCCGCCTCGCTGGCCTGGGCCAGATAGGTTTCCAGTTCGGAACGGCGCAAGCCGTCGAGGAAGCTGGCCTGGATCTCGCGCGTGCGCTCGGCCATGGTGGTGGCCACCACCAGGCCGTTGCCGATCGGCGTATTGAGTTCATGCGCGATGCCCGCCACCAGCGCGCCCAGGGCGGCCAGCTTGTCGCGCCGCACCAGTTCCTCTTGCGTGATGGACAGGTTTTCCAGCGCCGCGGCCAATTCGCGGTTCGCCTGTTCCGATTGCTCCTTGGCCTGCGTCAGGGCGGCCGTGCGTTCGTCCACCAGTTCTTCCAGGTGGGTGCGGTGGCGCTGCAGTTCGCGTTCATGGCGCATGCGGCCGATCGCGATGCCGGCCAGGTCGGTGGCCGTGTCTATCAGGCCCAGGTCGTGCGCATCAGGGTTGCGCACGTCGCGGTAATACATGGCAAACGAGCCCAGCACGGCGCCATCCTGGCCGAAGATGGGGCGCGACCAGCAGGCGCGCAAGCCAAACGGCGCGGCCAGCTCGCGGTAGGGCGCCCACAGCGGATCGTGCATGATATCGCTGACCACCACGGCTTCGCGCCGGAACATGGCCGTGCCGCAGGAGCCCACGCCAGGGCCGATGGCCACGCCTTCGAGCAGGGCCATGTAGGCGGGCGGCAGGCTGGGACCGGCCGCGCTGTGCATGTGGATGCCGTCATCGTCGAGCAGCATGATGGAACACAACACGCCGCGCGCCTGGCCCTCGATCAGCAGCAGCAGATGGTTCAGGGTGGGAATCAGGGGCGCGCCCTTGGCGACCATTTCCAGCAGCGCGCTCTGGCCCGCACGCATGGCCTCGGCCAGGTTGCGCTCCGTCAAGTCGATGATGCGCGCATGCACCAGCTGGCGGCCCGGCACGGACAAACGCATCAGCCGGATTTCGCAGGCGATCGGGTGGCTGTCGCGATGGCAGCAGGTGGCGCGGAAGACGACGATCCTGCCTTGCAGGGTGGCGCGTATTTTCTCTTCCAGCAGTTGCGGCGAGGCGCGGCCATCGTCCTGCGTCCTGGGAAACAACCGTTCCATGCCGCCTTGCAGCAAGTCGGCCAGCGGCATGCCGAACAGGCTTTCCGCCAGGTGGTTGGCGTCGATCAGCAGCTTGTTGTCGATATCGAACAGCAGGACGGCGTCGGGCGAGCCGGCCAGGATGGAGTGGTAATTGACTTCCAGCGTTTGCGGATGCAAGGGGCGCGGTGCCGTGGCCGCATGCGGCACGGGCGCGTCGGCCTTGTGCAGCGCCAGTTCCATGAGGATTTTTTCCGCCACGTCGCGCGCATTGAAGGGCATCTTGATGTAGTCGGAGGCGCCGGCGCCCACGCTGCGGCCCTGTTCCTCGGCACTGGGGGTGGCCGACATCAGCAGCAGCGGCACGCCATGGCGCCCGCCCGCATTGCGCAGGCGCATGCAGGCCGCGCCGATATTCGTGCCGGCCAGAGCCGCGTCAAGCAGGATCAGGTCCGTGCCGCCCGCCGCCAGTTCCACGCCCTCGTCGACATCGCCCGCCAGTCCCGTACCCAGGTTATGCCGGTCCAGCACATACAGCAGTTCGCGCACATCGTTTGGCGAATTGCTGACCAGCAGCACATTGGCCCGGTCGGCGATGTTGGAAATCAACTGATTCATGGTGTCGCGCCCTTACGCGGTTCATGGGACTAGTATTACATCAAGGCAAGTAGGAGTAAACGATAATTCTTGATGTCCAAAAGCAATGCAATTGGCCGCCCGGCGCAGGCGTCCATCAGGCGGCGTTTTTCGCCGCCGGCGCCGCTGCCAGGCCGGCGCGCGCCTGTTCGATGCGCGCATAATTATCCTCGATCCAGTCGACCAGCACGGCCAGCCGCTCGGCCGCCTCGCGTCCCATCGGCGTCAGGCTGTATTCCACTTTCGGCGGGATCACCATATAGGCCTGGCGCAGCACGAAGCCGTCGCCGGCCAGCGCTTCCAGGGTTTGCGCCAGCATTTTTTCACTGACCCCGCCCACTTCGCGGCGCAGTTCGCTGAAGCGGCGGGTGCCGCTCAGCAGCAGCACCATCACCAGCACGGCCCAGCGGCTGGTCAGGTGGCTGAGCACGACCCGCGACGGGCAGGCGGCCGCCAGCAGGTGCGCGTCCTGGTTCTGGCGGGCGAGGGCGGCGCGCAGGCTGGCGCCGGGAGTGTCTGTGGACATGATAGTTGGCCTTATTAATTAAAAACTTTACCCATACTTACCAAAAGGTACGTACTTACAATAAGTAAGTAATAGTCCTATTATAGGGTTTTACCACCCACGTACCAAGGAGAAATCATGATCGTCATCACCGGCGCCACAGGCAATCTGGGCCAGCACGTCATCGCCAGCCTGCTCGCATCCGTTCCCGCAGGCCACATCATCGCCGCCGTGCGCAACCCGGCCAAGGCTGCCGACCTGGCCGCCAAGGGCGTGCAAGTGCGCCAGGCCGACTACAACGATGGCGCCAGCCTCGACGCGGCCTTCCAGGGCGCGACGAAAATCCTGCTGATCTCGTCAAGCGAAGTGGGTCAGCGCGCGCAGCAGCACCAGAACGTCATCGATGCGGCCAAGCGCGCCGGCGTCGCCTTGCTGGCCTACACCAGCGTCTTGCGCGCCGACACCTCGCCGCTGGGCCTGGCCGCCGAGCACGTGATCACGGAAGCGGCCATCCGCGCGTCAAGCCTGCCTTACAGTTTCTTGCGCAACGGCTGGTACCTGGAAGACCATACGGAACACCTGGCGCCCGTGCTCGAGCATGGCGTCGTGCTGGGCGCGGCGCAGGATGGGCGTTTCTCGTCGGCCACGCGCGCCGATTACGCGGCCGCGGCCGCTGCCGTGCTGACGGCGTCCCAGCCGCAAGCCATTTATGAACTGGCGGGCGACCAGGGCTTCACCCTGGCGCAATATGCGGCCGAAGTGGCGCGCCAGTCGGGCAAGCCGATCGTGTACAAAGACTTGCCGCAGGCGGACTTCAAGGCGGCGCTGGTAAGCGTGGGCGTGCCGGAAGGCTTTGCCGATCTGCTGGCCGATTCCGATGCGGGCGCGGCCAAGGGCGGCCTGGAAGACCATGGCAAGCAGTTGAGCGCGCTGATTGGCCGTCCGACGACGACCCTGTTTGACGCCGTGAAGGCGGCGCTGGCGAAATAAGGGGAGGGGATGCCGCAGGCGGAAAGCTGCGCGGCATTGTTGACGTTTGCAACCGGAAATGAAAAAAGCCGCAAACTCGTGAAAGTTTGCGGCTTTTTTGCGAATTAGGTAATGGTGCCCACGAAGGGACTCGAACCCCTACACCCGAAGGCACATGGACCTGAACCATGCGCGTCTACCAATTCCGCCACGTGGGCACTGATGCTGCTATGACTACTGATGTCTTACTACTGTGAAACCATACTGCTTTACTGCGGATTACAACGATCGACAACTCGTTGCTGGTGGTGCCCACGAAGGGACTCGAACCCCTACACCCGAAGGCACATGGACCTGAACCATGCGCGTCTACCAATTCCGCCACGTGGGCATTGTGCTGCTAACTGCTGTGCTACCTTACTACTTTTTACTGCGGACAACAACGAAAACGACTCGTTGCTGGTGGTGCCCACGAAGGGACTCGAACCCCTACACCCGAAGGCACATGGACCTGAACCATGCGCGTCTACCAATTCCGCCACGTGGGCATTGTTACTGCTTGCTGCTTGTCGCTGCATGTTCTGCAGCGAGGACAAAATCATAAGGGCTGGCGCGCATTCGGTCAATCAACATTTCGCACTTTTCTTCAAGAAACATGGTTTTTCTTTCAAAAAGGGCTTTTCCCTATGAGAAAAGGGTAGATTTGCCTCTTTTTTCAGCGCTTTTACCGATGCATGCGGGGCACTTGCATCAGGCGCGGGCGAAAAGCTGTGGCGCTGCGCGCGGAGTGCGCAAGCCGCGAATGGCGGGAGCGCTGGCGAAGAGAGGGAGGAATGCTGGGAAGAATGCTGCGGAAATGAAAAAAAGCCGCAAACTCGTGAAAGTTTGCGGCTTTTTTGCGAATTAGGTAATGGTGCCCACGAAGGGACTCGAACCCCTACACCCGAAGGCACATGGACCTGAACCATGCGCGTCTACCAATTCCGCCACGTGGGCACTGATGCTGCTTATTGCTGATGCCTTATTACTTTTTACTGCTCGAGTATTTGTTGCAAAACAACTTACTACAACAATTCTGCTATTATAGCGGCTTGAAGAGTTTTGCGCCAGATGAGCTTTCACTCCATACTGCACATCAACCCTGTACCGCTTTCCTGCAACTGCATTCCCGTGAAGGTTTGTCGCTGCAAGAGACCGAGATTATAGAGCAATATTTGCCGAAGTCAAATGCATTGCGCAGCTTTTCTCCTTTTTTTCATCGGCGGGGTACTTGTACTGTTTCCGATACGCTGTCCGTTAGGTAAACCTAGGCGTCGTCCGGTACACTACCGGACATCACCGTGTCAATATTGACGGTGATGTCATCGGTCTTTGTTCTCCGTTTGATCACTGTCAATAACAACTATAGAAATACTTTTGAGCCAAAATACCCACACCATTCCCAGCCGGGAGGACATTCTCGGCATTTTCCGCAGCGTCAACGCGCCTCTCGATCCGCAAACACTCGGGAAAACGCTGCAAGTGCATGCCGATTCCATGGAGGTGCTCGTTCGTCGCCTGAAGGCGATGGAGCGCGACGGCCAGCTCAAGTCGGATGCCAGCGGTGTTTTCTCGCTGGCCGACCAGAGCGCGCTCGTCGCCGGCCGCGTCACCAGTCACCGCGATGGATTCGGCTTCGTCATTCCTGACGACGCCAGCGCCGACCTGTTCCTGCCTGAGAAAGAAATGCAGAAAGTGCTGCATGGCGACAAGGTCATGGCCCGCATCGTCGGCACGGACCGCCGTGGCCGCCCGGAAGGCACGATCGTGGAAGTCACGCAGCGCGCCAATACCCACGTCATCGGTCGCCTGATCCAGGAAAACGGCAATTGGGTGGTGGCGCCGGAAGACCAGCGCATCGGCCAGGACATTTTAGTTACCGGTTCGGTGGGCAAGGCGAAAGCCGGCCAGATCGTCAGCGTCGAGCTGACCGAGCAGCCCATGCGCTTCAAGCAGCCTGTCGGCAAGATCGTCGAAGTGCTCGGTGCGCTCGATGATCCCGGCATGGAAATCGAAATTGCCGTGCGTAAATTCAACGTGCCGCATATCTTCTCTGCCGCCGCCCTGAAGCAAGCTGAAAAACTGCCGTTTGAAGTGCGTGCCGCCGACCTGAAAGACCGTGTCGACCTGCGCGACGTGCCGCTCGTCACCATTGACGGTGAAGATGCGCGCGACTTCGACGATGCCGTGTATTGCGAACCCGTCAAGGTGGGCCGCGCCAACTGCTTCCGCCTGATCGTCGCCATTGCCGACGTCAGCCATTACGTGAAGCCGAACGACGCGCTCGATACCGATGCGCTCGAACGCAGCACGTCCGTGTATTTCCCGCGCCGCGTGATCCCGATGCTGCCGGAGAAACTGTCGAATGGCCTGTGTTCGCTGAACCCTGCCGTCGACCGTTTGACCCTCGTCTGCGACGCCGTCGTCAGCGACAAGGGCGAACTGAAGGCTTACCAGTTCTACCCGGCCGTCATCCATTCGGCCGCGCGCCTGACGTATGACGAAGTCGCCGCCGTGCTGGGCAACACCAAGGGACCCGAGGCGGCACGCCGCGCGGACATCCTGCCGCACCTGCAGAACCTGGAAGCCGTCTACCGCGCCTTGCTGAAAGCGCGCATGGAGCGTGGCGCCATCGACTTCGAGACGACGGAAACGTATATCGTCTGCAATAGCGCCGGCAAGATCGAGAAGATCGTTCCCCGCACGCGCAACGAAGCGCACAAGATCATCGAAGAGTGCATGCTGGCGGCCAACGTTTGCGCAGCCGATTTGCTGCTGCGTAACAAGCACCCGGGTACCTACCGCATCCACGCCAGCCCGACCAAGGAAAAGCTCACGCAAGTGCGCACCTTCCTGAAACAGGTTGGCCTGAACCTGACGGGCGGCGATACGCCATCGGCCTCCGATTACCAGACCCTGATGCAGCAGATCAAGCAGCGTCCCGATGCGGCCCTGCTGCAAACGATGCTGCTGCGCTCGATGCAGCAAGCCGTCTACAGCCCGGACAATATCGGCCACTTCGGCCTGGCGTACGAGGCGTATGCCCACTTCACCAGCCCGATCCGCCGCTATCCCGACCTGCTGACGCACCGCGCCATCAAGGCCATCTTGCAAGGCAAGAAATACGAGCCGAAACTGTCCGACAAGGTTGTGCTGAACACCAATGTGTCGAACGCCACGCGCAAGCAGCAGGCGAAGGACAAGGCCGACGGCAAGCCGAAGAAAACCGACCTGACGATCTGGGACGCGCTGGGCGTGCACTGCTCGGCCAACGAGCGCCGCGCTGACGAAGCGTCGCGCGACGTCGAAGCCTGGCTGAAGTGCTACTTCATGCAGGACAAGCTGGGCGAAGAGTTTACCGGCACGATCACCGGCGTGACCACCTTCGGCGTCTTCGTGCAGCTCGACACCCTGTTTGTCGAAGGCCTGGTGCACGTCACCGAGCTGGGCACCGACTACTTCCAGTACGACGATGCGCGCCATGAACTGCGCGGCGAACGCACGGGCAAGCGCTACCAGCTGACCGACCGTCTGACGGTGCAAGTGGCACGTGTCGACCTGGAAACGCGCAAGATCGACCTGCGCCTGGTGACCGATGCGGAACTGGCGGGCGAAGACGCGCCGGCCAAGTCCAACGGCAGCGGCAAACGCAAGGGCGAAAAGAAATCCATGGTCAAGCCTGGTCCAGCGACCGAGCAGCGTCATGAGATCAAGAGCGGCGGCAAGGGCGGCGGCAAGCCATCCAGCAAGCCGGCGGCCGCCAGGCCGGTAGCCGCCCCCGCAGCCAATGTGGCAAGCAAGGCGGCACCCAAGGCAGCCTCGAAGCCGGCAGCCAAGGCGGCAGCCCCGAAGGCCGCGCCGAAGCGCAGCAAGACCCCAGCCGCGGCACCCGCTGCGGCGGCACCACGAGCAGCAAAAACTGTATCAAAGACAAGCAAGAAGAAGCGATAACAAATGAAGAATAAAATGATTTTCGGCTTCCACGCCGTCACCTCGCGTTTGCGTCACGAAGCGTCGTCCGTGGAAGAAATTTTCGTCGATGCCAGCCGTGTCGACGGCCGCATGAAGGACATGATCGCCGCCGCCAAGTCGGCCGGCGTGCGCGTCATGCCTGTCGATTCCTCGCGTCTGGACAAGATCGTCGGCACGCGCCGCCACCAGGGCGTGATCGCCTTCGCGTCGCAGCTGTCGCTGGCACGCAATCTGGACGAATTGCTGGACGCCATCGACGGCCCGCCGCTGCTGCTGATCCTCGACGGCATCACCGACCCGCACAACCTGGGCGCCTGCCTGCGCGTGGCCGACGGCGTCGGCGCACATGCCGTCATCGTGCCGAAGGACCGCGCCGTGGGCCTCAACGCCACGGCCGCCAAGGTTGCCAGCGGCGCCGCCGAAACCGTCCCGTACATCACCGTGACGAATCTGGCGCGCACCATGCGTGAACTGAAGGACCGCGGCATCTGGCTGATCGGCACTTCGGACGACGGCGAAAAAGGCTTGTACGAAGCCGATTTCACGGGCCCGACGGCCCTCGTCATGGGTTCCGAAGGCGAAGGCATGCGCCGTTTGACGCGCGACACCTGCGACATGCTGGTCAGCATCCCGATGTTCGGCTCCGTCGAGAGCTTGAACGTGTCCGTGGCTTCCGGCGTGTGTCTGTACGAAGCCCGCCGCCAGCGCATCGCGAAAGAAGGCTAAAAAACGTCCAGGGCGGCGTTGCATTGCCTCGCCGTACTTGCGTACTGTCTTCGGCAATGCGCCTTGCCCTGAACATTTTGTAGCGCTTCTTTGATCAGCCGCCGCCCTTGAGGCGGCGCTTGTTTATCTGCCTCTCCGGCAGCATGCCACCGAATACGCTACCATTTGCGTCTTGTCTCTTACCTATTCAGAAATCCGTCTTATGTTCCACCACCTGCGCGAAGACATCAACAGCATCATCGAACGTGACCCGGCCGCCCGCAATGGCTGGGAGGTGCTGACCTGTTATCCGGGCTTGCACGCCATCGTCATGCATGGCTGGGCGCACTGGTGCTGGACGCGGCGCATGAAGTGGGTGGGGCGCTTCATTTCGTATATCGGCCGCATCATCACGGGCATCGAGATCCATCCTGGCGCCAGCATCGGCCGGCGCGTTTTCATCGACCATGGCTTCGGCGTGGTGATCGGCGAGACGGCCGTCGTCGGCGACGACTGCACCATCTACCAGGGCGTGACCCTGGGCGGCACCTCGCTGCACAGCGGCAGCAAACGCCATCCGACCCTGGAACGCGGCGTCATCGTCGGCGCCGGCGCGCAAGTGCTGGGCAACTTCACGGTGGGCGAGTACGCCAAGGTGGGTTCGAACGCCGTGCTGCTCAAACCCGTGCCGGCCGGCGCCACGGCCGTCGGCAACCCCGCGCACATCGTGCAAAAGGATCTCAATGCCCTGCGCGAAGGCAGCACGGCCCATCTGTTCGCCGCCTACGGCGTCACGCCGAACGGCGACGATCCGCTGTCGAAAGCCCTGCAGGGCCTGATCACGCACGCCGTGGCGCAGGAGCAGCGCATCGAAACCATCCTCGCCACCCTGAAGGCGGCGGGCATTTGCTGCCAGGCTGTGCCTGAATGTGATAAATTGGATTCGGAACAAATGAACAAGCTGGTTGATTAAGGATAGACGCATGAATACTGATGTGACGGCAGGCGAAAAAAGCACTGACAATCCCAATCTGCTCGACCCGTTCGAGATCCGCGTGCTGGCCGTGCTGGCCGAAAAGGAAGCGCTGACGCCGGACAGCTATCCGCTTTCGCTCAACGCCCTGACCAATGGCTGCAATCAGCTGTCCAGCCGCGACCCCGTGATGGCGCTGTCCGAGGAAACCGTGTACGACGTGCTGCAGCGCCTGATGCAGCGCAAATTCGTCAACGGCATCACGCAGGCGGGCGCGCGGGTCGCCAAGTACGAACACCGCATGCGCATCAAGTGGTCGCTGGAACAGGACAAGCTAGCCATCCTGACGATATTGATGCTGCGCGGCTTGCAGACGGCGGGCGAGATCCGCAGCCGCAGCGGGCGCGTGCATGACTTCAAGTCGGTGGCGGAAGTGGAATCCGGCCTGCAATTCCTGATAGACAAATACCCGCCGCTGGTGGCCAGGCTGGCCGTCGCGCCGGGCGCCAAGGAACCGCGCTACGGCCACCTGCTGGGTGGCGAGGAAGCGCTGGCGCAGAGCGAGACGGCGGCCGGTTTTGCCGGCGCCGTCAGCGCGCCGCAGCAGGGCAGCCGTGTGGCCCAGCTGGAACAGGAAGTGCTGCAATTGCGCAGCGATTTCGATGGCCTGGCGGCGCAGTTCGAGGCCTTCCGCAAGCAGTTCGAGTGACAGGGCAGGCAGGATGAGCGGGCCGCCGAGGCGCAGCGGGCTCACGGCGGCGAGCGATAGCGCCAGTTCTTCGGCTTTTTCAGCGTCAGGCTGATTGCGCAGCGCCGGCCGGCGTCAGGCGGCCCGCACCACCCGCACGCTATCGCGGCCCTCGCGCTTGGACGAGTACAAGGCGGCGTCGCCCAGTTCGAGCAGTGCCGCCAGGCTTGCCGGCGGCCGCTCGAACAAGGTGGCGCCCACGCTCAGGGTCACCGCCTTGGGCGTGGCGAATGCCTGCTGCGCCATCTGGCCGAACATGCCGCGCAAGGCATTTCCCAGCGCCACCACGCTGTCGCTGCTGGCCCCATGCAGCAAAATCACGAACTCGTCGCCTCCCAGCCTGGCCGCCAAGGCACGCTGCGGCAGGGTGTTGCACAGCATTTCACTGAGGGCCACCAGCAATTTGTCGCCCGCGCTGTGGCCGTGCAAGTCATTGACCTGCTTGAAATTGTCGATATCGATCAGCAGCAGGGCGCCGGGGCTGTGCGGCGAGGCCTGCTCCAGCAGCGCGGGCGCCCGTTCGTCCAGGGCGCGGCGGTTGTACAGCGCCGTGAGCGGGTCGCGCGCGGCCAGCTGCTCGATGCGTTCCTCGCGGCGGTGGCGTTCCGTGCCCGTCATGGACAAGGCGATCAGCATGATGGCCATGGCGCCTTCCACCAGCGAAATCTGGATGACTTCGCCACGGAAGCCGGCCAGATCGACGAAGGTATTGAGCGCAACGATGGAAGCGGCCTTGGCAAAATAAAAAAGGCCATGCAGCAGCAGCACGTAGCGCAGCTGCACCGCGCCCACGCTGAGGGAAACGCCATGCGGGCGCAGCAGGTAGCTGGCGCGCAGGCAGATGCCGGCGATGAGCAGCGACTGCACCACGAACATCACCTTCGACCACCAGGGGGCACCGGGCACCAGCAGCATGGCCAGCCAGGCGAGGGGAAGCAAATACCACGCACGCGACAGGCGCATGTCCATGAACCTGGCCACGCCCGCCAGGAACAGCCAGTGGGCGGCGATCAGCAAGCCGTTGGCAAACCAGATGCCGATCAGCAGAAAACCGCTGGTGCGCAGCAGGGCCAGGACGCAGCCCACCGTAATGACGGCGAACCCCGCACTCCAGAACAGCAGCGATTTTTCGCGCACGCTGCGCCATTCCACCGCCAGGTACAGTGCGGCGGCCGCGGCCAGCGCCGTCGTGAGGATGAGGATGGTGGAAGGATCGAGTGCCATGATTCGGGAGGGCGTGAGCTTGCGCAGATAAAGCGAGGAAGGGTAGTTCGCTATTTTAGCGCTCTCCAGGCCAGGTTTGGCCTGTCTTTGTTGACCACAAGTATCAAATATGTGCTGCCGCCAACGGTCAGCAGCCGATCGACGCTACCGCGTGGCCATGGCGCAAGGCGCCGGATCACGGGGCGCAGGCCGCGTGCCTTGCGCCCGCGTCGGTGGCTGCTTTGGTGTGCCCGGCGATTATGAGGTTGCCTGGACCCTTGCGGCAGGCACAACGCGGGTGAACCCGGATTGGTACATAGTGTCATGTATAAACAACACAAACGTGGGGAGGGCCGGCGAAATTCTCCGGCATGATCTGCTTGCTCTGCGGTGCCAAGGCAAGGCAGCCATGCCAGCCTGACAGGCGCAAGCCAAAACCGTTCTCATCGGGCCGGGAGAGATAGTCATGCATGGCGTTCCAGGTGCCATTCCGGTGGCCACCGACATATGCGCAAAATCGCGCTTGAACGCCTCGATAAACGCTTTTAGCATAGTGATATTTGATGCCTCCACGGTGCATTCGCGCATGGGGAAATGGGGGCGCCGTGCCAGAGAAGACGTCAAAATGATCATTCCAGGCGATGGGCGCTGCGCCGCGAAAGCCATTCTCTCCGGCAGTGCGAGCCAAGCCCGCACATTGTCCGGACCGTTTTGCCGGGGAGTCTATCGGCGATACATCACCGTTCCCCCATCGACTCCGAAAACGTCTTGGTGATCGGTTTCGTCAGGTAGCGCAAGACCGTCTTGCGGCCCGTGTTGATTTCCACCGTGGCCGTCATGCCGGGCTGGATGAGGATCGGTTCGCCGTTCTTGCCGATCAGATTGCGCCCGCTGGTCTTGATCTGCACGCGGTAGTAGGGCTGTTCATTGCCCTTGTTGTCTTCGCTCAGGGTATCGGCGCTGATGTAGCTGACGGTGCCGCGCAGGCGGCCGTAGATGCCGTAGTCGTAGGCGTCGAGTTTCACGGCCGTGGGCAGGCCCGGCTTGATGAAGGCGATGTCGGCCGGCTTGACCTTCGCCTCGATGATCAGGTCATCGTCGGTAGGCACGATCTGCAGAATTTCCTCGCCCGGCTTGGCCACGCCGCCCAGCGTTGTGAGGCGCACGTTGCGCACGATGCCGTCCGTGGGCGCGTAGATATCCGTCGAACCCAGCTGCTCCTTGCGCTGCGTCACCGTCTGCAGCACGCCGGCCAGATCTTCCTGGGCTTTCACCATGTCCGTCTGGCTGTCCTGCAGGTATTTGTTGCGCCGGTTGGTGATCTGCGCCTGGATGTCGACCACTTGCCGCCGCAGTTTCAGCACTTCGGCGCGGCTGACATCGCCCGTTTCCAGCAGCGGCAAGTTCATTTCCAGTTCTTCCTTGATCAGCTTCATGGCGCTTTCCAGCGCGCCCACTTCCGCCTGCACGGCGCCCTGGCGCTTGCTGAACAGGGCCAGCTGGTTGGCGCGGAATTCGGGAAACGCCTGCAGTTCGGGCGGGAATTTCGGCGTGCCGCCAAACACCTCTGCCTGCAGGCGCGCCACGGCCGCCTTCAGGCCGGCCGCCTTGGCCGTGCTTTCCAGGTAGCTCGTTTCGGCGCGCGTGCGGTCGAAGCGCGCCAGCAGTTCGCCCTTTTTCACGATGCTGCCTTCGTGTACGCGCAATTCGGCCAGCACGCCGCCGTCGGCCACCTGGATGATCTGGTTGCGCGAACTGGCGATCACCTGGCCGTTGGCGCGCGTGACCTGGTCCAGCTCCGCCCACGAGGCCCAGGCGATGACGCCCGCCAGCGCCGCCGCGCAGCTCCAGATCAGCACGCGGCCCCGCTTGGCTTCCTCTTTTGCTTCGACCTTGGCCAGTTTCATGCGACGGCTCCTTGCGCCACCGGCGCTGGTGCTGGAGCGGGCACGGCCTGCGGTTTGCCCGACAGCTTGGCCAGCACAACGTCGCGCGGGCCGTCGAGCAGCACCCGGCCCGCCTGCAGCACCACCAGCCGGTCGAGCAGGGGCAATAGGGCGTTCTTGTGCGTGGTGGCGACCATGGTCACGCCTTCGGCCGCCAGTTCACCCAGCAAGCCGACGATGCGCGCTTCCGTCTTCGCATCCATGGCGCCCGTCGGTTCGTCCAGCAGCCAGATTTTCGGTTTCGCCAGCAGCAGGCGCGTGACGGCGATCAGCTGGCGCTGGCCGCCGGAGACGCCGCGTCCGCCTTCGGTGATGGCCAGCGCCAGTCCGCGCGGCTGGCCCAGTATCAGTTCGATCAGGCCGGTGCGCCTGGCCGCCGCGAGGATCGCCTCTTCGCCCGGGTCGGCCAGGCCCAGCAGCAGGTTGTCGCGCAGGGTGCCGCTGAACAAGCGCGTTTCCTGCGGCAGGTAGCCGATCATTTCGCGCATCACGGGCGGCGCCAGCAGGGCCATGTCGACGTCGCCCAGGTAGACCTTGCCCTCGGCCGGCTGGTACAGGCCCGAGGCCAGTTTCAGCAGGGTGCTCTTGCCCGAGCCGATGGCGCCCACCAGGCCGACCCGTTCGCCCGGACGGATGGCCAACGCTTCGACTTCCAGCGCCACCTTTTGCGCGCCGCCATACGTAAAGCGGATGCGCTCGAAGCGCAGGCCCTTGTCCAGGCTGCGCGGCGTCAGCGCGAATTGCGCGTTGTCCGCCTCGTTGGGCAGGCTGATGACCTGCTCCAGGCCATCGATCGAGGCGCGCGCATGGGCCCATTGCACCATCACGGCGGGTAGCTGCACGATGGGCATCAGGGCGCGGTTGCTGATGATGGTGCAGGCCATCAGGGCGCCCATGGTCATCTGGTTTTCCGCCACGAACCAGGCGCCCATGGAGATCAGCGCCACGTTGGTCAGCTGCTGGAAGGCGGCCGTGATGTTCTGCGACAGGGCCGCATAGTCGCGGATATTCTGCTCGGCGTAGCTGGTCTCGGCCACCAGTTCGGCCCAGCGCGCCTGCATCATCCATTCGGCGCTGCTGCCCTTGAGGGTTTCGACGCCGTCGACGGCTTCCACCAGCAAGCCGGCCTTGCGGTTGCTGGCATTGAGGTTCTTGCGCGTGTGGGCCTGGATGGCGCGCTGGAACATCAGGCCGCACACCAGGGCCAGGGGCAGGGCCACCAGCGGCACCACCACCAGCCAGCCGCCGATGATGGTGATCATGGCCAGGAAGATCAGGGCGAAAGGCACGTCGGTGAGCACGAACAGGGACGTCGAGGTAAGCACGCCGCGCACCATCTCGAAGCCCTTCACCTGCGCCGCCAGGGTGCCGACGGAGGCAGGGCGTGCTTCCATGCGGATGCCCAGCATGCGCTGGAAAAACCACTCGGACAGTTCATGGTCGACGTCATTGCACGAATGGTCGACGATGCGGCTGCGCACCTGCTTGAGGATGAATTCCAGGCCGATCGACAGGGCCACGCCCACCACCAGCACCCACAGGGTGCTGAAGCTCTGGTTGGGGATCACGCGGTCGTACACCTGCATGGAAAACAGCGAGGTGGCCATGGTCAGCAGGGTTACCAGCGCGGTGGCCAGCACGGCGTCGACAAACACGCTTTTCTTCAGCCACAGGGCATTGCGCACCAGGCCAAGGGCGCCGGGACGCGCCGCGCTTTTCTCGCTGCGGCGCGGCAGGCCCACGCAGGCCAGGCCGGCCAGCGTCGCCAGCAGCAAGGGGCGGCCATCGGTGCCTTCGCCATGCC
>NZ_NRDQ01000250.1 GCF_002878455.1 Janthinobacterium sp. AD80
CCAGGCCCGCCGCCAGCGCTGCTGGCAGGCTGGCCCCTGTCGAGGCCACGCAGCGCACAGCAAAGGTCGACGCATTCAATTCATGGTCAGCCAGCAGCACCAGCGCGGCGCGGATCAGTTCAGCCTGGGCCGCATCCGCACCCCAGGCGCGGGCCACTTGCACATGCAGCGGCAGGACGCCGGGCGGCGAGCGCAACAGCACGGCAGCCAGCACGCGCATCAGCATGGGGCCCGCTGCCAGCATGGCTTGCGGCGTGTGCGTTGGCGTGGCCAGCTGGTGTTCCAGCAGCGGCATGACGGCCATGGCGCGCGCCAGGGGCGGTGCGGCTGGCGCCATGGCCAGCACCCGGGCCAACCAGCCATCCGCCACATCCGCCAGCGCAGTCGTGCCGGCGCTGAAATAATCGGCCTGCCCTTCGTTCCATAGCAAAACAGCGGCCGCTTCCAGGGTGGCGTGCTGGGCCAGCGCCGCCGCATCGACGCCACGGTACAGCAGCCGGCCGTTGGCGATCTGTGAAATATGCGTTTCCAGCACGGGCAAGCCCCAGTGCATGGCAGCCACGGCCGCCTGCCCGCCCCGCTTGGCATCGTCCTTGCGCGCGGCCAGGCGCAGCACGGCCTCCTGCGGGTAGCGCTTGCGCCGCGATGTCCCGCTGTCCATTGACGGCAGCAAGCCGCGGCTCACGTAGGAATACAGGGTGGACAGGCTGACGCCCAGGATGCGCGCCGCCTCGGACGCCGACAGGTCTTCATTCATGGCCGCGATTGTATCCGCATCTTTACATTGATTGCCGGAATCAAGATTGACCGGCCACGCCGCGTGTCACTAGACTCATGCCTTTCCATGCCCAGACACCACACCATGACCACTTTCACATTGCGCACCCTGCGCCCGGACGACGCCAGCGCCTTGCTGACTTTCGAACTGGACAACCGGGCCTGGTTCGAGCGCCACATCGACGCGCGCGCCGGCGACTTTTATAGCCTGGATGGCGTCCGGGAACACATCGCCCAATTGCTGCAGGGCCATGCACAAGGGCATGCCCACCCCTGCCTCATTGTCGACCAGCATGGCGCCCTGATGGGCCGCGCCAACCTGAAGGGCATCGGCCAGCAAAGCGCCGAAGTCGGCTACCGCATCGGCCAGCAGCACGCCGGCAAGGGTCTGGCCACGGCCGCGCTGCGCCACCTGATCACCCTGGCGCGCACGCAATGGCGGCTGGCGCGCCTGACGGCCCACGCCATCGACGGCAATGCGGCATCCATCCGCGTGCTCGATCGCTGCGGTTTTACAAGGGGAATGGGGGTTGCCGATATCGCGGTGGTCAATGGCGTGGTTGTGGATGGGCACGAGTTTGTGCTGGAGCTGGCGTCCGGCACCCGCTAAGTGCCGTACTCCTCACTATCGTCCCGGCGCTGCCGTTGGTATGTCGGCGCACGCCATGCGGTCAGTGACGCGTTCAAACGTGGATTTCCTCAACCTCGCCCTCCTCTTCCACTGGAAGCACACGCCGGAAGGTATGCCAGTTTTCGTCGCAGTGAAACGGCCGCGCCGCACTGGTGTACATGTCATCGCTGTAAATCCCTGCGCCCAGGCGCCAGCCGACCACATGACCTGCGTACATGCCATTCGCCAGGTGGCTGACCACATCGGCCCGGGTAATCCAGCCGACAGAGCGGCCAAACACGGTGACGCCAGCGCACGCGGCATCGATTGCCAAGGCATCGGGACCGGCGAATCTGGCGCGCGCACTGCGAAATTCGCGCAGAACCTGTCCCTGATTAAAGTGTGCGTTGATTTCGGTGTCGCCCAAGCCCCTGCTATCGCGGTAGTCTTCCGCGTTCAAGTTGGCAAAACTCAGGTCGTGCGCGTGGGTCAGCTCGTGTGCAATTATGCATGCTTTTTGCGGCAACGATAATTGATCGAACTGGGGCGTCAGGTGGATGGTGAGGGCATCCACGGTTCTGCCATATGCCCCATTCAAGTCATGCGAGATAATGGCGCGCGCATTGGCCATACGGACGCTGTGCAAGAGCTGTTGCCCTGTCGGCAGGGTCAGCAGTGCGTCGCGGGCGGCGGTGTATCCATCTGGAACGTGCAGCATGGTACCTCCATTCATTGACTACGGTGCAAGCAAGACGTCTTACCGCGACAAACAGAGTAACAGCACCCGTAGGCCGCCAGGGTGCATCCCTCCTGCCCGGTTACTGCCCCGCCGGCGGCTGCCACAGCTCCACCTTGTTGCCTTCGGGATCGATGACCCAGCCGAACTGGCCGTATTCGGAATCCGGTGCCTTGTCCAGCACATTGCAGCCTTCGTCGCGCAAGGCTTGCAGCAGTGCATCGAGGTTGTCGACGCGGTAGTTGACCATGAAGGCCGCCTTACCGGGGGCGAATTGCTCGCTGTCGGGCGCGCTGACGGACCAGATGGTGGTGCCGCCCGTGGGCTTGCCGTCGGCATCCGCCCAGGTGAAGGCGGCGCCGCCCCAAGGCTGGACGTCGAGGCCCAGGTGGCGCTGGTACCAGGCGCGCAGCGCGGCCGGGTCGTGCGCGTGGAAGAAGATGCCGCCGATGCCAGTGACTCGTTTCATGTGAAGCCTCCGCTGAGGGACAAGGTCCACGCTGTTTGCAAAAAGTAACTTTACTTTAACACCATGCTTCCGGCGTGGCAAACCGCCCAGCCCCAGCGCCGCTCCATTGCTCACGCATCAGATTAACTAATCAACGCAAGCAATTGATTTGATTCACAATCACTGGCAGCTGGATGCATAATCGAGCAGCATGTCTTCCAGGAACAGCTTGGGCGACAAGGGATGCTCGGCAATGGCCCGGCGTTCATTCGCCGCCTTGATGGCGGCCATCAGCCGGCTGACGTTGAT
>NZ_NRDQ01000251.1 GCF_002878455.1 Janthinobacterium sp. AD80
GTGGGCCCGCAACTGCTGGGTCGCGTCCTGGATGGCGCGGGCCGCCCGCTCGACCAGCTGGGGCCGCTGCACACCACCGATAGCGCGCCCATCAACGTGCGCCCCGCCAATCCGCTGGGCCGCGCGCCCATCGTCGACACGCTCGACGTGGGCGTGCGCTCGATCAATGCCATGCTGACCGTGGGCCGTGGCCAGCGCATGGGCCTGTTCGCCGGTTCCGGCGTGGGCAAGAGCGTGCTGCTGGGCATGATGGCCCGCTACACGGAAGCGGACGTGATCGTCGTCGGCCTGATCGGCGAACGGGGCCGCGAGGTGAAGGAATTCATCGAGCAGATCCTCGGCGCCGAAGGCCTGGCCCGTTCCGTCGTCGTCGCCGCGCCGGCCGACACGCCGCCGCTGATGCGCCTGCAAGGGGCCGCGTATGCGACGGCGATCGCCGAACATTTCCGGGACCAGGGGCAAAACGTGCTGCTGATCATGGATTCGCTGACCCGCTACGCCATGGCGCAGCGCGAAATCGCCCTGGCCATCGGCGAGCCGCCTGCCACCAAGGGCTACCCGCCGTCCGTCTTCGCCAAGCTGCCCGTGCTGGTGGAGCGGGCCGGCAATGGCGAGGAAGGCGGCGGCTCGATCACGGCCTTCTATACCGTGCTGACGGAAGGCGACGACCAGCAGGACCCGATCGCCGACTCGGCGCGCGCGATTCTCGACGGCCATATCGTGCTGAACCGGCGCCTGGCCGAAGCGGGCCACTATCCCGCCATCGACATCGAACAATCGATTTCGCGCGCCGCCCACTCCATCACCTCGCACGAACACCAGCAAAAAGCACGCAAGCTGAAACAGCTGTATTCGCGCTACGAACGCAGCCGCGACCTGATCAGCGTGGGTGCCTACAGCGCCGGCACCGATCCCGTGCTGGACCAGGCCATCGCCCTGCATGAAAAAATTGAAGCCTTCCTGCAACAGCAAATCACGGAGCGGGTCAGCATGGACGAGAGCTTGGGGCAACTTACCGCTCTATTCGACTGATTAGGGCTTGCGCACGGGGAATATAATCAGCCATGGCCTCTCCTTCCCAACTAGCTACCCTGATCGACCTCGCCCAGCGCGAAACGGATGACTGCGCCAAGCGCCTGGGCGCGGCCCTGAAGGCGCTCGACGATTGCCGCCAGAAACTCGACATGCTGTCCGGCTACCGCGACGACTACGCCAAGCGCTTTGAAACGACCATGAGCAGCGGCATCACGCCCATGGCCTACCGTAATTTCCAGGCCTTCATGCTCAAGCTCGACAGCGCCATCCTGGGCCAGCAGCAAGTGGTCAACCATGCGCAGGCGCGCAGCGAGCATGAAAAACAGCGCTGGCAGGATGCCGAGCGCAAGCGCATGTCCTACACCACCCTGAACAACCGGGCGCAGGAACAGGCGCTGAAGCTGGAAAACAAGCGCGACCAGAAGGCAATGGATGAGCACGCGGCGCGTCAAGCCTATTACAAACGCTAAGCAACACCGAGAGTCATTGAGAGCACCATGCAAACCCAGCCTACCCCGATTTCCCAGATTGCATCCCCCAACGCCACGCCCGGCGCCAGCAACCGCGCCCAGCCGTCCAGCGGCGGCGATGGCGATTTCCAGCGCACCCTGAATCGCCAGCTGGAGCAGCGCCAGGCCAGCCGCAACCTGGCGCAGGCACAAGCCCAGCCGCAGGCGGCGCGTCCGG
>NZ_NRDQ01000252.1 GCF_002878455.1 Janthinobacterium sp. AD80
GGCCGTCCAGCCCAGGACGATGCCGCGAAGAAGCGGAAGCACTGGAAAAAGCCGCCCGTCCGCCACGCCCGCCGCGTCCGCCACGCGAACCGCGTGAAGCGCGCGAGCCAGGCGACGCCACGGCCGCACCACGCGAACGCGGCGAACGTCCGGAACGCGCCGAGCGTCCGGAACGCGCGGAACGTCCAGAGCGCGCGGAACGCCCGCCACGCCAGCCACGCGAAGCGCGCGAACCACGCGCCGACAAGGCTGTTGTTGCTGAAGTGAAAACTGAAGAGCTGGCACTGCTGGGCGTCACCGCCACCGCTGTCAACGTGGTCGTGCCGTCAAACGGCCCTGCCGCCGACGACGCGCCAACGAGCTTGCTGAAAGCCCCGGCGAACGCCGGTCCTGAAGGCGAAGAGTCGGAAAGCGACGTCGAGGGCGAAGAACCGCGCCGCCGCCGCCGCCGTGGTGGCCGCAACCGCAACCGCCGCGACCGTGAAACGGGCGAGCTGATTGAATCGGCAAACGGCGACACCGAAGGCCAGGACGCCCCCGTGATCAGCTTTACGGTTGCCCCGGCGCCGGAAGCCGACAGCGTTGCCGCTCCCGTGGCTGTCGTGACGACCGCTGTCGTCGCCGTCGCCGCGCCAGTGGAAGCTGCCGCCGACGCCGCGCCAGCCGCCGTCGTCGAAGTCATCGAAGTGGTGGAAGTGGCCAAGGTCGCGGACATCGCCAAGGTGGAAGACGTTGCGCCAGCTGCTGAAGCTGTGCCAGCCGCTGAAACGCTTGCTGCAGCAGCACCTGCCGCCGAAGTGATCGTACCGGCAGCCCCGGCCGAAGCAGTCGTTGCTGCAGCGCAAGCTGAACCAGCCGCTGCCGAGCCAGCACCAGCTGCCGAGTACAGCTTTGCCGAAAAAGCCGCGCCTGAAGCAGTCGCAGCTACTGCGCCTGCGGAAATCATCGTCGAAGCCGTGCCTGTCGCCATCGTGGAAGCCGCACCCGTGGTGGAAGCGGCGCCGCTGGTCGAAGCCATCGCCGTGATCGAGGATGCACCAGCAGTGGTGCCAGCCGCTGAAATGCCCGCCGCAGAGGAAGCCGCTCCCGTGGTTGCCGACGCTGCGCCAGCAGTTGCTCCAACCGCTGAGCCAGTTACTGCTCCTGCTCCTGCTCCCGTTCCCGCCCCTGCTCCTGCGCCAGCACCAGCGCCAGCCCCCGTGGCCGCGCCACTGGACCTGGACGCGGTGCTTGGTTCGGCAGGCCTGACCCTGGCTGCCACCGATCCGGAAAAACTGCGCCTGGCGCAGGAAGCGGCCGCCAAGGCAGTCGCACCGGTACGCAAGCCACGCGAACGCAAGCCATTGCCGCCGCAATCGGACGAGCCGTTGATCCAGGTCAACACGCAGCGTCCATAAGCGCGCCGGGTTCGCCCAGCCGCCAATGATGAAAGGGGAAGCTCAGGCTTCCCCTTTTTTATGCCCATCACCTTTGCCAGCCCTCCGCACGCCATGCACAGGAACGCCATGCACGAGCACGCCAACCTTCCACCCGCCGCCGTCAGCCTGCGCAGCGCCTTCTGGTACTGGCTCAAGCTGGGCTGTGTCAGCTTTGGCGGCCCGGCCGGACAAATTGCCATGATGCATGCTGAACTCGTGGAAAAGCGCCGCTGGATTTCCGAACAGCGCTTCCTGCATGCATTGAATTACTGCATGCTGCTGCCGGGGCCGGAAGCGACCCAGCTGGCAATCTACATCGGCTGGCTGATGCACCGCACGCGCGGCGGCATCATGGCGGGACTGCTGTTCCTGCTGCCTTCGCTGCTGCTGCTGATCGTCCTGTCCTGGCTATACATGGCTTACGGCCACGTGGGCGCCATCGCCGCCATCCTGTACGGCATCAAGCCGGCCGTCGTCGCCATCGTGCTGGCCGCCGCCTGGCGCCTGGGCCGGCGCACCTTGCGCAGTCCCAGCCTGATCGCCATTGCAGCCATGGCATTTATCGGCATCGCCGCGCTGCATCTGCCATTTCCACTGATCGTGCTCGGCGCCGCCCTGCTGGGCATGGCTGGCGGCCACTGGCTGCCGCGCCAGTTCCATGCCGGCGGCGCGCAGCACGGCGCCGCCG
>NZ_NRDQ01000253.1 GCF_002878455.1 Janthinobacterium sp. AD80
GTCGACCAGGTCAACCAGGCCATCGCCCACATGGACCAGGTGACGCAGCAGAACGCAGCCCTGGTGGAAGAAGCGGCCGCGGCGCCACGCGCCTGGCGGAAGAAGCCGCCAGCCTGTCGCAAGCCGTGAGCCTGTTCAATTTCGGCAAGATGCCGCCCAGGCCGCTGGCCGCCGCCACGCGCGCGCCCATGTCGGGCAAGCTGCCATCGTCGGCGCGGCAGAAGCGCTGCAGGATGGTCTTGATGATGGAGGTGTGATCGTAGACTTCATGGCTGACGCTGCCGGCGGCGATCCACGGCGACACCAGCAGCATGGGCACGCGCACGCCGTACTGGCGACACGCGGGGTCGTCATCGATGGCGGCGGGCGGCGGCACATGGTCGAAAAAGCCGCCGTGCTCGTCATAACTGAGGATCAGCAAGGTACGCTGCCAGGCAGGCCCGCGCGCCAGCGCCTGGTACACCTGCGCCACCAGCGCCTGCCCGCCCCGGATATCGGCGGGCGGATGGTCGTCATTGGCAAAGAAATGCGGATCGATCCAGCTGACCGAGGGCAAGGTACCGGCCAGCGCATCGCCGATGAAACCGTAGCGGCGCTGGCTGGAACCGAGCGGCTCGTAGAATTCGGATGAACGGTAGTGGTCGTCGCTCAGGGCCAGGCTCCACGGTTTCCAGGCGGAATAGAACTTCCAGCTGACCATGGCCCGCTCCAGGTGGCGCACGAAGGATTTGTTTGCATACAAGGGCACGCGCTTGCTGTCCTTGCTGCCTGCCGCCCTGCCGCTGATGGCATACAGGCGGTTCGGCCAGGTCGCGCCAGGCACCGAGCTGTAGCAGCGGTCGCAGACGCAAAACTGCCGCGCCAGGAAATCATGCATGGGCAGATCGGCGCCATTGTAGTAACCCATCACCACGCCGATGTCGGGATCGTCGGGATGGGTATGCGCATAGTCGGCAACGAAGCCGCCATTACCGTCCTGCAATTGCCGCGCCACCGATTCGCCCGTGTGCGACGGATCCTGGCGCGGATCAAGGGCCGCGCGCTGCAGGTGGTGCACGGGATAACTGATGCCCGCATGCACGTTGGCATGACTGGCGCGCAAGCCATCGATGTCGGCACGCCCGCCCTCCAGGCTCAGGTAGCCCAGCATATGGTCGAAGGAACGGTTTTCCATCATCAGCACGACGATGTGCTCGATATGCGCGAGGTTTCCCAGCAAATGGCCAGCAGAGACAGATTCAGCAGCAGTCATCGAAGCTCCCGGGCCGCGCGCACGGGCGCGGCAACCCTGGTTCGACCAGGTTCCGCCACTATGGTTCAGCTAGCGAAACCTGGCTTTGATGCGCGACAACTCAAGCAGCTTGCAAGCACATCAATAAGGCACGCGATAGCGGTAGCCCTTGAAACTGAAAATCGCCGCCTTCGGCTGCAACTTTTCCAGCACCAGTCCCGGCGCCAGTTCCTCGCCCTCGTGGCGCAGGACTTTGTCGATCAGCAAGAGCCGGTCGGCCGGGTTCTTTGAATAGATATAGCCGCCGATGGCGATGGGCGGAATCTGCCGCTGTATCGGCTCAGGCAAGTCGCGCATGCCCGGTACGACCTCATCTGCCGCCGGCACGGGTGGCACCGCAGCAGCAGCAGGGGCTGGGTCTGGCTTGAGCACAGCGGCCACGACCGGTGGCGCCGGCGGGGCCTCGCGTTTCGGCGCAGGTTTCGCTTCAGGCCGGGGCGCTGGCGCCGCTGCCGGTGGCGCCACGGCAGGCGCGGCGATGC
>NZ_NRDQ01000254.1 GCF_002878455.1 Janthinobacterium sp. AD80
CCACGGCGCGGCATGCGCGCCGGCGCCCACCAGGATCTCCATCAGCGCATGCCAGGCAGGGTGAAACACCACTTCATCGATGCGCCGCCCCGCGCGGTCGAACTGCTGCAGTTCCGGGCCATGGCGGTTGGCCTCGCGCGCCAGCGCATACGTCTCGGCGCGGCCCAGCTTTTCGCCCAGCGCATCGAGTTCCTGCAGCGCCGCGCCGCCGCCTTCGCGCAGCAGCGCCTCGATCAGCGCAGGGTCGCAGGCGAACAGGTTGACGTTTTCAAATGGCGTGGCCTGGTTGAAAACTTCATGCGTGTCAAAGGCATTCATGGGAGGTCTCCGTTGCGATTTGTTATCATGGCGCCCTTGCCTGCCGCGGCGCACCGTCAACACCGTCTGCCAGCCAGACTAGCGCAAAGCGCCAAAGGGGGCAAGCGCAAGGCCGGCATGCGCCGCCGCATAACGTTTCCACAGGGAACAAAATGAGTGGAAGCGCACGGCAGGCTGATTTTCTTCAAGCAGGACAGGAATATTTATAAAACCTGAAGCAATGTTGCTCTATTTCATGTAATTGAAAGCTTTTCAATGATACATTTCGTGTGGATCGCGTTCCGATAGTGACCGTTTGCCCATGACCGCGGGCAAACCGCACGACGCACTATTTCCGTTGGCGCCCTGCCCTGCAGTGGGCGCCGGCACTGATAATAAAAAGGTAAAAGCCAGCACGATGTTTTCCAGTACCCCATCCGCCGCCCACCGCGAGGCTCGCCACGAGTTGGACAACCTCATGGAAGAGGCCGGCGACGTCGTGTTCCGCCTCGATGCGGACGGCTTGATCCTGTTCGCCAGCAAGCGCGCCGCCACCCTGTTTGCCGCACCGGCCGGCCTGTCCGGCCACCTGCTGCTGCCGCTGGCCGCCGAAGCCTCGCGCGCCGCGCTGCAGGCGGCACTGGAAGATGCGCTCGCCGAACCGGGCCGCCTCGAGGTGCGCCTGCAAACGCCCGACCAGGAAATCTGGTTCGAGCTGCGCCTGTCTTCTTATATGAACGCGGCCGGCGTCGCCGAACTGCTGGTGGTCGGACGCGACACCTCGGCCCAGCACAACACGGAAGAACGCCTGCGCCACATGGCCACGCACGATGCGCTGACCGGCCTGCCGAACCGCCTGTTGCTGTCGGACCGCATCCGCATGGTGATCGCCCAGGCGGCCCGTTCGGGCCAGGGTTTTTCCGTCGCCACCATCGGCCTCGATGGCTTCAAAAAGGTCAACGATGGCCTCGGCCACCCGGTCGGCGACGCCGTGCTGCGCCTGGCCGCGGCGCGCCTGCGCAAGACCTTGCGCGACAGCGATACCCTGGCGCGCGTGGGCGGCGATGAATTCGTCGCCGTGCTGCCGGGCAGCGCCACCGACGCGCAAATCAAGCTGGTGACGGGCCGCCTGCTGGCCACCCTGCAGGCGCCGTTTGAAGTCGACGGCCACACGATCTACGTGGGCGCCTCGGTCGGCGTGTCGATCTACCCGCTGCACGCGGAAGACGAAGTGCGCCTGGTGGCGCTGGCCGATGCGGCCATGTCGCGCGCCAAGGAAACGGGCAAGGCCCGCTGCCTGGTCTACAGCCCGCGTCTGAACGGCCCGTCCGAGCACGATATCTCGCTGGAAGCGGCCATGTTCCACGCCGTGCGCGAAGGCGAATTTTTGCTTTTCTACCAGCCCATCGTCGACGCGCACACGCGCCAGATCCAGGGCTTTGAAACCCTGATGCGCTGGAAGCACCCGACCCTGGGCCTGGTGCCGCCCGTGCGCTTCATCCCGATCGCCGAAGCCAATGGCCTGATCAACCTGCTGGGCGCCTGGGCGCTGAAGGCGGCCTGCGTGCAGCTCAAGCAGTTCCAGGACGTGGCCAGGCGCCCGCTGTACATCTCCGTCAACATCAGCCCGCGCCAGTTCCGCAACGACAAATTCCTCGACGTACTGGACGACGCCATCGCTTTTTCGGGACTCTCGGGCGAACACCTGGTGCTGGAAATTACGGAAGGCACCCTGATGATCGACCCCGTGCACGCGGAAACCATCCTCGGCAAGATGACGGAGCGCCGCGCGCGCATCGCCATCGACGATTTCGGCACCGGTTATTCTTCGCTCGCCTATCTGAAACGCTTCCCTATTTCCGTGCTGAAGATCGACCGCACCTTCATCAAGGACTTGCCCGAATCGAGCAAGGATGCGGCCATCTGCAATACCATCCTTGACCTGGCCAAGCACTTGAATCTGTCGGTGGTCGCCGAAGGCGTGGAGACGGAGGAACAGATGCACTTCATGGAATCGCGCGGCTGCCATTATGTGCAAGGCTATTTGACGGGCAAACCGATGCCGGCCCACGCGGCGCTATCGGCCTTGAGCGAAAAAACCTATGCGGCGCTGGTGCCCACGCCGCCTGCCAATGAACAGCGCGGAGGGGTGCAATGAATCCAGGCCATTTCACGGCGCCGACACAGCTCGGCAAAAATACCCTGGACCTGCTGTGGGCGCGCACGCGCCAGCAGGGCGACATGCCCGGCTTCGCCAAGGCCATCAGCGCCATCCTGGGCGCCATGCGCGGCGAGGACGACCACGAATTCGACATCACGCAAACCGTGCTGTCCGATCCTGTCCTCACGCACAAGGTGCTCAGGCTGGCCAACAGCGGCATGTATTCGGCCTTCGGCCAGCGCGTCAACACGGTGTCAAAAGCCGTGCTGGTGCTGGGAATCGACGCCATAGGCCATCTGGCGCTGGGACTGAAACTGATCGAGGAACTGTCGCAGGCGTCGCCCGACTCCGTCAGCGCCCACGTAGAAATGGAAAAGGCCGTGCTGGCCGGGATGGTGGCGCAGCAGGTGGCCACCAGCGCCGGCAGCCTGCAGGCGGAACAGGCCGTGGTCTGCTCCATGCTGCATACGCTGGGCCGCATGATGGTGACGTTCTATATGACGGATTTCTGGGCCCGCATGCAGGCCCACGCCGGCCCAGGCAACGAGGCGGCCGCCGCGCGCGAAATCCTCGGCCTGTCGCTGCCGGAAGTGGGCTATGCCACGGCCGCCCACTGGGGCTTGCCGCAGCATCTGATCAACGGCATGCGTCCGCTGGACCCGACGCCGGACAATTCCCCCGTCAGCGGTGCCGACTGGATGGCGGGATTGTCGACCATGGCGGCACGCTGCGCCGATTCGCTGTGGCACGACGATGCGGCCGGCGCGGCGCAGGTGCACGCGCTGATCGACAATTATGCGGGCACCCTGGGCATCACGGCCACCGACCTGGTGGTTGCCGTGGACAAGGCCAAGGCGATGGCGGCGGCCGACCTGTCGATCGCCCCTCTGTCGAAACCGGCGGAACGGCGCGCGCGCCAGCTGGCGTCGACGCGCATGCGCGCCGAAGGCAACCGCGTGCTGATCAGCGGCCTGGCCGACTTGCGCGGCGCCATCGGCAGCGCCAGTCCCGGCCAGATGGTTTCGATGGCGCTGGAAACGCTGCACCAGGGTTTTGATTTTTCGCGCTCGGTGGCCTTCGTGCGCAACCACAAGGATCACCTGTATTCGGCGCGCATCAGCATGGGCGACGGCATGGCCGACCTGCAGGACCTGATGGTGTTTGGCGACGCGTATGAACCAAACGTCTTCCACGCGGCCCTCAACAGCGACCGCGTGATCTTCATCGACAATGCGCGCGACCCGAAATTTGCCGCCAAGCTGCCGCAGTGGTGGAAGGCGACCCTGTCGGAAGCGCGCAGCTTCGTCGTGCTGCCCCTGTCGGCCAACGGCCACCCGACGGGATTCCTGTACGGCGACTGGGACGACAGCTTCCCGCCGATCCAGCTGAACCAGACGGAATTCAACCTGATCAACGATATCCGGGCGTTATTGGTGCAGTCGGTGGAGATGCGGCACCAATTGGAATTGGTGGCAAATAAAGTGGCGTGACAGGAAGCGCCGACAATGTTGCCGCTACGCGTGGCATAGGCCGTAGGTCGGATTGGCCGCGTAGGTCGGGTTAGCCCAAAGGGCGTAACCCGACAACACCGCAGAGACAACAATATTGCCGGATTACGCGCAAGCGCTAATCGACCTACGTCTGCTCTTACGCCGCGCGCTAACAATTACTTCAACTTCGGCGTACTCACCGACACATCGCCGCATTGTGCGCGGTGCATCAGGGCGTGGTCGATCAGCACCAGCGCCAGCATGGCTTCGGCGATCGGCGTGGCGCGGATGCCCACGCACGGGTCGTGGCGGCCGAACGTTTCCACCATCACGGGATTGCCTTCCTTATCGATCGAGCGGCGCGGCGTGCGGATTGACGAGGTCGGCTTGATGGCGATCGAGACACTGATATCCTGCCCCGTCGAGATACCGCCCAGCACGCCGCCGGCGTTATTGCCGACAAAACCTTCCGGCGTCAGCTCATCGCCGTGCTCGGAACCCTTTTGCGCCACCGAGTCAAAGCCGGCACCGATTTCCACGCCCTTGACGGCATTGATGCCCATCATGGCGTAGGCGATGTCCGCGTCGAGCTTGTCGTAGATGGGCTGGCCCAGGCCGACCGGCACGTTTTGCGCGATCACGTCGATGCGCGCGCCGATGGAGTCCCCATCGCGGCGCAACTGATCCATCGCCGCTTCCATGCGCGCGATCAGGTCGGCGTCGCCGCTGGCGGCAAAGAACGGATTCGCATGCACGTGCTCCCACGACTGGAATGGCACGGGAATGTCGCCCAGCTGGCTCATGCAGCCCTTGAAGGTGGTGCCGTACTGCTGCAGCAGCCATTTCTTGGCGATGGCCGCCGCGCCCACCACGGGCGCCGTCAGGCGCGCCGAGGAACGCCCGCCGCCGCGCGGATCGCGCACGCCGTATTTGTGCCAGTAGGTGTAGTCGGCATGGCCGGGGCGGAAGCTTTCCGCGATATTGCCGTAATCCTTGCTGCGCTGGTCTTCATTGCGGATCAGCAGCGCGATGGGCGTACCCGTCGTCACGCCCTGGTATACGCCGGAGAGGATCTCGACCGTATCCGATTCCTGGCGCTGCGTCACGTGGCGCGACGTGCCTGGCTTGCGACGGTCCAGCTCGGGCTGGATATCGGCTTCCGACAGGACCAGCCCCGGCGGACAGCCATCGATCACGCAACCGATGGCCGGGCCATGCGATTCGCCGAAAGTGGTAACAGTAAACAGCTTGCCAAAAGTATTGCCGGACATAGTAGGAAGTGTGAAAGACTGGAAAACCCAATTCTACCAGCCTGCGCGGCGCACCATGCCGCTAATGCCTGGCCAGCGCCCGATATTTCCCCAGCGACAGCGCAAGTCCACCCTTTTCTTCCCGCCCGGATCGGCATTTTTAAATCCCGCGTATTTTTTTCATATAAAAAACACCAAATAAGAGTTGCAATCATGCAATGCAAGAAATATTGCCCTACAGAATAGACTTAAAAAAACATTTTGCTTATTAAATAGCTATATACTTGGATGATGGGCCATCAGAAAATGTGTACGCTTCGGCAACCGCTGAGTGCTGCATTTTCGATGCGCCCTGAGTGCATCAGAAATGACCAGGGCGAGGCGCTGCAACAACGCCATGGGCCTTTCTGATGTGCTCACATCTCGTCCCGAGTCATCCTGGAGAAGCTATACATGCCCGCACCGATCATCCCCCTTGACCCCCACAAGGACGATCACGACGACCTGGTATTCCTTGATGAGCAACCGGCTGCGCCGCTGGCCTCCACGCCGCGCAGCGTGTGGCGGGTGATGATCATCGACGACGATGAAGACGTCCACTCCACCACCACTTTCGCCCTGGGCAATCTGGAGATGCAGCACCGCCCGCTGGAATTCGTGCACGCCTACTCGGCCGGCCAGGCGCGCGAACTGCTCAAGCACGAACGCGACATCGCCGTCATCCTGCTCGACGTGGTGATGGAACAGGACGATGCGGGCCTGCACCTGGTGCGCTACATCCGCGAAACCCTGAAAATGACGGACGTGCGCATCATCCTGCGCACGGGCCAGCCCGGCTATGCGCCGGAAATCGACGCCATCCGCGACTTCGACATCAACGACTACAAGACCAAGTCGGAACTGACGCGCATCAAGCTGTTTACCACCGTGACGGCGGCCATCCGCTCGTATGAACAGATCCGCTCGATCAGCAGCAGCCGGCGCGGCCTGGACCAGATCGTCCACGCCAGCACGCAGCTGATGGCCCTGCACGGCGTGCAGAATTTCTCGGCCGGCGTGCTGGCACAGATCGCCGACCTGCTGGGCATCCGCGCCGACGGCGTGCTGTGCGTGCAGGAGCTGCTCGATAGCGGCGCCAAGGAATTGCTCGTCTCGGCCTGCACGGGCAGCTTTTCCGGCCTGCCGCACAGCGCCCTGTGCGGCCTGCAAAACCCCCGCGTGATGGCGGCCATCGAGCATACCCTGGCCCAGCGGCGCAATGTGTATGCGCACGATTACGCCACCTTGTACTTCGCCGGCAAGGCCAGCCGCGATGCGGCCGCCTACCTGCTGCTGCCGCGTCCCCTGTCCGCCATCGATGAAAGCCTGCTGGAAGTGTTTTGCAGCAACGTCGCCGTGGGCCTGGACAATGTCGAACTGGTGTCGCACCTGCATAACGCCGCCTTCTACGACAACCTGTCAAAGCTGCCCAACCGCACGCGCCTGGTGGAAATCCTCGACGCCACCCTGGCCGGCCCGGCGCGCGACGACGCCACCCTGTCGCTGGTCGACCTCGACCACTTTGCCGAGACCAACGACGCGCTGGGCCACCAGTTCGGCGACATGCTGCTGGTCGCCGTGGCAGGCCGCCTGCAAACCGAACTGGGTTCGCAGCTGACGGTAGCGCGCCTGGGCGGCGATATCTTCTGCGTGCTGGGCGACTCGTCGCAAGTCAATCCGGCCAACATCCTGGCCCTGTTCCAGGCGCCGTTCTGCATCGACGGCCAGGACGTGCAGCTATCCGCCACCCTGGGCCTGGTGCGCCTGGGCGAACACGCGGGCACGGGCGCCGATGCGCTGAAAGACGCCGATATCGCCCTGAAACGGGCAAAAAGCCAGCAGCGCGCCGGGCACTTCTATTTTTCGCGCAGCATGGGCATTGAAATCCGCGAACGGGTGCGCATGATGCATGCACTGCGCACGGCGTTCAGCCAGGGGCAGCTGTTTGTTGTCTACCAGCCGCAGATCGACCTGACCACGCGCCGCCCCGTGGGCGCCGAAGCGCTGCTGCGCTGGCAGACGCCGGACGGCAAGTTCATCTCGCCCGACCGTTTCATCCCCATCGCCGAGTATTCCGGCATCATCATCGACCTCGGCGAATGGGTGCTGCGCACGGCGTGCCGCGAACTGGTGCAGCTGCGCGAGCAGGGCCACCGCAATTTCGTCATGTCCGTGAACGTCTCGCAAGTGCAGTTCCGCCACCCGCTATTTTTGGAAATGCTGCGCGCGGCGCTGGAAGAGACGCAGGCGCCGCCCGAATTCATCGAACTGGAAATCACCGAATCGATGGCCATGGAAGAGCCGGACATGCTGATCAAGATGCTGTGGCAGATCAAGCAGACGGGCGTGAGCATCGCCATCGACGACTTCGGCACGGGCTTTTCCTCACTATCCTATCTGCAGCGGCTGCAAGTGGACCGCTTGAAGATCGACCGCGCGTTCGTGACGGAAATCACGGGCTCGGCGCGCGGCAGCAGCATCGCGGAAATGGTCATCCAGCTGGGCCGCAATCTGGGCCTGGCCGTGATCGCCGAAGGCGTGGAAGACGAGCGGCAGGCGCAAATTTTGCAGGCGCTGGGCTGCCCGATGGCGCAGGGCTTCCTGTTTGCCCGCCCCATGACGGCGACGGCGCTGGGCAACTGGCTGAACAATGAGGCGCTGCAGGGCGCGGCGTAGGCGCCCCGCCTTGTTGCCTGGAATGCAAAACGCCGGCATTGCCGGCGTTGCTATTAAAGCATTGCGATCGCTTAATCGGTGGTTTCTGCCGGCCAGTCGCGGATATACGCCTTGAGCATCTGGTTTTCAAAACTTTGCGCTTCCAACACGGCGCGCGCGACGTCGTAGAAGGAAATAACGCCCAGCAGGGTCTTGGCGTTCATCACGGGCAGGTAGCGCGCGTGCTTTTCCAGCATGATGCGGCGCACTTCGTTCACTTCCGTATCGGGGGTGACGGTGATCGGGTGGTCATCCATGTGCTTGCGCACGGTGCCGCCGCCGATCTGGCCCGCGTTCTCATGCAGGGCATTGAGCACTTCGCGGAAGGTCAGCATGCCGACCAGGTCGCCAAATTCCATGACCACCAGCGAACCGATGTCTTTTTCAGCCATGGTATTGGCCGCGTCAAGCAGGGGCTGGTCTGGCGTGACCGTGTAGAGGATATTGCCCTTGACTTGGAGAATTTCAGATACTTTCATATTGGCCGTCCTGTCCGCGTGATTGGTTTTTTAGTTATTCTAGCCCTTACAGCGACTGTAGCCTATGCCTGCGGAAAAATCCAGCCTTGCGCGCAATCAAATCGAAGAGGTTTGTCGGGCAAGAAAAGCGTAGCGAGCGGATGCGCGGCGCGGCCGAGAAGCGCAGCTGTACTTCGCAGCTGTACTTTAGTACAGCGGGCATCGCCGGTCGTGCCCCGCGACGCGCAGCAGTTTTTTCACGCCCGGCGGCGGAACCAGCCGGCGATGGACAAGCGCTGGCGCGCCGTCGGCAGCACTTCATGCAGCATCTCGCCCGACATGAACATGGCCATGCGCCCCGCCACCGGCCCGACATCCACCACGGGCGCGCCTTGCGGGTGCAAACGCAGCGCGCCGCCGTGTTCGGGCAGCCAGTCTTCATTGAGGTACAGCACGACAGACACGGTGCGCTTGTCGTCGTCGCGGAAACGGTCCAGGTGGGCGCGGTAAAAGGCGCCCGGCGCGTACAGGGCGAAGTGGCTTTCGTACTCGTCCAGGCCCAGGAACAGCTCGCGGTTCAAGGTCTGGCGCAGGGTTTCCATGTGCGCCAGATAGCTGTCGCAGGCGGCGGAACGCCCCGTTTCCAGCCATTCGATATGGTCGCCGCGGATCTCCGGCTGCAGCAGCGGCGCATGGCCGCTGCCCACGCCGGCGCCCTTCATGTTGCCATTGAGCATGGATTGCACGCATTCGGCGGCCAGCTGGCGGCTCAGTTCAGGAGAAATAAAACGCTCTTGCATGACCCAGCCTGCGTGGCAGAGGCCGTCGACTATAGATGGTCCGGGTACGGCGAGGTCGCCGTCGAACGATATTGCGGGCATAAAATCTTTCCTGGTGGACATGCGATGAGAGTTCGCCTGTAGCCCAGGATTTCGCTTGCACGTAGCGGCCTTTCCTGCGGCGCGGCGCACGCGCACAGGTAAAACAGCCCGAAAATCGCTGACCCGATATCCTACCACCGCCGCCGCGCGCCGGTCACTTTTTTTACACTTCAGGTTACACGGGCGGCTCGCCGCCACGGCGCCATGCGCCCTGCACGCATGCCCTTTTGCTCTGCCGCAAATCAGGTTACGATCTTGCCACTATAAAAAACTTGGCGGAGACACCATGAGCGGCCCGAAATACCCCGGTTTTGACACTTTATCGCTGCATGCGGGCGCCACGCCCGATCCGGCCACGGGCGCGCGCGCCACGCCCATCCATTTCACGTCCTCGTTCGCCTTCAAGAGTTCGGACCACGCGGCCTCGCTGTTCAACATGGAGCGGGCCGGACACGTGTACTCGCGCATCTCGAATCCCACCAACGCGGTGCTGGAAGAACGCATCGCCGCCCTCGAAGGTGGCGTGGCCGGCATCGCCACGGCCAGCGGCCAGGCAGCCATGCACCTGGGTGTATGCACCATCGCCGGCGCCGGCTCGCACATCGTGGCCTCGCGCGCCCTGTACGGCGGCTCGCACAACCTGCTGGCCTACACCTTGAAACGCTTCGGCATCGAGACGACTTTTGTCGACCCGCGCGACGTGGATGCGTGGCGCGCCGCCATCCGCCCGAATACCAAGGTACTGTTTGCCGAAACCCTGGGCAATCCCGGCCTCGACGTGCTGGACATCCCGACCATCGCCGCCCTGGCGCACGAACACCAGTTGCCGCTGATGCTCGATTCGACATTCACCACGCCGTATCTGCTGCGCCCTTTCGAGCACGGCGCCGACCTGGTCTTCCACTCGGCCACCAAGTTTTTATGCGGGCATGGCACGGCCATCGGCGGCCTGCTGGTCGATGGCGGCACCTTCGACTGGCAAGCCGCCTACGACAAGACGGGCCGTTTCGCCGAACTGTGCGAACCGTATGAGGGCTTCCACGGCATGGTCTTCGCCGAGGAATCGACGGTGGCGCCGTTCGCCCTGCGCGCGCGGCGCGAAGGCTTGCGCGATTTCGGCGCCGTCATGAGCCCGCATAATGCCTTCGCCGTCCTGCAAGGCATCGAGACACTGGGCCTGCGCATGGACCGCCACGTGGCCAACACGCGCAAGGTGGTCGACTTCCTGCTGGCCAATCCGGCCGTGGATGCCGTGTCCTACCCCGAACTGCCATCGCACCCGGACTACGCGCTGGCGCAGACCCTGCTGCCGAAGGGCGCGGGCGCCGTCTTCACCTTCAATCTGCGCGGCGACCGCGCGGCGGGCCAGCGCTTCGTCGACAGCCTGAAGATCTTTTCGCACCTGGCCAACGTGGGCGACGCCAAGTCGCTCGTCATCCACCCCGCCTCGACCACGCATTTCCGCGTGCCCAACGCGCAGCTGGAGCAGGCCGGCATCACGCAGGGCACCATGCGCCTGTCGGTGGGCCTGGAAGACGCGGACGATTTGATCGAAGACCTGGCCCGTGGCCTGAAACTGTCGCAGAAAGGCGCCTGAGATGCTGCTCACCATCGACCATACCGTCGCCTACTGCTACACGGGCAGTAAGGCTTTTAACCCAAGTCAGCCGACGGCCGTCTTCATCCACGGCGCGCAGAATGACCATAGCGTGTGGGCCCTGCAGACGCGCTATTTCGCCCACCACGGCTGGAACGTGCTGGCCGTCGACTTGCCGGGCCATGGACGCAGCCTGGGCGCGGCGAAGGCCAGTGTCGAAGAACTGGCGCGCTGGATCCTGGCCGTGCTCGATGCGGCCGGCGCGGCCAAGGCCATGCTGGTCGGCCACAGCATGGGCTCATTGATCGCGCTGGAAGCGGCGCACCTGGCGCCGCAGCGCGTCAGCCACCTGGCCATGCTCGGTTCCACTTACCCGATGAAAGTCTCGCCGGCGCTGCTGGAAACGTCACTGCAGGACGAACAGGCGGCCATCGACATGGTCAATATCTGGTCACACTCGTCGATCGCGCAAAAGCCGTCGTTCCCTGGCCCCGGCTTTTATGCCATGGGCGGCGCGCGTCGTCTGAAGCAGCGCATCGCCGCCATCAACCCCGATCATGTGTTTCACACGGATTTTTTTGCCTGTAATGCCTATGCGAACGGCGAAATCGCCGCCGCTTCGGTACACTGCCCCACTTTATTCATTTTCGGCGCGCGCGACATGATGACGCCGCCCAAGTCGACACGGCTGCTGACGTCTGCCATCGCGCATGGCACGGTAGTGCAAGTCGACAGCGGGCACGAATTGATGGCCGAGCAGCCGGACGCCGTGCTCGATGCGCTGTATGCGTTTGCGCAAACGGCAGCGGCATGAACGCTTTTTTAGGATAGATGCACATGTTGTTGAATACCCTGTTCGATGAATTGACTGGCCGCGGCAGCGGCACCGAGGCGGAGCGGCACGCACGCTACGACTGGCTGGAACAGCTGCGCTGCGCGAACCCGGACGCGGCCGAAGGGGGCGCCATGGCCGGCATCCCCGGCCACCACTGGTACCGGCTGCCGCAGGCCCTCGGCGTGGCGGGCCGGCATAGCGACCTGCTGGTCGGCACCCTGAACGCCCAGTACCTGGTATTTGCGGGCCGCCACGCAGCGGCGTTCGCGGCCGAACTGGGCTTGCAGTACGACGCCAACAACCGCATCGACCGCCCGGGCGGACTCGATGAACTGCTCGACGCCTATGCCGAGGAAGACGACGGCAGCTGGAGCACCTTGCCGGCCGGCCGGGCGGCGCCACCGCTGGCAGGCTGGGACGATGTGTACTTCCGCGTGCGCGACCTGAGCGACGGCAAGGCCATCCAGAGCGTGACCACCATCGCCTACGAAAGCAGCCGCTTTCCCGGCTACACCCTGCTGGGCACGACCCTGGTGGGCGCGGGCGCCATCGCCCACGACGACGAGACGGCGCAGTATCTGCAGCAGGTGTTTGCCGACTGGGCCATCCAGCGCGCATGCGCCGACGCCTGTCCGCCATCGGCGGCAGCATGGCCGCACACGCCGCGCCAGGCGCCGCCCGCGCCCGTTGGCACGCCGTTTGATTTTGCCCGCAACCTTGCCTATTTCGACGCCCTGCTGGCGGCCTACGGGCGCGCGCAGGCGCAAGCGGAAAGCGACGGCGGCGATGCCGCCTACTGGGCCTGCGCGGCGGCCAGCACGGCCTACCAGGCTTTCTCGCTGCGCTATACGGCGGGCTTGCCCTTGCCGGAAGTGGTCGCTGCGCTGGAAGCTGCCATCGGCGCCTGCGAGGCGGCGCGCGCGGCCCTGGCCGACGCCTACGATGACGAGGACCTGCCCGCGTTTGACTTTGAACAGCTGACCGACTATGCGCGCACCCTGCAGCTGCTGGGCGCCGCCCTGCTGTTCGGCCGCCACGACCTGGCCGCGCGCCTGGCCGCCCTGCAAACGGCCTTCGATGGCGAAGACGGCGTGTACGAAGCCCTGCTGTCGGCCATCGATCCGCAGCGCCCCGCCGTCGACGAATGGTATTTCGCCGAGCCCTACACGGCCCTGTACGACTGCCTGCAGGCCGACGATCGCGCGCAGCAGCTTGAGCATCTGCGGCAGTATCTGGCCGGCTGGCATGCGGCGCTGGTGCAGGAAGACTGGTTCAACGGCCACTTGCGCGCGCAGGGCCTGGGCGGCTACTACGGCCTGTGGGCCTTCGAAGCCGCCGCCGCGGCAAAGCAGCTGGGCCTGCGGCACGGCGACCTGACGCACTGGCTGATGCCCCCGTCGCCCTGAGTCCCCAACATCTTTAACGAAAAAACATGATCAATACCGCAGCCCTGTTCAGCACCGCCTTTTTACCCGGCCAGACCGGCTTCGACACCGAGACCATCACCGGCCTGGCCGAATGGCGCCAGGGCATACCCGTGCTGTTCAAGCTGCTCGCCGGTGCCGGCACGCAAGCGGCCGCCTGGCCCATCTACGGCGATGGCGAAGACTGTCCCTGCGTGCTGGCCGCGCCGATGGCGCAGGCGCAGGCCAGCTGGCAAGCGCTGTCGCAGCTGATGGACAAGCCGCGCGACGCGGCCGACATCGTCGCGCGCGGCGCCATCAGCAGCTTGCTGGCAGGCGCTCAGCCCTGGCTGGTGCTCGACTGCGTGCAGCTGATTCCCCACGATATCGATACGCCGGAATACGCGGCCGCGCTGCTAGCACTGCGCGAACAGGCAGGCAGCCTGCATGCC
>NZ_NRDQ01000255.1 GCF_002878455.1 Janthinobacterium sp. AD80
CCACAGGGCCGCCATCAGCGCGGCGCGCACGGGGGCCGCCGCATCGATGGCGCGGTGCTCGTCCGCATGGCGCTGGCGCGCGTAGTCGATGGCGTCGTGCAGCAGTTCGTCCAGCTTTGGGTGCAGCGCCTGCCAGGCCTGTTCCTCGCCATGGCTTTTCAGCAGCAGGGTGCCGGCCAGCACCTGGAAGACCAGATCGCAGTCGGCCGCGCCGCTGCGGTGGCGCGCCTCGTCCAGCGCTGCCAGGCAGGCATCGCTCATGGCGCGCAGCGCCGGCACGCCCGTTTCCCCGGCCTTGCAGGCGAGGCGGGCCTGCAAGGCCCAGTAGCGGCCCAGCAGGGCCAGGCGCTGCGCCGTCGGCGCCAGCGCCACCAGCAGGTCGATATGCTGTTTCCCGTCCTGCAGCAGCTGCCGTCCCTGCGCCATATCCGGCGCGGCCGGCACTTCAATGCCGGGGCCCGCATCCAGGCCGCACAGGGCCGCGCCCTGGCGTATTTCCAGTTCCGCCAGGTGCGCCAGCGCGCGCAGGGGCACCTTGCCGTCGGCCGCGCTGTGCGCCGCCCGGTAATGCTCGATGGCGCGCAGGGTGTTCTCCAGGCCACCGAGGCCGGCCCGCGTGGCGGCCATGTTTTCGCGGATATCGGCGCAGCCGAAGAAGCGCGTGCGCACGGCGTCCTCGATGCAGCCGAGTTTTTCCCCGATGGCCGCGCGGCGCGCCGCATCGGCGCCGGCCAGGCGCGCGTGCAGGGTTTCCAGGTCGGCCAGCAAGTGGCCGTGGTAGCGGTAGTCGGGCGCCTGCCAGGGCCGGCTCTGCGTGTTCGGGAAGCGGTAGCGGTCATCGCCATATGCCTGGTAGGCGCCCCAGGTGTTCGAGGCGGGAAACTGCAGATAGGCCGCCTCGCGCGCCAGGCGCACGGCGTCGCCGAAATATTCGCCGCTCAGCATGGCGTGGTAGACGCTGTGGGCGAAGATGCTGGCCGCCTGGTCGTCGATGCGCCAGCCGGCCGCGATCACCGCCTGCGAACCCATTTCAATAAAGGCGGTGGCCAGGCTGGCGGCCAGTTTCGACCATGGCGCGATGGCGTCAGGACGCATGTCGCCCAGGTGGCAGCAATTGATGAAGACGAACTGCGGCACCCGTTTCAGCTTGCTCACCTGCGCCGCCGTCAGGCGCGTCTTCGGCCCCAGCACCAGGCCCGTATGGGCGATGCCGGGGCCGGCCACCTCGCCATGGCCGGCCAGGTGGATGGCAAAATAGCGCTCGTCGAACAAATGCACCAGCACGCGCTGGGCCTGCGGGCGCAGCAGTTCGCGCACCTGGTAGCCATACGCGCCGAACATGCGCGCCACGTCCTGCGCCTCGGCCTGGGCGCCAGGCAGCTCGGGCAGGCCGGAATCCGTGTCGCCGATCACCAGCACGCTGTTGCTGGGCGGGCTGGTGGCGGGCGGCTGTTCGCGCAGGCTGGCCAGCTGGCGCACCATGCCGATGCGTGTCGACAGCGGGCTTTCCTCGTTGCCCGCCTCGTCGCGCATCAGTTCCCACGGATAGATGGCGGCGCTTTCATCGACGGCCAGGATCAGGCCGCGCATCTCGGGGATGGCCGCCTTCAGGCCATTGGGCAGCATCAGTTCGTACAGGGCGCGCGACAAGCCCGGCTGGTCGGTGGTGTTGTCGGTGGCGTCCATGATCAGGCCATCGACGGCTTGCCGCTGGTTCGGCTCCTCGTCGACGCTGTTGTGGGCGCGGTCCGTCAGCAAGGTGAAGCGCAGGGCGCCGGAGAGGTCGGCGGCGACGATCTGCACGCGGCGCCAGCCATTGTCGCCGCTCAGGGCGGGCAGGATGCGCCGGTAGCCGCCGGGGCTGTGGCGGATGCGCCGCTCGAAGGTGAAGCTGCCCTGGTAGCGCGCTTCGGCCAGGATCTGCTCGATGGCCACGGCGGCGGCGATGGCGCGCGCCTCCGACTGTTCGTAGATGGCGACGTGGCCGATGCGGCAAGCCATGCCCGCGTCTTCCAGGCGCCGGTTGGCGCTGCGCGCGCCGTCGATCAGGGCGCGCGCGCACAGGGCGATGCTCAAGCCGCCATAGCCGGAACCGGACAGCAGGCTGGCCACGCGCAAGCCGTGTTCGCCCATGGCCGGCGCACCGGGCTTGCCGGCGGCCCGTACCTGCAGGCAGACGCACGCGTATTCCAGCAGGCCGCCGGCAAAGGCGCGCGCCAGTTCGCCCGGCGTCAGTTCGCCCAGCGCGCCCAGGCCGATGACGATGGCGCCGCCTGGCCGCTGCGCCGCATCGGGCTGCAGCACCACCAGGGCCGAATCCGGGCGCTGCGGAAAGCGGCCCAGCGCATGGATTTCCTGCAGCTTGCCGGCCAGCAGGCGGTCGAGAAAGCTCATGCTGCCGCGCAGCGATTCATAGGCATAGCAGCCGCTCATGACGGGCGCGTCGGCCGAGGCCATGCTGCCGTGGATGACGGACATGCTCAGGCGCGCCGCGCGCTGCTCCGGCGCACCGGTGCTGTCGCCGGCGCCGATGGCCGCGTCCAGCAATTCCTGCGGCAGCGGGTACAGCGGCGGCGCGTCC